>DATIDX010000325.1:0-11280 GCA_035456025.1 Cellvibrio sp. | reverse complement strand
CTGACTTGGTGTTTCCGCAAGGAAGAGCTAAATGGCTGGATAAAGCTCGGATTGTTTTTAGTATTGGTGCCGCTGGCGTTCTGGGTGGCAACTTATCGACCTACTGGGTTTTCTTATCCATTGTTATTTAGCCTTCCGCGCGATGGCCAAACATCGGGATATGATTTTTATATAAATTTCTCCAAGGCGCTGGCGGGATTCATATTGTTGTGTTTGTTGTGGCCAAGATTGCGCACAGATGAATTTGTAGTGCGTTCACGTTATTCGTTAGCCGTTGCTTTAATTGCGCCAATATTGGTAATTAGTTTAGCGGTGCCGGTATTGAATTTGGCATGGCAACCTAAGCCGATTGAGCAAGTGTTGTTATTTGCCGCTATGAATCTATCGATTGTCTGCGTAGCTGAAGAGGTGTTTATGCGCTTCTTGTTCCAGCAAAACCTGCGCAATGCAGTTGCCTGCTTAACGGCAAATCCTTGGTTGCAGGAACTCCTGCCACTCTTGGCGGTGACAATTATTTTTGTAGCGATTCACGCAGGATTGAGTGGGGCGGCTGTTTGGATCTACGCACTGGCCGGGTTTTTGTACGGACTGAGTTATACCTTGAGCAAAAATATAATCTACCCGATTATGGTTCATTTCCTTGTCAATCAAATCCATTTTTCCTTTTTAACCTATCCGCCAGGTTAAGCCTTGGTTTAGCATAAACTTGACCTATCTCTCCTGATTTGTGACTTGCATTCACAGTTTATTCAGCTCCCGGCGTTAGTCTTGTGTCCTCGCTGCCATGATGCCGGCGAACTCTTGTCCAATCGATTAACCAAGGAGTTGTTATGTCTCGTCACCCTCTGTCGCGGTTAGCGTTCTCAGTCGCATTTTCATCCGCACTCATCTGCCAGCCGCTGTATGCGGATTATGACCAGGATCATCCGCTGATTGCTGCCTATCCGAGCGCGGAATTGGAACAGGCAAAAATGTATGACTATGAGAAATTTTCTTTTGCGGTTTCTACTGTTGATAACAGTAAGGAGCCGAATAGTTTTAAGCGCCTGGATGTAATCGGCGATTTGTACATGCACAATTATGAAATTGAGAATGTCTCTTCGCTGAAGGTTTACGAGAACTACATTGCCGCCGCAAAACAAGCAGGATTTAAAGCGTTGTTTTCCTGCGCGCTTGAGGCTTGCGGCAGTGAAGTCCAAGCAGAAGCCTTGGGCACAACCGTGGCGGTTCGAGGAAGTGTCTACAATAATTATCGCAATCCCTATTACTGGATTGGCGAGAAGGAGTCGCCAAAAGGAAAAATAATTGCCGCCTGGTTTGTGGGCGCCTATCAGGAACAAGTTAGTGTGCAACAAGTTATTGTTGAAACAGAATCGCTTGAAACAGGCTTGATAAAGGTGAACGCGGCTTATGCTGGCCAGGCAGGAACTCCAACCAGTGCCGAGCCTTTATCGGTGGATGAAAAAGCGCGCGACCATGAAATGCTGCCGCGCTACCCGGGTGCAAAAATTTTCCAGCACAAAAAAATCGATACTGAAGTGGTAAAGATTCCCTATGCCAGAAATGCAACGGAAAAAACGCCGCTGCAATTAACCGGTGATTTAACCCGGCACAGTTACACGATTGGCAATGTGTCGACACTGAAAGTATATGAAAATTACAAAAGTGCGCTAACTAACGCCGGATTTGCGCTTATTTCGCAATGTGAATTAGCCCAGTGTGGCACCGAACAACAGGCTAGCCACCTGGGTGAAGAGTTGGCGAATTCGGGGAGTGTTTACAACTGGTATCGTAAACCCTACTACTTGCTAGGAAAAAAATCCTCACCGACCGGCAATGTGTATGTCGCACTATTTATTGGTGCCCATGAAGCGGAGGTAGGGGTGCAACAAGTTATCGTGCAAGAAAAATCGGTGCAAACCGGTTTAGTTGCAGTGAATGCCGATGGTTTAAAGCAGCAGATAGATGCGGACGGCAAGGCACTGATTTACGGGATTTATTTTGATACTGCTAAAGCCGATGTTAAGGCGGAATCGAAACCGACCCTGGATGCCATTGGTGAGTTATTAAAACGCAATCCGGAGTTGTTACTTTACGTTGTTGGCCACACGGATGACACCGGCGATGGCGCGGCAAATGTAACGCTGTCCAAACAGCGCGCCGATGCTGTAGTCGCTGCGCTCGTAAAAGATTACAAGGTCGCTGCGAACCGTTTACAGGCTCAGGGTGTTGGCCCTTATGCGCCGGCAGGCAACAACACCAGCGATGCAGGCAAGCAAAAAAATCGTCGGGTTGAATTGGTTAAACGACTCAAATAAATTGATTTTTATTGCTTCTGAAAAATCCCTGCGATGCAGGGATTTTTTTTGGTAATTGTTATTGAAAAAATTCAACTTTAACACCAAAATTTGGTGTTCTTTTTATTGCTGGTGTAGTTGTTAATGTCCATTTTCTTGCAAAAGTTTAACTTCCTGTTTGGTTAAGCTGTTCGGATTTTTTTGCCTCTTATCCAATAAGAAATTTATTTTTTTATTTAGCTCCGACTGGGCTTTATTTTGTACTTTATTTTGCTGGTGTTGCGCCTTTTGCGCCTCGCTAATGTACGGTTTGCTTGTTGTCACCTTTTTTTGCGGTTTGCTAGAGGAACTTGCCTTAAGTGCATTCACCTTGCCTTTTAATTCCGCAAAACCGGCAGTAACCCTTTTGGAGCGGTCAACATCTTTTCCCTGCTGCTGCGAAGTGCTTACGGTAGCGCCGCCATGGACTTGCTGAAATACATCAGGAAGGGTAACGTTATTTTGTTGTGCATCATAAAAAACTTTCATGACAGCAGCTTGTTGAGAATTGCCAGTAACAGTGACGTAGGTTGTGTACATGGTGTGAGCGTAGGCGTAGTCGCCGGTTGGGTAGCACATACTATTTTCCTTTTCAGAAGCTGTTAAAAATTGCCTGCTGCAGCCAACTTTTTTCAAGTGAAGAAATTGTGTAACGCGAAATCAGCATAGACGGCTGTTGCGGCAGTGACAATTACAGATAGTTACAAGTCGTTCCTTATTCTGTCGCCAGATTGATCCGTGTGGTACCCAATCAGCAGGGTGTTATGATGTGCAGCTTAACGACTGAATCAGTAATCTACCTGCTGCATGGAAGATCCAATTAACTACTACGGAAATCTTATGACCACACCTGAACAACTGTTACGCAACGCATTTAACTTGTCGGCATTTCGCGCGGGCCAGGAAGCGGTGGTTAATGCGCTTTTGCACGGCCACTCCGCGCTCGCTGTTTTTCCAACGGGGGGCGGAAAAAGCCTGTGTTATCAATTGCCGGCGCTAATGTTCGATGGCCTTACGCTAGTGGTATCACCGCTAATTGCGTTGATGAAAGACCAGGTCGATGCATTGCAAAACTTGGGAATCAACGCGGCTCGCTTGGATTCGTCGCTGGATAAAGATGCAACCCAAAAAATTTATGCTTCGCTGTATGACGGCAGTTTGAAGCTATTGTATGTATCGCCCGAGCGTTTGAAGAGCGAGCGATTTGTGCAGCGGCTCGCGCAGGTGAAAATCAGTCTGCTGGCAATAGACGAGGCCCACTGTATTTCCGAGTGGGGCCACAATTTTCGCCCGGATTATTTATTGCTTGCAGGTCTCGCCAAAAAATTGCGCGCTGAACGCGTGCTGGCATTAACCGCAACCGCTACACCTGCGGTTGCCGCTGACATTTGCAAACAATTTTCGATTCAGCCGCTATATCACGTTCAAACAAGTTTTGCTCGTCCTAATTTGCAGTTGCGCGTAACACCCTGCACGGTAGATACACGCATGGATTTATTGTTATCGCGCCTGCGCAAGCATCCGCCCGCTGCTGCGACCGTTATTTATGTCACCTTGCAAAAAACTGCCGAAGAGGTTGCCGCTGCGATTAATTCGGCGGGTTTGAATGCGGTACATTATCACGCCGGTTTAAAAGATGACGAGCGCGAACAGGTGCAAAACCGCTTTATGAGTGGCGATGTGCCGGTTGTGGTTGCGACTATCGCATTTGGCATGGGTATCGATAAAAGTAATATCCGCGCGGTCTACCATTTTAATTTACCCAAATCGATTGAAAACTACGTACAGGAAATTGGCCGCGCCGGGCGCGACGGCAATCCATCGCTGTGCGAAATGTTAGCGGTGGGTGATGATATCCGTGTGTTGGAAAACTTCACTTACGGCGATACCCCGACTGCGGAGAGCCTGCGTGCATTGGTTGAGCATCTGCTCGCGTTTGACGAGGTGTTTGATATTTCTACTTATGAATTATCCAACCAATTTGATTTGCGCCCGCTGGTATTGAATACCGCGCTGACCTATTTGGAATTGCAAGGCGTGATCAGTGCCCAGAGTCCGTTTTATACTGAATACAAAATTAACTTCATTCAGGATCAACATTTTATTCTTTCCCAGTTTGATGCAGATCGCGCTGCATTTTTGCAGCAATTATTTTCTGCCGGGCGCATGGGCAGAAAATGGCTCTCGCTCGATATGCTCACCATTCCACTGCAATTGAACGAAACCAAAGAGCGCATCACCAAAGCGCTAGAGTACATTGCTGAAAAAGGTTGGATTGAATTAACCGTCGCTAATTTGCGCCAAGGCTACAAAAATAATCAGTCGATCCACTCACCTGAACAACGCAGCGCTTTGTGTGAACATCTGAACACGCTATTTGCCGCGCGCGAAACGCGCGATATTAAACGCATTAACAGCGTGATTGCGTTTGCCAATAATCCCGCCTGTTTAAGCCAGCAATTGATGCACTATTTTGGCGAACAGGATGCGCCCCCCTGCGGAATTTGTAATCATTGTCGCAAGGGGCAGGCTGCACTGGTCGAATTGCCGGTCACTCGGTCGTTGACTCCCGCACAGCAAACAATTGTCGAAAATCTCCGGCGTGAAGCTCATGCGGCCTTGCGCCAACCGCGACAGTTGGCGCGGTTTTTGTGCGGTTTGCCCAGCCCCGCAACCAGCCGCTCGACCTTGAAATCCCACCGGGCTTTTGGCGCTTTGGCGGAGGTTTCGTTTCCGGTGTTGTTAAGCGTGTTGCAATAAATTGCGCTATCCCCAAGCGCAGCGTTACTGGTTATGTGATCTCCGGTAATCAGTGCTATAAGAAGTGTAAATAACTGTTTGGTGTATCGCGCCCTTGGGTGACATGGCATAAAGTCTTGCGCCTGAAATAATAAATCTTATATTGATCGGTTTGCGCCCTGTTTTAAGGTGTGTGAGGCTGACAATTAAAAATGATTAGGACTGAATCCGTCCTGCTACCGTCCGGAGAAAATACGATGAAAACCCTTAAAGGTCCTGCCATATTCTTGGCGCAATTTTTAGGTGATACCGCTCCTTTCAATAGCCTTGATGCCATTGCCGGTTGGGTGGCGAGCCTGGGTTTTAAAGGCGTGCAAATCCCCACTTGGGATAAGCGTGTATTTGATCTGGAACAAGCAGCAAAAAGCCCGGAATACTGTGCACAATTTCAGGCGACGCTCGCCAAACACGGTTTGGTGGCGACGGAATTATCCACCCATTTGCAAGGCCAGTTGGTGGCTGTGCATCCCGCTTACGATGATATGTTTGACGGCTTTGCACCCGAGTCAGTGCGCGGCAATCCCAAAGCGCGTCAGGCGTGGGCAGTTGAGCAATTGCTGCTGGCGGCGCAGGCGAGTAAGAATCTCGGTTTGACCGCGCACGCGACTTTCTCCGGCGCTTTGCTCTGGCCCTATTTGTATCCCTGGCCACAGCGCCCTGCTGGTTTGGTGGAGAATGGCTTTGCGGAGTTGGCGAAACGCTGGATGCCGATTCTCGATGCGTTTGATAAAGCCGGCGTTGATGTCTGCTACGAAATCCATCCCGGTGAAGACCTGCATGACGGCGCGACTTTTGAGCGCTTCCTCGCGGCGGTAAATAATCATCCGCGCGCAAATATTTTGTTCGATCCATCGCATTTTGTTTTACAGCAACTCGATTACCTCGCGTTTATCGACCGCTATCACGCACGCATTAAAATGTTCCATGTGAAAGATGCGGAATTTAATCCGAGTGCGCAACAAGGCGTTTACGGCGGTTATGAAAGCTGGGTGGATCGCGCTGGCCGCTTCCGTTCCCTCGGTGATGGCCAAGTCGATTTCAAACAAATTTTTTCCAAGTTTGCCGCCTACAATTACGAGGGCTGGGCAGTGCTGGAATGGGAGTGCTGCTTGAAGCATCCGGAAGTGGGTGCGGAAGAGGGCGCGAAATTTATCCAGCAGCATATTATTAAAGTGACTGAGCGCGCGTTTGATGATTTTGCCAAAAGCGGAATTGATGAAGCGAAAAATCGCAGGATTTTAGGTTTGTAATTAAACACAAACCCCTCCCCAGCCCTCCCGGCTACGCGCCCCGCTTAAAGGGGAGGTTGAGAGGGGGTAATTTTTTAGTAAATAAAAAATTCAGGACTTCAACAATGACAACTCCAAGAATTCGTTATGCAATGGTCGGCGGTGGCCGCGGTGCATTTATCGGTGCGGTGCATCGTATCGCTGCGCGTATGGATGACCGGTTTGAATTGGTGGCCGGTGCACTCTCGGCTAATCCGGAAAATGCTAAAGCCTCTGCAGCAGATCTACATATCGCTGCCGATCGCGCTTACACATCGTATGAAGAAATGTTGCGCGTAGAAAAAACGCGCGCCGATGGTATTCAAGCGGTCGTGATTGTTACGCCCAACCATATGCACTTTCCCGTCGCTAAAGCCTGTTTGGAAGCCGGGGTCGATGTGATTTGCGATAAGCCAGTGACCCGCACCTTGGAAGAAGCGCTTGAGCTTGAGCAAATCGTTAAAAAGAGCGGCTGTTTTTTTGCGCTCACCCACAACTACAGCGCTTATCCTTTAGTGCGTTACGCGCGCGAATTAATTGCCGATGGCAAGCTCGGCAAATTGCGTGTGGTGCAAGTTGAATATCCGCAAGAGTGGTTAACTGAAGCAGCGGCAGATGATAACAAGCAGGCGTCGTGGCGCACTGATCCGGCGCGCTCCGGTCTTGCCGGTTGTCTGGGCGATATTGGCACCCACGCCTTCCAGCTTGCGCAATTTATTACCCAGCAAAAAGTGAATTCAGTGAGCGCCGATCTCGCCAGTTTTGTTGATGGCCGCCCGGTGGATGACAATGTGCATGCGCTGCTGCGTTTTGATGGCGGTGCCAAAGGTATGTTGTGGTCGAGCCAGGTTGCGCCCGGTTGCGAAAATGGTTTGCGCATTCGCGTTTATGGCGAGAAAGCCGGCATCGAATGGGCGCAGGAAAATCCCAACGAGTTGTGGTTTGGTGAATTAAATAAACCGCGCCAGCGCATCACCCGTCGCGGTGATATCGGCAGCGATATAGCCGCGCGCGGTATGCGCACACCGGGCGGGCATCCAGAGGGCTACCTCGAAGGTTTCGCCAATTTGTACAAAGACATCGCCGATATTTTGGTGGCGCGCCAGCAGGGTGAATCGCATTTTCTGCAACACTGGGTGCCGGATATCGCGACCGGGGTGGAAGGTATGCGCTTTATTAATGCCGTGCTAACCTCAAGTCAGCGCGATGGTGTCTGGACGCCGCTGGTGTAAACCTCTGGATTAAAACCATGCGCAGCAGAGGTTGTGCTGCGCGATAAAACAACAACGATCACAATAACAAAAGGTATCTCCCCTATGACCACATCCCCTGCGACGATTAATCCACAGCGGCTATTTACCGCCTGCTGTATCGCACTGATTGTGACGGCAATGACCTTCGCAATTCGCGCCGGCATCCTCTCTGAGTTGAGCGTGCAGTTTAATTTTAATGACCGCGAATTGGGCTGGATCAACGGTATGGCATTTTTGGGGTTCCCGATTGCCATGATGTTTGGCGGTTTGATTTACAACCATGTTGGTGCGCGCGCCTTGTTGAACCTGGCATTTTTCTGTCATTTGGCGGGGCTGTTATTGACCATCAGCGCCAGCGGTTTTTGGTCGCTGCTGTTGTCGAGTTTCTTTATCGGCTTCGCCAATGGTTCGGTTGAAGCGGCCTGTAACCCGCTGATTGCGGATATCTACCACACCCGCAAAACCGCCATGCTCAATAAATTCCATGTATGGTTTCCGGGCGGGATTGTGATCGGCTCTCTGGTGTCGGCGCTGATGACCAAGCTGGGATTGGGCTGGCAGATCCAAATCGGGATAATGTTGATCCCGACCGTGATTTACGGCTGGATGATCCTCGGGCAAAAATTCCCGCCACCAAGCAATTCCGAAACATCCACTACCACCAATATCAAGGCGCTGTTCTCGCCCTTATTTATCTTCATGATGGTGTGCATGACCATGACCGCTATCTCAGAATTCGGCGCCCAGCAGTGGGTGGGGCGTATTTTCGAATCCTCTGATGTCCACCCGATGATGATCCTGGCATTAACTGCAGGCCTTATGGCGCTGGGGCGCTTTTTTGCCGGCCCCTTGGTACATGCATTCAATCCGGCGGGTGTACTGGTGATGTCGGCCATAGTGACGACCATTGGCCTTATCCTGCTGAGCCAGGCATCGGGCGCGATGATTTATGTATCCGCGGCGGTATTCGCGCTGGGCGTGACTTACTTCTGGCCGACGATGATTGGCTTTACCAGCGAATATATGGCGAAAACCGGCGCGCTGGGTATGTCATTGATGGGCGGCGCAGGCATGTTCTCGGTGAGCGTGTGGAATCCGGTGATTGGTGGCTGGTTGGATGATGCGAAGAAAGACGCTGTCGCAAACGGCGCGACTGGTGAAGCGATTGAGCTGATTGCAGGCCAGGCGACCCTGCTAAACCTGGCGATGATTCCCGGGGTGTTGATCATTGCGTTCGGGGTATTGTTTGTCCTGCGCAAGCGTTTTACCCACAGCGAATAAGCCTCGAAAAAGCTCTACCGGCTTATTCCAAAAAAGGCGCCAAATGGCGCCTTTTTCGTTTGTTGTGTTTGATGCCAATCACAAATCATCGGTAATAGAGTGTAATAAGCTGATTAATTTGGCGACAAATACAGGCACTGTGTCACATTTGACGGTGGGTAGATTGGGTTTTTTAAAAAACCAAGTGTATAAAGAACGGGCATGACCATGATATGAGTGAGTGGTTTAGTGAGCTCAAAAGGATTTGAGTTTCCACCTACCCTCGCTGTCATCGGACACATTCCCCCCAGTTCTCCCCTTCGTTAGTTAACCTCCCAAGTTGCAGTAAATCCTTTTCCTGCATCCAGCTATCGTGTGTACCAGCCGCTCGCAGCAGTACCCGAAACTAGCGCTTTAGCTAAAAAGATGGCGGGCGTGGTAGCGCAGATGATCCTCGATAAAACTGGCGATGAAAAAGTAGCTGTGGTCGTAACCGGCCTGGCTGCGGTAAATCAGCGGATGCCCCACTTCTTTGCAAACAGCCTCTAATTGTTCAGGTTTGAGCTGCTCGGTTTTAAAGTTATCGGCTTCGCCTTGGTCGACGAATAATTCTTGTCGCGATTGGCGGGTCGAGATGAGTTTGCAGGTATCGTATTGCGCCCAAGTGCCGCGATACGCTCCCAGGTACCCGGTAAATGCTTTCTCTCCCCAGGGGCAATTGCTCGGGTTCACGATCGGCGCGAAAGCCGATACCGAGGCATAGCGACCGGGTTGGCGCAACGCTAAAACCAGCGCGCCATGGCCGCCCATGGAGTGGCCACTGATGGCTTCACGCCCGTTCAGCGGTAAGTTGGCCATCACTAACTGCGGCAATTCCTGGGTCACATAGTCGTACATGCGATAGTTGGTGCGCCAAGGCTCTTGCGTAGCATTCACATAGAAGCCGGCGCCTGAACCGAAGTCGTAGCTGTCGTGCTCGCCGGGCAGGGCCAGCCCGCGCGGGCTGGTATCCGGGCAGATAATGGCGATGCCTAATTCCGCAGCGATGCGCTGTGCGCCGGCTTTCTGCATAAAGTTTTCATCGGTGCAGGTCAGGCCCGACAGCCACCAGAGTACCGGGACTTTTTGCGTCTCTGCCTGCGGTGGCAGGTAAACCCCAAAAATCATCTCGCAACCCAAGGTGCTGGACCTGTGCTTAAAGCGCTTATGCCAGCCGCCAAAACTTTTGTTGGCGGCGATTTCAGTGAGTTGGCTCATGCTGGTTCCGTATTAGTAGTGCAGCGCAAATTAGCAGTGCAGTGCAAATTAAAAGTGCAGAACGGTGCGGATGCTCTTGCCTTCATGCAGCAAATCAAACGCTTCGTTGATCTTGTTAAACGGCATGTCGTGGGTAATAAATTCGTCAATCTTGATCTCGCCTTTCATGTAACGCTCGACATAACCGGGCAATTGGCTGCGACCTTTTACCCCGCCAAACGCCGAGCCTTTCCATACGCGGCCGGTCACTAACTGGAATGGGCGGGTGGAGATCTCCTGGCCTGCACCAGCCACGCCGATGATGATCGATTCGCCCCAACCCTTGTGGCAGCACTCCAGCGCCGAGCGCATTACATTCACATTGCCGATACATTCAAACGAGAAATCCACACCGCCATCGGTCATATCCACAATCACTTGCTGGATAGGCGCACCATGGTCTTTGGGGTTCACAAAATCAGTCGCGCCGAACTGGCGGGCGAGTTCAAATTTATCCGGGTTTACATCGATGGCGATAATCCGGCTGGCCTGCATCATCTGCGCGCCCTGAATCACTGCCAGGCCGATAGCCCCTAAACCGAACACTGCCACGGTCGAGCCTGGGGTCACTTTGGCGGTGTTGATCACCGCGCCTATGCCGGTAGTCACACCGCAGCCGAGCAGGCAGATTTTGTCCAGCGGCGCCGCTTTGGAGACTTTGGCGAGCGAGACTTCCGGTAAAACGGTGTATTCGGAGAAAGTCGAGGTGCCCATATAGTGAAACAGTGGTTTGCCTTCAAAGGAGAAGCGGGTGGTGCCATCCGGCATCAGGCCTTTGCCTTGGGTCGCGCGCACCGAACCGCACAGGTTGGTTTTGCCCGACAGGCAGAATTTGCACTTGCCGCACTCGGCGGTGTACAGCGGAATCACATGGTCGCCCACTTGCAGGCTGGTTACACCTTCGCCCACCGCTTCTACGATGCCTGCTCCTTCATGGCCGAGTACGGCCGGGAATACGCCTTCCGGGTCGGCGCCCGAGAGGGTGTAGGCATCGGTATGGCACACGCTGGTCGCCACTATGCGCACCAGCACTTCACCGGCTTTTGGGCCCTGCACGTCGATCTCAAC
>DATIDX010000324.1:0-3638 GCA_035456025.1 Cellvibrio sp. | reverse complement strand
CGAATCATGCGGGTGATTCAATTGAATTTATTTGATCGCCGCAGCTTAAAAAGCATTCTGATACCTGATCCGCCAGATCATAAAAAAAGCGAACCTCAGATGAGGCTCGCTTTATGAGTAAAACTATGGGACAGCAGTGGCGTCAGTGCTGGCTTTTTTGTAATCGAGAGGTCGATATCAGTTTTTGGCGGTCAGGTAAATCGTCAGTTCCTGACCGGGGTGGATGTAGCTTTCATCCTTTACTTTATTCCAGCTCAAAATATCGGTCTTAGACACATCGAATTGGCTGGCGATTTTATGGAGGGTATCGCCGCTTTTGATTTGGTAGGTAATTTTGTTGTCTTCCGGTTTGGTCGAGGCCTTATCTACAACCAGTAACTTTTGGCCTGGTTTCAATGCAGCATTAGCTGGCAAATTATTCCACTTCAGCAGATTTTTAACACTGGTGCCGTGTTTCTTGGCGATAGTCCAAAAGCTGTCGCCCGATTTAATGGTGTAGTAGGTGCCGGTATTTTTTTGTTGGCGTTGGGCAATCTCTTGTTCGGCCTGGATCGCGTAAGGCGAGTTCAGCGGCGCTTGGCCAGGAATGCTCAGATTTTGTCCCACTTTTAGTTGCGAGGATTTCAAATTGTTCGCAGATTGGATGGCGCTAACGCTGGTGCCAAAACGTTTGGCGATGCTGCCCAATGTGTCTCCCGATTTGACTTTGTAGTCGCCGGAGACCTTTACCGGGGTGAGTTTAGGGAGTTTGTCGAGATTCAAGGTGAACTGCGCAGCGTCTGCAACTGGCACAAATAACTGGTGTGGACCGGTGGGGTCAGTGGTCCATTTGCTGTAACCCGCATTCAGGTTGCGCAGTTCTTTTGGGTCTATCTCAGCCATGCGTGCCGCTTGCGCAAGGTCTATCGCCGAGCTGACATTGACTGCGGTGAAATAGGGGTTGTTTGGAATGGCACTCAGCTCCAATTCGTATTTCGCGGGATCGGCTATCACTTTTGATAGCGCCAGTAGTTGTGGGACGTAAGATTGGGTTTGCTGCGATAAGGGTAGCGACCAGAAATCGGTGCCGCGGCCCTGCTTGCGGTTTTTGTCGATGGCGCGGCGTACTGTGCCTTCACCCGCGTTATAGGCCGCAATCGTGAGCAGCCAATCGCCGTCGAACATGGCGTTTAAGCGCTTGAGGTAACGCACTGCGGCGTCGGTAGAGGCTACTACGTCGCGTCGGCCGTCATACCAGTGATTTTGTTTAAGCCCGAAGTTGCGTCCGGTCTGGGGTACAAATTGCCAAATTCCAAGTGCTTTGCTGGGTGAGGTGGCAAATGGATCGTAGGCGCTTTCAACAATGGGCAGGAGCGCCAGTTCGAGGGGGATGCCATTCGCCCGCAATTCATTGGCGACGTGGTAAAGATAAGGTTTGCTTTGCTGGGTTACGCGGTCGAGGTAGCGTTGGTTGTTGGACAGCCAGCGCAGGTTTTTATCCACTTTGGCGTCACTGACCTGTGACAGGCCGTAGCCATCAATAATCTCATCCCACAGATTACCCTGGCTGCTGGTCACCTCCTGCACTTGTGCGGATGATTGGGGGTCTATTGGCGGGGAGGCCGGTTGGGTAGTGCTTGCATCGACACGGGGTTCTTCTTTCTTGAGCGTGGAACAACCGGTAATAGCGATTATCCAAGTAAGACATAGGCAGATTGGCAGTCGGGAAGGACGGGCTAAATAGTTCATAAGGGTCACTTGTCAGGGTTGTTTTTCCAACCAGTGGTTAGAAAGTTCTGATTGGTTTTCGCCGTTCGTTATTCTTGCATCATAGGATTGATATCCTATTAATCTGCCAAAAAAAGGCTAATTAGTGATTACCTCCGCCCTCCCTGGGGCTGCGGATTTCGAATTCTAGGTGTTGCCGGCACATGGGTCAACGTTTGATCGCGAATTAGGGTAGCCGGTCACAACCCGGTTGAGAGTTGGTCGGGGCTTTAGCGAGGTAATTAATCCGCCAGGTTTGGCCACTGATCTTTGAGCTGCCGCAGAGCGCCGAAGACTTCCGCCGGACTTTCCAGGGAGCGGCCAACTCTGGCTTCAATAATGTTTTTGATGCCAACTTGTGGACAGCGCAGAAATGGATTTGTTCGTTTTTCCAGCGAAATGGTGGTGGGTAATGTAGGCAAGCCTGCTTTACGCAGGCCTTTTACATAGTCGAGACGCGCGGTGAGGGCTGTATTATGTGGATCGAATGCCAGCGCAAACTCCAGGTTCGTATGGGTGTATTCGTGGGCGCAGTACACCAGCGTAGGCTCTGGTAGGGCGGCAAGTTTTTGCAGCGAATCCCACATAATCTCTGGGGTGCCGTCATAGCGCTTGCCGCAACCGCCGGCAAACAATGCATCACCGCAGAAGAGTAGCGGGGAAGTCTGGCCGGTCGCCGGGCAAAAGTACGCGATGTGTTCCCAGGTGTGGCCGGGCACGCCAATGATCTCGAAATTGATTCCCTCCAGCGCCAGTGAGCCGCCTGCCGCCAGACGATGAGTCACTTGCGGTATGGCGTCCGAGTCAGGGCCGTATACCGGAACTGACCAGCGCTCCAGTAGTCCTGCGATACCGCGAATATGATCGTGATGACGATGGGTGATAAGGATTGCGGCCAAAACCAGCTGATTGCGGGTGAAATAATCAATGACCGGCGCGGCATCGCCAGGGTCGACCACATAGGCACTGGGTTTGCCAGTGGCCGGTTGGATCACCCAGAAATAATTGCTGTCGAGTGCGGGTATAGGAGTGATACTTAGCACAGTTGTACTCTCGGTTAGTTAATGTCGATATTCTACGCTTGGCGTGGCTTGAAGTTTTAGCGCAAATTGTCCCCGGCTCTTATGCTAGATTGTGGCCACCTTCCCAGAGAGGTTGATTAAGGTGACGAGGGTAAAAATGCACCGCAAGTTGATAAAGGCACCACACCGATTGCTAATTCGTTTTTCTTCACTCTGGAAAAAACGCTTTGGTGTTCTGCCAATGCGTGAGTCTGTTGCCGATCTGACCCAGTGGTTCGAATCCCCGTTGGGCCATGCGTTATTACGGGAGGAAAAAGAAGCTACTGCAGATGCCCTGCAATACGTGTTCGGCTACCACCTGTTGCAACTGGGTATTAGTGGTCGTGTCGACTTAACAGAAGAAAGTCGGATCTCTCACCGCTTTTTATTGCATCCGCAAGTTGAGCAGAACCAGCGCTTGGGGGCTCTGGCTGACTTTAACCATCTCCCTCTGGGGAATGAGTCCATCGATGCGGTAGTCCTGCATCACAGCCTGGATTTTAGCCAAAGCCCGCACCATCTGCTGCGCGAAGCGACACGCATCGTTATTCCCAAGGGGCATCTCATCATTATCGGGTTCAACCCGCTTAGTCTGTGGGGTTTGTGCGCGAGTCTCGCCCGGGTCTTTAAGATCCAGCCACGCTGGCGGTTCCAGTACTTGCGCATGGGGCGTCTGATGGATTGGTTAAAGCTGGTCGATATGGAACCCATTGCAGTTTACAAGGGTTTTTTCCGTCCGCCGCTGCCGCAGGAGAACGCGATTAAACATTTGCAATGGGTTGAGCGCTGGGGTAAAAGGCTGCATTTGCCATGGGGTGGATTCTATATGGT
>DATIDX010000323.1:0-11317 GCA_035456025.1 Cellvibrio sp. | reverse complement strand
AATCTAGATCTGTTTCTGCCTTTTGGGGCTGGAGGCACCTGCCTTTGGCCCCGTTTTTATTTTCTATCATGATGTTGCAACCGCGGTTACTGGAGTAAAGAAATATGCGTTGTTTAGCCTGGGTGTTGTTGGTGATTGTGTCGGGGCTGGTGTCCCCGCTGGTGAGTGCCAAGGCGTACAAGGGGGCGGAACTCTACAGCAATGACGCCTATGTCTATGGCCGCTACGAGATGCGTATGCGCGTCGCCAATGCCAGCGGTGTGCTCTCGACCTTCTTCACCTACAAGAATGGCTCGGAAGTAGCCAACACCTTTTGGGAAGAAATCGATATCGAAGTCTTCGGTAAAAATAATGCGACCCAATGGCAGAGCAACATTATCCTCGGCAGCACCCGCCCGACCATCCAAACCGAGCAGACCCACACAGCGGACGGCTCCCTTGCCGATGGCTATCACACCTATGTGCTGGAGTGGACGCCCGATTACGTCGCCTGGTTTTTAGATGGTGTCGAAGTGCGCCGTATCACTGGCACCAGCACGGTGACCAGCCTGACCAACGCGCAATCGCTGCGCTTTAATATCTGGGTCTCGGAGTCGGTACCCTGGGTCGGCGCCTGGGACGATTCGGTGCTGCCGGTGTACCAGTTCGTCAATTACATCGACTACAAAGCCTACAACTCCACCACCAAACAGTTTGAAGGCGGTTGGCGCGATGACTTCAACAGTCTGGATACCAGCCGTTGGAGCAAAGCCAATTGGACCTTTGATACCAACCGCGTGGATTTCGCGCCGGAAAATGTGCTGGTGAAGGACGGCATACTGGTGCTGGCGCTGACCAAAGAAAACGCCATCGGATTTAGTGGTACACCACCGGCCGATGAACCTGCGGGCAGCTCAAGTGCCAGTGCTATCGCGCGTTCAAGTGCGGCAGCGAGTTCTACTGCGGTGAGCAGCCAGGCGGCGAGTGCAGCGGCCAGTGTTGCTGCAAGTTCTGCGGCAACTGCGTCCTCGACCGCGACCACATCGACAGCAGCTACCACCACTCCCGGCAAAAGCTCCGGCGGTGGTGGCGGTGCACTGGGCTATGCGTGGTTATGTATCCTGGGTGGATTGGTACTGATGCGCGCATTAGTCGCGCGCCTCGCTAACAGAAAATCGCAGCAAACAGCTTAGAGTTGGGGTTTCCTGCCGCGCTTTTTCTTGGGTGGATAAAAACTCGCTTCACCCTCGGGGCGGGTTTTGAAACGGCGATGCACCCACAAGTATTGGTCAGGCGCCTGACGCACGGCATCTTCAATGATTTTATTGATACGCGTTGCGTCAGCTACATCGTCGCCACCGGGGAAATTTTCCAACGCCGGCTGGATTTCCACGCGATAGCGCCCGTGCGGTTCGCGGAAGCAAAAGAAGGGCAGCACCGCGCAGCCGGATAGCTTGGCAATGCGCGCAGTGGCGACAATGGTGGCAGCCTGGACGCCAAAGAAAGGTGCAAACACGCTGTGGTTGCGGCCGTAATCCTGGTCCGGTGCGTACCAGACAATATTCCCCTTGCGCAGGCTCTTGATCAGCTGGCGAGTATCATCGCGGTGGATCGCACTGCCATTCACCCGCCCGCGCGCTTTGGCAATCGCATAGGACATCAGCGGGTTGGGGTCGGGGCGATAGAGCACATCGGCCACTATGTGATAGGCCATGATGCGCCCGCTGATATCAATCGTCGTCAAATGGCTGCCGCACAGCAGTATGCCCTTGCCCTCGGCCTGGGCTTTTTCAATATGTTCCAGACCGGTGATGCGGTAGCGGTTGCGCATTTTATTGTGCTGACCCCAGAGCCCCATCGCCGTTTCGGTAATGCTCAACCCGCAGGACATAATCACCCCGCGCACCATTTGCGCCTGGGCCTGCGCATCCAGCTCGGGAAAACACAGCGCAATATTCACTTCCGCGTAGCGCTTGCGCGAGGGCGCCAAGCGATAGAGCAAGTGCCCGAGGCCGCGCCCAATCGCCTGGTTAATCGCCACCGGCAGCTGGGCGATGAGCCAGAAAAACCCCAACACCAGCCAAGTCGGCCAAAAGCGGGGTTTAAGGAAACCGCGATTAAAGGGGGCAAGCTTTGATGTATCCAACGGGAATTCTCTTTCGGTGTGGATGCGGGAATGCAGCAAAACGCCGGCGATTATAGCAACCTGAACCGGCAGCGTCCTGTCAGCTACCGCACT
The DNA here is from genome assembly GCA_035456025.1 of Cellvibrio sp. Lineage (GTDB taxonomy): Bacteria > Pseudomonadota > Gammaproteobacteria > Pseudomonadales > Cellvibrionaceae > Cellvibrio. The sequence continues at coordinate 9,099 of DATIDX010000323.1, read as the reverse complement.
GCCTGTGCGATCAAAACGCGAATAAATTAGCGATAACCCCACTTTTTTACCGGGCCGCTGCGCGGATACTATGGAGCACCTTCAAGCCATTAAGGAACCGGTCATGAATTCAACGGAGCAAACTACCTCTGCCTGGCTGCGCTGGTTGCCCGGCGTGCAGATGCTGCGCACTTACCAACCGGCCTGGCTGCGCCACGATTTGGCCGCTGGTCTGGCACTCACCGCCATGCTGGTGCCCGTGGGTATCGCCTATGCGGTGGCATCCGGTGTGCCGGGTATTTACGGCTTGTACGCGACTATCATCCCGCTGCTGGTCTATGCCCTGTTTGGTCCCAGCCGCATCTTGGTGCTGGGTCCGGATTCGTCGCTGGCGGCGATTATCCTCGCGGTGGTGCTACCGCTCTCGGGCGGCGATCCCATGCGCGCGGTGGCGCTGGCGGGGATGATGGCGGTGGTGTCCGGCCTGTTCTGCATTATTGTCGGGTTGGCGCGCCTCGGTTTTATCACCGAGCTGCTGTCCAAGCCGATTCGCTACGGCTATATGAACGGGATCGCCATCGCGGTGTTATTGGCGCAATTGCCGAAACTGCTCGGTTTTTCTATCGATAGCAACGGCCCGGTGCGCGACCTGCTGGCCATAGTCCACGGCATTGGCGATGGGCGCATCAACGAAACCGCCTTTGCTATAGGCGCCGGCACCCTGATCTTGATCTTTGCCTTCAAACGTTTTCCGCGCGTGCCCGGGATACTGCTGGCGGTGATCGCGGCTACCCTGGTGGTCAGCGGCTTTGGCTTGGGCGATGAAGTGTCGGTATTGGGCGCATTGCCGCAGGGGCTACCTGCGTTCACCATCCCCTGGATACGCCCGGAGGATCTGGTGCCGGTGGTGATTGGCGGCTGCGCCGTGGCCATGGTGTCTTTTGCCGATACCAGTGTGCTGTCGCGAGTCTATGCCGCGCGCCTGGGCACGCCGGTGAATCCGAACCAGGAGATGGTCGGGCTGGGCGCCGCCAACCTCGCCGCCGGCCTGTTTCAGGGCTTCCCGATCAGTAGCAGCTCCTCGCGCACACCGGTCGCAGAGGCCGCCGGTGCGCGCACCCAGTTGGCCGGCGTCGTCGGTGCCCTGGCGGTGACCGCACTGCTAGTGTTTGCCCCCGAGCTATTGCAGCACTTGCCCAATTGCGCCCTGGCGGCGGTAGTGATCTCCGCCGCCATCGGCCTGATTGAAATTAAGGATTTGCGCCGAATCCATCGCATCCAGGCCTGGGAGTTCTGGCTGTCGATCACCTGCACCCTGGGGGTAATCCTGTTTGGCGCCATCGAGGGTATCGTCATCGCCATTATCATCGCGGTGATCGAATTCTTGTGGGATGGCTGGCGGCCGTATTCGGCCGTGCTCGGCCGGGTGGATGGCCTGCGCGGTTACCACGACATCACCCGCTACCCCGAGGCGCGGCAGGTGCCGGGGCTGGTGTTATTCCGCTGGGATTCGCCGCTGTTTTTTGCCAATGCCGAGTGGTTTAACGAGCAAGTGCGCGCCGCCGTGGCCGCCGCGCCGACACCCACGGTGCGGCTGGTAGTGGTGGCCGAGCCCATGACCAGCGTGGATGTGACCTCCGCCGATATGCTCGCCGAGCTGACCGATGGTTTGAGAGCCGCCGGCATCAGCCTGTGTTTCGCCGGTATGAAAGACCCGGTCAAGGACAAGCTCCGGCGCTTTGGTTTGTACGAGCGCTTTGGCGATGAGTCCTTCTTTCCCACCACCGGCGCCGCCGTCAGCGCCTACATCGATGCATACGATATAGATTGGACCGATTGGGGCGATCGCCGCCCCTGATGAAGGAGCGTGCAAAGCATGTTACGGATGCGGCGCAACTTCGCCGCTGGTCACCTGTTTGCGAAATTCCGCTGCCGACATGCCTGTGTAGCGTTTGAAAAAACGGTGGAACGACGACTTACTGTTAAAGCCGGATTCCAACAAAATATCGAGGATGGTCATTCCCGCGTACTGCGGATCAAGCAACATTTGTTTTGCCCTGTTCACGCGGTACTCGTTTACAAACTCAAAAAAATTCGTCTCAAAATGTTTGTTGATAATGCTCGATACTTCGCGGTAGTGGATGCCCACCTGCCGCGCAAAATCTTCAATATTTAAATTCTGTTTTAAATAGAGCTGCTGCTTTTCCATAGTGTTACGAATGCGGGCAATGGCATCGGGTGATATTTCTGCCGCTGCTGCCACTTCTTTTTCTTTGGGTTTATCTTTGGTTTCCAGCAACTGGTGTGCGTACAGCAGGCTGTAGACGAAGATTGCGTTGACCAACAGGAACGTAAAGTAGTTATCGACAATACCAAAACTATCCGCGATGTTAATGCCCACCGTCTGACCCAACAAATGCACGATCAGTGACCACAGCCAATTAAATGCAAAGCCCAGTGTTAACAACAGCAGCCAATAAGGCCCCTGTAAACTCAGGCTCGAATAAAATTCTTTTAACTGTTGTTTGTAGCGATAAATTTCCAGTGCCGCCGCTAACGCATAAACAACCGGTAAAAATTTCAGGTAATGCCACAAATAATTCGCGAACTGCACCGAATATTCGGTGTTGGCATTAGGCAAGAAACGCAAACGATCACTATCCAAACCACCCCACACCACCAATCCCACCACCGCTAGCAGATTTAGCAAATGCAATGCGTCCTTTGCACGCAATGAAAAATTCGCACGGGTAATCGCCACCACATACAAATACAGGCATACACTTTTACCGACCACTGCGGTAACCAATCCGAGTGACAGCGCCATTTTAGCCAAGTCACTGTGCAATCCAATATAGTCATTCCACAGCCATAAATTGCACAGCGCACTTGCACCCACGCACACAAAAAATCCCGACAACAACTGCGAGGCGATGGCTTTTTGTTTAGAGAGCAGCCACTGGAAAATCACCAGCAGTAAGCAGACTGCCAGCGTGAGCACGAGGATAAGATCGTGGATATTAAAGATGGGGGTTTTCATGGATTGGTGTGAGTCTTGTTATTGTCGGTTTGGGCAAGTGTAGCAGCTGGCCCTTTACACTGCTGCGTGCGCGGCTTCATACACTGGCATAGCGGACATACCTGTTAATGAAAATGTTGATTTCATTGTTACAGCACAATGTTGGCTTGTTTGACGCCCAGTGAGCGCAACAACACCAGCGATTGGTTCACGTCGGCAGACGTAATAACGACATCAGCTTCATCCATTAACAGAAAACTTTTTCCCGATGGTTCACGGATCCAGATGATCCACTCGGACAATTCTGCGGGGTTGCGCATCAGTTCAATCGCGATGGTTTCATCGGCGGCTAATTTTTCTTTTACTGTAGATATTTTCATGGGTTGTAGCGACTCTAAAAAAACAGCTAGTGGGGGCTGAGCGACGGCAGTGTTTCCAGCGCATCACCCAAGCGGGGATACAAGCGGAATACCCCTTCTATGGATTTGATATTGGCTTTCGCCAGGGTTTTTAACGGTTGAAATTGCACATCGGTAAGGATGAGTTGGGCGCGGTTTTTTTCGCAGTGCGTAATTAACTTGGCGAGCGCCGACAGACCGCCGGCATCCAGCATGGTGACATTATCGAGATAGAGGATAACGACCTGGTCGTGTTCGCAGTAGCGGGTGAGTTCGCCAAAAATTTTATCGGCAGCGGCAAAAAATAGTGGCCCGGTAATTTTAAACACCCGGCAATTGGCCGGCAGACTACCCGGCAGGTATTGCCGGTTTTGGGTGATCTCCACTACGCGGGTCATATCGGCAATGTCTTTCATAAAGAGAATTGCCGCCACCACGATACCTGCGGTTATCGCAATCACCATGTCAAACATTACCGTCAGCGAAAAGCAGCACAGGAACACCCAGCAATCACTCATCTGTGCCGTTTTAAGCAGGTGCAGGCTTTTGGGCGCCTCACTCATATTCCAGGCCACCACCATCAGCAGCGCCGCCATGGCAGGCATGGGTAGATAACCGAGCAGCGCGGCAAAACTCACCAGCCCGAGCAGCACCACCAGTGCATGGATCATGGCGGCAACGGGTGATTCGGCACCGGCTTTCACATTGGCCGCCGAGCGTGCAATCGCGGCGGTTGCGGTAATGCCGCCAAAAAAAGGGGTCAGGATATTGCCGATACCTTGCCCGAGTAATTCACTGTTGGCGCTGTGGCGTTTGCCGGTCATGCCGTCCAGCACCACGGCACACAGGAGCGATTCAATGGCGCCCAGCACGGCTATCGCAAAAGCCGCGGGCAGCAGGTCGTGTACCAGAGCCCAACTCAACACCAGCGGCTGCCCATTGGCGCCGGCTTGTGTCCAGGGCCAGGCAAACCCCGGCAGTATCGGCGGTATGCCTTGGGCGATGCTGCCATCGGGCGCGGTATAGCTAAACCGGGAATAGATGGTCTCAACCCCGAATCCGGCATCGTTCAATAACAATGCCACCAGGCTACCGCCAATAACGGCGGGTAAATGAGCGGGTATGGGGGTTTTCAGGCGCGGCCAGAGCAGCATTATGGCCAGCGTAAGCGCGGCCACCAGCACACTCGGCCAGTGGATATGGCCGAGCGATTGCGCCAGCAAGGTGACTTTTTCCATATAGTGCTCGGGCATGGCGGCTATGGGCAGGCCCAGAAAATCCTTGATCTGCAGGGTCGCAATCACCACCCCAATGCCGCCGGTAAAGCCCAGGGTGACAGGCTCGGGGATATATTCAATCAAGCGTCCGAGCCGCAACAGCGCCATTGTCACCAGCAGCATTCCGGCCATCAGGGTGGCCAGCAACAAGCCGCCGAGACCGTATTTTTGGGTGATGGGGTAGAGGATAACGACAAAGGCGGCCGTGGGCCCGGAGATACTGAAGCGTGAACCGCCGGTTAACGCGATGACAAAACCGGCGATCGCGGCCGTGTATAGGCCATATTGGGGTGCTACACCACTGGCTATTGCCAATGCCATGGCGAGGGGTATGGCGATAATCCCGACTGTCAGGCCAGCCAATAAATCCTTCCTGAAACGCAACCCGGTATAGGGCGCAGCAGCCCAGCTTTCGCGCAGCGCATGGCCAATCCGCAAGGAAAACAGGTGGGCCCGGTGCGGCATAGTCGAATCCTCTTGAAGTGGCTCAGTGCAAGGAGTATAACCATATTAAAACATCATTAACATAACATTATAATGTTGTTATAATTTTTACCTTAATGAAGTAGATGGATAAAGGCTGTTAGAAAATGAGCTCACCCGCTGTTCAACCCGCTAAAATGGCGCCCCTGATAAGGGTGCGACCTTTGTTCGATGCCCGGCAGATGTTAAAAACATCAACCACCGATGAAGAGATACATGCTATGGAACAAAAAACCGCGCGTTTAACCGTGTTGATTGACCCCACCAAGAAAGACGCGTTTGAACAATTGTGTGCCGCACAGGATGTAACCCCATCCCAGGTAGTGCGCCAATTGATCCGCGAGTATCTGGAAAAACACGGCGCCACCTACGCGAACCAGATACAAGGCGCGCCCACTACCAAATAATGGACCGGCTGGATGGGTTGCATCCAAGCGACTGCGTGGCTGGGCTGGCGTTCGCGATTAGAGGACATTGACAGTGGCATCGCTCTTTTTGGTGTACCCATATCCCCACCACAATCACTGCATTTTCATTTCACACTTTTATACATTTTCCATTACCGTGAGTTGCCGCTTATGAGCCGGTTACCTCCCTGCCGAAAATGTAAATCAGAATATACCTACGCAGACGGCAGCCTGTTGATATGCCGGGAATGTGCCCACGAATGGTCACCGGATGCAGCAGCACACACACCGCAACGGTGAGTATAAGGATGAGGTCGTGCAGGTTAAAAAAAGGATCTTTCATTTTTATAATTAAGGCTGAGTTATGGTGGCGAAAAATTCCTGCTTAAAAAGCATAAACCAATTGCGCCTGTGAACCTTGGCTTAGTCCATTAACTGTGATGGAACGTTTTTCCTGATCTATCACAAATGGTTTGGTTTTGTAGGGGCTGGTGTGCTTAAGGTGGGTCTCAGGAGTATTGTTCATATGTTCAATGCTTGCCAGCAAGCCGCTGCGGAATGCCTCCAAATCTCTGACGCGTATTGTGTAATTGTCGTAAGCCGGCGTTGCTACTGCCAATAATATTTTTCCTACTGGATTGTAAGGGTTAGTTAAATAATAACTAAATGCGTTATTGGGGTGCCACAACTCACTTTTTTGATTGGCATCTGTCGTTGGTGTTGGTGTTGGCTTGTCTTGTTGCGCAAATCCCGCTTCGAATACGGGCGTAGTAACTGCCTGCGCATCGATCAGCTGTTTAAATCGCTCAGCTGAGCGGTTGATGGAGTCCTGCTTTTTAAATAAAAATTGGTAGGCCAGCTGCTCGGAAAGTTTATCGAAGTCATTGCTTTTTGTTGATCCCATCGCTTTTGAAGTCAATTTCCACTCGCCGATAAAACTGCGCTGCATCGAAAGTTCTTCCTCGGTAAATGGTTGTTGCACTGTTAAAGGAGTTGCAGCTGTACGCAGACTTGGGTCAAGCGAGAGCAGAAAATAATTCGTCCATAAAAAATTATTTCTAATCGCATTGGCGGCCATCACTTTGATGATCAACATATCTGTATCGCGCAAGACGGTGCGCCAGAAGCGCAGGTCTGCATCCAGCAATGCAACAAAACGATTGGCATTACCCTGCTCCAGCGCAGCAAATTCGTGGATAAATGCGAGGCGCTGTACCTTGGTCACCAAACTCAAGTTGGGAATGGGCAGGTTGACATCCATCGGCGCCAACTCCAGCCAGTGTGGGTGCGCAATTAGCTGTGCATAGCGTTGGCTGGCGATATTTTCCGCCTGCGACCACTCAATAATGCGCGCTCTATTTTTCGCAATGGTTTCGGTGCAAGTTATGTTGATGTTAGCGCATTGATCAAAGGTGCGTTTTACTTCGGGAATAAAAGCCTCTTCCATGCGGTATTCGGAGCGGAACAAATCTTTATTGGATGCAATGCCTTTCACCAAGTCCTTTGACAACTGGATGCGTTTTTCACCCACCGCTGTAGGTAATTCATCAGTCGCTGCATCAAATCCGAAAAAATAAATATAGCCATTCTCCGCAGGCACAACCGCTTTCCTATTATCCCAAGCCTGTTGAAACTCGATCGCCGTTGGCGATGGCGCGCGGTCGATGCTGTTAATAAGGAAAAAAACGAGTACCAAAATAATCGGTAGCGCCAAAAGCACAGCAATAATTTTTCCAACAGTTTTCCATGGTTTGCTGATCACAAAAGCTCCTCAACTCATTATTCGATAAATTTCATTTTCTGCTTCGGCTTTTACTCGCCGCGCCAGCCCCACACAATAATCGCCATTCCCAAAAGTGCAACGCTGGCGCCAACCCAATCGTAAACCGACAGCTTTACGCCATCGACAAAATACAGCCACAAGAGCGCCACCGCGACATAAACACCACCGTAAGCAGCATACACCCGCCCACTTGCCGCCGGATGCAGAGTAAGCAACCAGACAAATAGCGCGAGGCTCGCAACAGCAGGAATTAACAACAAAACTGAACCGCCTTTGCGCAGCCACAAGTAAGGCAAAAAGCAACCGATAATTTCGGCGAGCGCGGTGACAAAAAATAGCAGCGATGTTTTTAGCATAGGTGGCCTGTAAGGTCAGTTATTAATGAGCCGTGCGGCCAGCATTATAAACAGGATTGTTGCGCGGCTTGCATATACATATGAATTTACATATATTCGAATACCCATATATAAGTGTTCAGGCAATCTCACCATGGTGGCTTTTACTCCCGATACCCTTTGCAAAGCGCTAGCCGATCCCACCCGCGCGCGCATTGCGCTCTTGGTCGCGCGCGAAAAAGAGTTGTGTGTATGTGAACTCACCTGCGCGCTCGATGAAATCCAGCCAAAAATTTCGCGCCATTTGGCGCTGCTGCGCGAGTCCGGTTTATTGGCGGATCGCCGCCAAGGGCAGTGGGTCTATTACCGCTTGCATCCGGAATTGCCCACCTGGATTACCAAAACCTTAAAGACAATGCTCGATGCCAATCAGCAATGGCTGGAAGAAAATCATCTGCGTTTGTGTGCCATGGAAGATCGGCCTACACGCTGTTGTTAAATATCAATATTGTTTGCGAGCAAAAAAATGAAAAAAATCAAAGTAGGTATTAACGGTTTTGGCCGCATCGGTCGCTTGGCATTACGCGCAAGTTGGCACTGGCCGGAATTTGAATTTGTGCGGATCAATGACCCCATGGGCGATGCCGCCACTTTTGCGCATCTATTGAAATTTGATTCAGTGCAAGGCCAATGGGCGCCGGAAACCAGCGCGGATGACAATGCGATTTATATCGATGGCAAAGCCATTGCGTTTACACGCAATAAAACGATTAGTGAAACGGATTGGAGCGATTGTGATCTGGTGATTGAAGCCAGCGGCAAAATGCGTGAAGTACAATTGTTGCAAGCCTATTTGGATCAGGGTGTAAAACGCGTGGTCGTCAGCGCACCGGTAAAAGAACCCGGCGTGCTAAATGTGGTGGTAGGCGTAAATCAGCATTTATTCGACCCTGCCGTACATCGCATTGTCACTGCCGCATCCTGCACTACCAACTGCCTCGCACCAGTAGTCAAAGTGATTCACGAAAACCTCGGCATTAAACACGGTGCTATCACCACGATTCACGATTTAACCAACACCCAATCGATTCTCGATCAGCCGCACAAAGATTTACGCCGCGCGCGCGCATCGCACTCCAATTTAATTCCCACCAGCACCGGTTCAGCTACCGCCATTGCAGAAATTTTTCCCGAGCTGCGCGGAAAGTTAAATGGCCATGCGGTACGCGTGCCGCTCGCGACAGGATCACTCACCGATTGCGTATTTGAAGTCGCGCGCAATACCACGGTTGACGAAGTGAATGCGCTGCTAAAAACGGCAAGCGAAACTTATCTCAAAGGCATTCTCGGCTACGAAACCCGCCCGTTGGTATCGAGCGATTTCTGTGGCAATCCACTGTCATCCATTGTCGATGCAC
>DATIDX010000322.1:0-3275 GCA_035456025.1 Cellvibrio sp. | reverse complement strand
AAAACAAAAACGCGTGTGGACGATCAAAAAAATCGCCGATGGAAGCTATGAAGGAACCGCATCCGACATTATCGACAAAGCCACCGGTAAAGCCGAAGGCAGCGCCGTGCATTGGAATTACGTGATGGATCTGCCAGTGAAAGACACTACCTATAAAATTCGTTTTGACGATTGGATGTGGCTGATGAACGATGGTGTATTAATCAATCGTTCCTACTTGAAAAAATTTGGCTTCACCGTTTCCGAACTGACTATTTTCATGCAGAAGCAGCCATCAATGTAGAAGCAATCATGCGTTCCGAAACCACCATGAATAGTACTTATCAAAACCAAATCATCTGGATAATCGGCGCCAGTAGCGGAATTGGTTGTGCATTGGCGCGTGAACTTTCCGCACGCGGTGCCATTCTTGCGCTATCAGCGCGTCGCAAGGATGAACTTGAAAAATTAAATAATCATTTAGGCGGGCGCCACAGAGTGTTTGCACTGGATACCACCGATGCCGCAATGACCATGCGCACTGCGCAAGCCATTAGCGCCGCGTTTGGGCGGATTGATCGCGTTATTGTTTTAGCGGCCGCCTACGTGCCAATGAAAACAGATGTGCTGGATTTAGTAGCCACCAAAAATATTGTCGATATTAATCTGACCGGTGCGTTTAACTTGGTGCATGCCGTCTTGCCCATCCTTAAAAACCAAACCACAAAAGCGCAGCTCGCACTTTGTGGAAGCGTAGCCGGTTATATCGGCTTACCGGGCGGCCAACCCTACAGTGCAACGAAAGCTGCAATCATTAACCTCGCCGAAAGTCTGCACGCAGAATGTAAAGATAGCGTCGACATAAAATTAATCAGCCCCGGTTTTGTGCGCACACCGCTGACAGACAAAAATAGTTTTACCATGCCCGCGATTATCGAACCCGAACAAGCCGCAAAAGAAATTGCAGACGGATTGCTGTCCCTCCGTTTCGAAGTGCACTTCCCGCGAAAGTTCACGATGTTTTTGAAGCTGCTGCGGTGGTTACCTTATTCGCTTGCTTTGTACATTACTCGCAAGATTGATTTCAAATGAGATGCCGGAGAGAAGTGAGAAATGCCTTCAGTTCAGTGTGTCGCAATGCGGCATCAAAATACTGCTGGATTTACAGTAACGCTTATTGAATACGTTTTTAAGCTTGGGATTAGCGAATATCGCAAATAGCGCGTGAAGGAATGCTAATAGCAAAAGGGAAGTCGTGCCATTACGGGGCATATCGTTTTTATCCATCGACATGGACGGGGTTCAAATCCCCCCGGCGCAGTTGAACGTGAACTAACTGGTTATTTCAAATGACGTGCAGGATCTTGGCGGCCATGTAGTACACGGATTATTCCCACGTTCGTGGTCGTAACACGATAAAACAAAATATGGCTTTCAGTTGGTAGGCTGCGCATACCAGCGAGAAGTTCTGGCCGCTCAGTTCCCATGAGGGGCTGTTCAGTCAGTGACCAGAATTTTCCTTTAAGGATTTCCAGATAAGCGTCGGATTGAACTTGTCCCCATTGTCTCAGACCATATTGGTAGATGTCTTTTAGGTCAGCTTTTGCAGCTGGAGCAATGATGAGTTGGTGAGTAGGCACCGCGATCAGTCCTTGATGCTATCAAACAGGGTGTCGAGTGCAGCTTTGGATTCAATGGCTATGCCTTCGCCGCGATCCAGCTGATCTATACCCACTTTTAATTGCTCCCGTAGGCGAGCCAGTTTGATCTCGTGAATCCAGTCTTCGTGGGTGTCCATAAAGCGCAAGGCTTCACGGATTACTTCGCTGGCATTGTTGTAAAGGCCACTTTCCACTTTGGCTTTAACGCGGGATTCGAGTTCCGGTGTCAGTGATACATGCATGCTGGCCTCCAAAGGTAGATATTGCTCTGAAAATGCTAGGGTGGCATACAAAGATTGTCAATAATTGTATTTCATGTGTAAGTAACCGCCAATCAAGCGCTGTGCTGGTCTTTTTGTTTGGTTAGCGAGCAATGAAAAACCCGCTCATTTCTTAGGGAAGGGACCATAACCTTGGCAGAAAGTGGAATGATATATCTGCCTACTTGCTAAGTGTATGATAGATTTGGATTTTATTATGCTATTGCAGCTGCTAACTACAGCAGTGGCAAATAACCGATCAAAAATTGCTCTTGAACTAATGTTTCAACCGATAGCTCTCTCGCCCTCCTACATTCAGCAATCGCATCAGCAGTTGAATAGCCGAAATCCATCAATATCATCGCAGCAACAGTACCGGTTCTACCAAAACCACCTTTACAGTGGATCATGATCTTTTCGCCGTTATTGAGCTGGGTGTGTATGAGTTCCCGAATTGATAACCAGTTTTCTAGCCAATCTTTATTCGGTGCATTTTTGTCCTGGATTGGAAGGTTGTGCCAGGTTTTAAATTCTCGCTGATAAATGGCAGGTAATTCTGGAACCTGAAGCTCTTCGTATTCAAAGTCTTCGAGTAAAGAAATAATCGCGTCAGCGCCCCAGGATTTTATGGTGGCGATATCCAATGCAATATCGCGATCCCATGAGCCTGTCATTGCATTGGGCTGTTTCTTTCCGGGGCAGAAGGTCAATCCTAACTCTCCGGCAGAAACCGGTATGGTATTGATAATGAGCGGATGGGTAAGGCTGGTACGCGCACTCATGATTAATCCTCCTCATTTCCACCGAATGCTCGGATGAAGGCATGCTGTTCACTGCCTTTCTTCGGGCGATATAAAGCGGCGATTCTTCCTCTCCCTCCTTCGGGTAAACCTTCACCGACTTCTTCGAGTAAATCTGCTGCCTGGATGCGGCGGCGGAAGGATTTTTTTTCGATTTCAGTGCCCAAAAGCTCCTCAAATGCCTGCTGAAGCTGGGTCAAGGTAAATGGGGCATTAAGGACGTAAACAGGTAGAACCGTGTACCCACTCTTAACTCTGAGCCTTTCCCTCGCCTGAGTGACAAGTTCTATATGGTCAAAGGCGAGGTTTTGTTTGATGGCGACTTCATAGGGCCACCAGCGCGCATCAGCCACGGTTTCAATAAAATCGGCGGTGGGGGCATAGGGAATTAATCCCATGTATAGCGCTGTTACTGACCATCCCCGTGGGTCACGTTTAGCATTGCCAATAGTGGCCACCTGTTCAAGGTGCGGTGTTTTTACACCGGTTTTCTCGGTGAGTTTGCGCAAGGCTGTTGCATGCAGGTCTTTGTCTTGCTGCTGATTAATAAATCCACCGGGTAGTGACCATCGGCC
>DATIDX010000321.1:0-4654 GCA_035456025.1 Cellvibrio sp. | reverse complement strand
GAGAGACGCCAGGCGCAGCAGCCGCGCGATGAGCAGTTACGTGAGCGGATGAACGCACGTACCGGACGCGATTTAGGCAATGTCCAAAACCGCACGCACACCACTGCCAACACCCAGCGCCCCGAAAACCAGAGCGTTGACCTACGCCAGACCAACCGCAGGATTGAGGCAGGACAACAGCAACCCCGTACACGCGATGAGCGGGTTACCAGCGGGCGCGGCATGCAGATTGATCGGGCAGGCAATTCCCAGCCCAATTCACGCACTCATTCCGACAACGACAACAACCAGATCAACCGCAACCAGTTGCCGCGCTATCAAAGCGAGGTTCGCAGCGAACCTATCGCCCGGGTTGACCGTCCCACTGAGCGGGTCGAACAGCGCAGCCAACCAATCGCGCAGGTTGAGCGCCGCGAAGCTCCCCGTGCAGAGCGGGTTGAACGCATAGACCGCAGCGAACGGGTTGAGCGCGCCAACAGCGGTATGCAGCACCCTGGGAATCGCGCCGAAATGCGCGGTGGACGCGAACGCTAATCGCTCAACCAGTGGTATTCCGGTTTAATAGCCCCAAGCCAATGATTGGCTTGGGGCTATAACTTTTCGATCAAACCAAAGCCCCTCCAAAGCCTGTCCATTGTTCACACAAGCTTCTATACTACCGCCGCGTGCAAACGCCAGCGCCTCGAACAATCCCCGTTTTACATAGAGTTCATTCTTGTTTATGCAGAAAATCGCACACTTATCCCGACTCCTGGCTCTCGTCATCCTGGCCGGCAGCCTATTCGCCTGTAGTAGTAACAAGATGGTTAAACAGGCGGATGCATGGCCAAGCGCAATGCCATCGCGCGCGTATTTCCTGAAAGTGTACGAGGCCGATAAAGTGAATAAGCAGATTCAGACAGAAGAGGAGTACTTAACCTGGATTGTGCGTTTTTACAGCGGCTGGGAGTTGTATCGCCGCGGCTGGATCAAGATGACGGATGAACTGGTTGCGCAGATGAAAGACCCAACCCAGGTCGACGAAATCCGCTACAAGATTGACCGAATCGGGCGGCTGGTTTCCGGCGAGTGGGCCAAAAAGTCAGATACGCGCACTATCTATTTGCGCCACGTTTCGGTGTGGGGTAACGCACTGCTGGAGTCGCTTGACCGCGACCAGGCCTTGCCACTCATCAACCGCGTCAATCAGGATGTGGATGATTTGCTCGCGCACCGTATCAACTCCGATGTCATCACCGCCGAGCGCTACTTCCCCGTGGATAAAGACGATCCATTTTTATAATGCAAAAAAATCCCCGACAAAATCGGGGATTTTTTTCTTCTGCTGAAACGGTCGTATTAACAAATTTTGGGCTTATCAAAAAGTCCAGTTAACTCCCAGCTTCAAGGTCGTCGGTGGTCCACTGAAAGTGCCATTGGGTTGACCAAAGTTATCCGGCAAATCTTCACCAGCGCCGCCAAACCAATCCTGATAGCCACCGTGATTAACAGCGTTAGTGACATTCAGAATATCCAGACGCAAGGTCAAAAAACTGTCCTGCGCAATCATGCCAGTCGCAAATTGTTTACTGATGGCGATATCCAATTGTTTGTAACCGAGAAATCCATCGCCATCGGGCTGGAAGGTATTATAGAAACATGCATTCCAACCGGCGCGGCAATCAGTGCCCTGATAAGTTTTGACACTTTCCAGATTTAATTTCGCCGAAAAATCAAAACCGGCCGGTAAATCAAACAGCCCGGCAATTACCAACCGATGCTCCGGAACCGAGAGCGAATCATGCCAGCCGTAATCTTCAATCTCAGGATAATCCAGCGCAAATACCTCGCCGGATTTGCGCCTGTCTTGCGCATCGGTATAGGTATAGGCGAGCGTCAAACCCCAAAAATCATCTTCTTTAGGCTTGTCCAATTTAACGTAGAGTGAGTCGGCTTTGGATTCGAGCCCGTTCATCCCGATCAATCCGTTACTGAAACCGGGAATACCAAATGCCCATGGTTGCCCCCAGGTTGCGCCCGGCTCAAAAAAATTGCCGTCAGGGCGACGGTTCATCAACATCCAGACAAAACCATCCTCACTTTTGATATGCGACAAACTCACTTCCGCGTTCCAAATACTGAAGCTGCCGCGCATGCCCAAACTGAACTGATCGGAATAAGGCGTCTTCAAATTATTGTTAACCATATAAACTTCACGGCCGGCGCCGGTGTTGGCGTACAGCAACTCTTCCAAGCCCTCGGCCGTTAAATAGCGCGGGTCCCAAGCCACACAATTTGTCGCCGCCGGGTCGCAATTATTTTGCGGATCTTCCGAATCGAAATTCACGCGGTAAGTTGGAAAAGTCGCCTTGGTTGCTTCGAGCTGCAAATTATCAAACAGGTTGCGGTCGTATGCGCGGCCGGCACCGCCGAATAAAACCAGTTCATTATCGGTGCCTAGGTCGTAACTGAACCCCAGACGCGGTTGCCAGGCATCCTTGAAGCTGTCGCGGTTGTTGCCGGTACTGATGTAATCTTCTGCATTGATATTAGAATTATCGAGATTGCTCCAGCCGCGCAGCGCGGTTACTACATCGTCGGGTGTTTGGTAATCCAGATACGCATCTGACTCTTCATAATCCCAGCGCAAACCGGCATTGATAGTCAGGCGATCAGTCGCAGACCAGTCATCCTGGATATACAAACCGAACTGCTTATTATTGGCATCGACCGAACCATTGCCAATCCCCGTCAAAGGCGCGCCCCACTCCACGAGGTAAGGCTGATCCCAGGAGTAGTCGATGTTGTAATTGTATTGCGGATTAAATGGCTGCTGCTCCACCGAGGTCAAATCCACTTGTTTGTATTTGATCCCCGTTTTTATCTGATGGTTATCCAATGCGATGTAAGTAAAATCTTCTTGCAGCCCCCAACCGGATTGGCTTTTCTCCTGGTAGTCGCGCCCTGCACCGGTATTCAACACTATATTTTTTGCAGCATTTAATAAAATCGTGCCATTGCCGAATGTGTGCGGGCGCGGGTTGAAGGTGTAATCCTCATAAGTCAAGCGCGCATCATTGATCCAATTGTCAGTACGCCAATTGTGGCTCAGGGCAACGCGCGTTTCATCGTTATTTTTGTCGGTGCCAAATTCAATCGGCCGCTGGTCGCCCACGCCGGTTAATTCCGTTTCATCGCGATACTTAGCCGTCAGTTCCAATTTTTGGGCATCATTAATGGCGTAGCTTAATTTGCCGAAAAACAAATCCTCTTCAAAACTTGCACTGACACCGCCGAGCTTTGCCTGCACAGACGGCGTTAATTTATTCACATCGTAACCAGCCCCTACAACCACCTCGCGCGGGTCGCTATTACTTTTCCCTTCATAGGCAAAAAAGAAATGCAATTTGTCTTTGATGATAGGACCCCCAACATTCACGCCGTATTGGATTTGCTGGCTGGGGATTTTTTTATTATTTTTTAACTCATTCGGATTCTTTTCACGCATGCCTTCATCCGAATAATCGTAAAAAAATCCGCCATGGAATTCATTGGAGCCGGATGCAGTGACGGCTACGATCGCCGCACTACTAAGTTGGTCGTATTCCGCTGAATAGTTTTGTGTAATAACTTTATATTCTGCAATCGCCGATTGCGGGAACGGATTTCCGCGGCTCGCATCCTGCCCGGTCACACCGCCGCGCAACACATAGTTTTTCTGCCCGACGCCATCAATAAAAATGTTAATGGCGTTGGGGCTTTGCGCACCGCCCTGAATGCTGGTGCTGCCATCTTGCCCCTCGTTAAATTGCACACCTGGCGCAAGATCAGCGAAGGATAAAAAATTGCGCGTAGTCTGCGGTAGGGATTCAATCTGCTCCAACGAAATACTCGTACCTATTTCACCCGCTACAGTTTCCTTTTCCTGGATTCCAATCACCACCAGCTCCTGCACTGGCTGGGTTAAATCGCTCTCTGCCAAATCGATATTCAGCGTGCGCTTCTGCCCTACTTTTAAGGTGACTTTTTGCTGCCCCTGCAATTGTTTACCCGCGACGGTCAATCGATAATCGCCGGGCGGCAAACCGGTAAAAGAATAGCCACCCGTTGCCTGGGTAACAGCTTTGTACGTATGGCCATTGGCAATATTAACGACAGTTACAGCTGCACCCACTATAGGTTGATCTTGTGCATCAATGACGCCGGATAAACTGGCGCTGCCAATTTGCGCATACAGAGAGCCACTTAATGATGTCAGTGCGATAACACTCATAATAGAGGCGAGGATTTTTTTTGCAGCAGGAAGCGGGCGATGATGAATTGGCATAAATAGTTTCCTTTTCGTAATTATTGGATAAACCGGAATTTCTTTATTGGAATAGGCGACCTAAGGATTGCTCTTCAAGCGTAGATCAAAAAAATAAATCATGCTGAGTAACGCAACACCTATCGACAATAAAAACACTAGTTCAATAAAAAAGTTGCCCAACAAAAAAGGCTTGCCCTTGCGGACAAGCCTTTCATTTTTTTAATTTGAATCGAATTAGAAGATTAAGATGCCAACACTTTCAGAGCAATTTCCGAACCGGGCAGACCATCCTGCGCGATTAACATAATCATTCCCAGGAAGATCGCCACTACCGCCAAATACCAAAACACAGAAAACCAAATACCG
>DATIDX010000320.1:0-3776 GCA_035456025.1 Cellvibrio sp. | reverse complement strand
TATGGATAGTTTCGGTAGAGACTTTCGCACTTAATCCAAACCCGGGGATCGCCTCAAAGTTCTCCAAAACGCCCAAGGGTAGTTTTTCGGCGGCAGCAGCGTCGATCAGGGCTTTTGCAATTGGATGTTCCGAATGTTGCTCGGCAACAGCGGCCAAAGCCAGCACAGCGTTTTTATCAAAACCTGGGGCGACTATGAAATCAGTCAACAGAGGTTGTCCGAGGGTCAGGGTGCCGGTCTTATCAAACGCAATGGTCTTGGCATCGGCAAGGGTCTGCAAGGCACTGCCCCGGCGAAACAATAAACCGAGATTAGCTGCGCGGCCGGTGCCCACCATAATGGCAGTCGGTGTCGCCAACCCCATAGCACAGGGGCAGGCGATTATCAGCACGGCAACTGCATTGACCAGCGCAAAGCTGAGCGAAGGCTCAGGGCCGAAGATCAACCAGACGGCGAAGGTGAGTGTCGCGATCAGCATTACCGCAGGCACAAACCAGCGGGTAATTTGGTCCACCAGCGCCTGGATGGGTAATTTGGAACCCTGCGCTGCTTCGACTAATTGGATAATCTGCGCAAGCGCGGTGTCATCTCCAGTTTTGGTCACCCGGTAAGTAAACGAGCCATTCGTATTGAGCGTTCCGCCAATCACGTCAGCTCCCTCAGCTTTACTGATGGGAAGGGGCTCTCCCGTCATCATTGATTCATCGACGAAAGAATTACCTTGAACGATGTTTCCATCCACAGGAATGCGTTCACCGGGTCGCACCAGAAGAATATCCCCAGGGTTGATCAGCGCAAGTTCTACTTTTTCTTGCTGCTCGCCCTGCATTCGAGTTGCCGTTTGCGGCTGGAGCTTGACCAGGCGGGCGATGGCATCGCTGGTGCGCCCACGGGCGTTGGCTTCCATCAATCGCCCTAGCAAAATCAAGGTCACTATGACTGCAGCCGCCTCAAAATAAACATTCACTGTGCCCGACGGAAGCAGGCCAGGGGCGAAGGTAGCCACCAGTGAATAGCTCCAGGCGGCAAGGCTACCTAGCGCGACCAGGGAGTTCATATCCGGCCGCAAATGAATCAATGCAGGTAAGCCCTGCCGGTAAAAAATCCTGCCGGGGCCAAACATGACCAATGTGGTTAACGAACCCTGGATTATCCAATTCCAGTTTCCCAGGTGTTCCGCCAACCAGTGATGCAGCGCGGGAATCAGATGGCTTCCCATTTCCAGTGCAAACACCGGCAGTGTCAATATCAGGCTGAGGGTGAATTGTTGTTTAAGCTGCTGGCGCTCCCGTTCGCGGTTTTTAGCTTGCTCGTTTCGGTCTTCGCTACTTGCATAACCGGCTTTATAACCGGCCTGCTCGACGCTCAGAATCAGCTCTTCAACAGCAACAGGGCGAGCGAGTGAAAGCTGCGCGCGCTGAGTGACAAGATTGACGGACACCGATCTCACACCATCCACATTCGCCAAGGCTTTTTCCACATGCGCAACACAGGATGCGCAATTCATTCCGCCGATGGCCAGCTCCAGCTCCTGATTTTGGATCGCCATAATTCACTCCTAATGATGGACATAGAGCCAAGGCTAAACCTTTCACTTAGGGGAAGGTCAAGCGTTCATTTGCAGTCAAGTCAATAAACGTCTAGGATTTCGCCCTTTATTGGTGCGACGAAACCTATCATGACAATCAAACACCTGCTTCACGAAATCAGACTGCTATTAGGTATTGAACGTAATACCACTCGTCACGGCGAAAAAATTATCTCGGGCGTTGGGGCCTTCCTCGGGATTTTGACAGTTTACTGGACGACGCGTTGGTGTTTCCCCGACGGATTTATGCACACGGCGGGCACCCTGATTATGGTGACCTCCATGGGGGCGAGTGCGGTATTACTATTTGCCGTGCCGCAAGGTGCGTTGTCGCAACCCTGGTCGGTGGTTGGGGGGCATTTGCTTTCCGCCTTTGTTGGTGTGACATGCCAGCAGCTGTTCCCCGACCAGACTTGGACACCTGCGCTTGCTGTGGGTTTGGCCGTTGCAGTCATGCATTATATGCGTTGCATGCATCCGCCCGGAGGTGCAACTGCGCTGGCTGCCGTGATTGGAGGGCCGGAGATTTTCCGTCTGGAATACTACTATCTGCTAATGCCAATCCTGATTAACGTCGCCAGCATCATGTTCATGGCGATCCTGTTCAACGCATTTTTCCCGTGGCGTCGTTACCCGGCCCATCTTACGCGCCGAAAACTTGCCAAACCCGCTGCGGCTTCCGAGCGTCAATTTGAGTTAACCCAGGAAGACTTTTCGGCTGCAATGGAACAGCTGAACTCTTATGTGGATATCACCAGCGAAAACCTCACCCAATTGCTAGAGCTAGCTAAACAACATGCCGAAAAAAACATCACCCACCCTGAGCAAATTATCGCGGGGCATTTTTATAGCAATGGAAAGCTGGGCAATCTCTGGAGTGTGCGGCAAGTGGTCGACGCCGCTGACAATCAAAACGCGAACAAGGACCAAGTGATTTACAAAATTGTCGCCGGTGCCGGCGGTTACGCGACAGGGATTTGCCTGCGTTCAGAGTTCCGTCAGTGGTCGCGTTATGAAGTCAAACAGCAACCCAACGGCCACTGGAAGAAAGTGACCGAAGATGATGAATAACCCAGTACAGCTATTACAAATTCCAACAAATTTCAGGTTTTTGGCGTACAGATAGTCGGGATAAGATGCGGACAGCCGGGCAGGGATTGCTACCTCTCCCGGTAACACACATCTATTTATAATGAGAGGCCCGTCGTCCATGCATTCGTCTTCCCAACCCTTTACCGCTAAATGGCTTAAATCAACTATTTCCGCTGCATGCTTAAGTGCGGGTTTATTTTTGGTCCAAGCAGCCTCAGCAACCACCGTACAGTTTCAAACGGTGCTAGGCGACTTTGAAGTAAATCTGTTCGATAAAACCACGCCGAAAGCAGTGGCGAACTTTCTTGCTTATGTAAAAGCCAACGCCTATGCCAACAGCATTGTCCATCGCTCGGTGCCCGGATTCGTAATCCAGGGCGGAGGATTCAAGTACACAGGTGAATTGCCCTTGGGCACTGTGACCCAAAATGCCCAGGTTCCCAACGAACCCGTTTACTCCAATCTCCGCGGCACAATCGCCATGGCAAAAATGGGCGGTCAACCAGACTCTGCGACCAGTCAGTGGTTTATTAATCTAAACGACAAAAATGCCACAGATAAAGACCATAAATATGTACTGGATACGAATAACGGCGGCTTTACCGTATTTGGCCAGGTAACTGGCAATGGGATGGCAATTGTAGATGCTATTGCCGCCCTCAACAGATTCAACATGGGCGGTGCCTTGACCGAAATTCCCCTGCGCAACTACACCGTCACCGACAACACCAACAAGAAGCCGGTAACAGGCGATCATTTTATGATGATCCAGAATATCGTGATCCTCAATGCTGACCCGGATACGGCAGCAAAGCTGACCCCTGTTAAAAACACCGCGATTACCAAAAAAGATGATGAAGGCGGCAGCGGCAGTATCGGCCTGATCAGTTTGATGGTGTTGGGCCTGCTTGCGTTGGGTCGAAAAAGCCTGTTGAATAGGGGCTGATTTTAATACCCAGAGGGATGTGCCGTGGTTACCTATTTGTATTGGTTTGTTGTTATTAGTATTGCTGTTTTAGTGTTTTGGGGTGTTGGCCGCTTTTTGCAATGGAAAGTTGCGCTAGTGGCTGCCTTGACGGTGTTTGTTGTCGGCTGG
>DATIDX010000319.1:0-3060 GCA_035456025.1 Cellvibrio sp. | reverse complement strand
CTCTTTCCCTACACGACGCTCTTCCGATCTAGCGACGCTATTGCCCAACTTTTGGCGCTGCACAATAAGGGCGAGTCAGCCTACCAAACACGGGTCACCGCCGCGCAAGCCTTTGCGACCCGCTACGCCTGGCCCCAAGTCGCAGACCGCTACCTGGCGCTTTACGACCAGTTACGGAGTGCATCATGAGTGCCAGCGGCTGGTACCGCGCAGCACTCACCCGCATTGCGTTAGGTACAACAATAAGCCTGCTGGCGCTAAATGCCTTCGGTGGCTGCCTGGATCAGGCGCGTCTGACCGGCGTCAACCTCGCAGGGGCCGAGTTCAATGCCAAGCAATTACCCGGCGTGGTGTTTAAGGATTACACCTACCCCAACACTTCTGAACTGAGCTTTATTGCCAGCAAGGGTGCAAACATCATTCGCTTTCCCTTCCTGTGGGAACGCCTGCAGCCCACGCCTTATGGCCCGTTCGACCAAGCTGAACTAATGCGTCTGAAATCCACCGTTAAGAACGCTAACGCCCAAGGCCTGTGCGTGTTACTGGATGTGCACAACTACGCCAAGTACTACAGCTACAAGTTGACCGACAAATTGCCCGACGAAAGCACGGTGAGCGCCGCCTTCGTTAGTTTCTGGGTGGCGCTGGCGAATGAATTTCCCGATCCGACCCAAACTGCGTTCGGGTTGATGAACGAACCTGCGACTGTCCACTTGACGGAGTGGGCAATCATCGCCAAGCAGACACTGGCAGCCCTGCGCGAAGCCAAGGCAACCAATCTGGTAATCGTAAGCGGTGGTCGTTGGAGCGGTGTACATGACTGGTTTGCTGGTCTCCAATACAGCAACGCCACTGAGTTCGACGACCTACAAGATCCGCTCAAGCGCACCATTATTGAAGTACACCAATACGCCGACAGCGATTATTCGGGCACCCACACAGTCACCACTGGCAAGGGCTGCCGCCCGGCCTCGGAATTTGACGCCAAGTTCGAGCGCATCAGTACCTGGGCCAAAGAGCATCAGCAAACCCTGTTTTTGGGTGAATTTGGTGTCCCGCCCAGCAGCGAATGCTTAGCAACACTTACCCGCTTCCTGGAATTGATGGAAGACAGCCCTTGGCGCGGCTGGACTTACTGGGCGGCCGGCAGTTGGTGGGGCAATTACCCGCTGGCATTGAGCGGTCCAACCCAACCTGCGGCTGCGCAATGGACTCCACTCCAGGCCTTCTTTTATGACCCGGAAAACCCTGAGGCGAGCAGCCCCCCTGCCGCGCCGGAAGCCGATCTTAAACCCTAGTCGTTAATGCCTACTGAAGGTTATTAAGGAGAAAACCATGTCCGCATCTGAACTCCTCGCCAGTGCAGATCAGCTATCGCTCGCTACCGATTCACCCAAGACCAAGCAAAAATACCTGCTGCTCTCCGCGCACGATTACCGGTCACCCCGCAAAGCGGGTATGCACTTTGTGGCCAACGAATTATCCAAGCTGGGCACCACCCGCTTTTTTTCACTGCGCTACAGTTTCCTGTCGCGCTACAAACATGACCCGCGCCTGTCACTGGATGACCAAGCCAACAAGGTGGTGCTCCATCAGGGCGTTGAATGTTATTTGTGGAAAACCCCGATCCACCCGATCCGCATCCGCCCATTTGAATCGCTGATGTACCACGTGTATAGCTACGGATTTAACCGCGTATTGCGCGCATGGATTCGTGACTCGGATGTCATTGTTCTGGAGAGCGGCGTTGCGCCGATTTTTTTTGACCTCATTAAAAAATTGAATCCCTCGGCGCGCGTGCTTTATCGCGCATCAGACGCGCTCGATACCATCGATGCAGCGGCTTACATCAGCAAGACCTTCGACCGTATCGCCAAAGATATAGACACTATAGTGCTGCCATCGAAAGCACTGGCTGAGGGAATACCATCGACCCACAACCTTGCGTTTGTTCCCCAGGGGATCGATCACTCAGTCAATGAAAAAGCCAATCCCTCGCCTTACAAGGAGGGCATCCACGCGGTCTCGGTAGGCTCTATGCTGTTTGACCCGGAATTTTTTGTCTTGGCCGCACGCCGCTTTCCACATATCCATTTTCACATCATTGGCTCCTGCCAACCGCGCCACCCGGAATACGGCGATAACGTAAGTGTCTACGGTGAAATGCCGTTCGATAAAACATTGCCTTACATCAAACATGCAACGCTTGGCATTGCGCCCTACTCCAGTGTCAACTTACCTGCATACCTGCGCGATACCTCGCTGAAACTCACGCAATATGAATTTTTTGGCCTGCCTGCGATTTGCCCGCATTTTATCGCAGCCGATTATCCGACCCGTTTCGGTTACGAAATTGGCAATGAAGATTCCATCGCACTGGCGATCTCACGTGCATTAAATCCTGCTAAACCGCTTACCAAACGCACAGTGCTCGATTGGAGCCAAGTCACCGAGCGCATGCTCGCACCTAAAAAATTCAGCGATACAGAGGTCTTTGCTTAATGACTAACGCTACTGCAGATACGGGTGAAATTATCGCACTGGGCGGCTTTCCGATCAGACGCACCACCAACGCAGAAATGGTGCCATTGCTGCAACAAAAAATGCAGCAACAACAAGTTGCACTGTATTTTGCCAACACCAATTTTGTTGTGAAATGCCAACCACACAAAGAAGCCATGTCGCGCGAGGACACTATCATCGTCAACGACGGCATTGGTATTGATATAGCGACCTGGCTTATCCATCGTAAAACCTTTATCGAAAATTTAAACGGTACCGATTTCACCCCGCTATTCCTGCGCAGTCTCGGCGCCAGCGCACGGGTTTTCCTTGTCGGTGCTAAACCCGGTATAGCACAACGCGCAGCAGAGCGTTTGCACAGCGAACACGGGGTAAATGTTGTCGGCGTGCGCAACGGTTACGACGAAGCAAAAGATACCAAGGCGCTCATAGACGCAATCAACTCCGCCGAGGCCAATGTGGTGTTGGTGGCGATGGGTAACCCCTATCAGGAAGAGTGGATTATGAAGCATCGCGACCAGCTCAACGCGCGCGTAT
>DATIDX010000318.1:0-14800 GCA_035456025.1 Cellvibrio sp. | reverse complement strand
CAGTCTCTGCTTTCGCACATTACAAGGCCGGTCGATCTGGCAAACCCATGGCGAGTGGATCAATAGTCACAAGCCCACATTTGCGCCGGACATCCACGCCCGTTTCCAGTGGTGTGCAACGCTGACCGATGCCGACCAGGCTGCCGCTGAAGCCGAGCGCACAGGTTTGCAGGCGGACATCGAAGGCTGGTTCGCCGATGTCGATTTAATCCTGCTGCCCACCACGCCCGGCGCCGCACCGCTGCTGGGTGCAGATGCCCGCTGGATGGACACTTATCGCAGCCAACTAATGGGCCTGACCGCTCCTGCGGGTCTGGCCGGATTACCGCAAATCCATTTGCCGGTGCTGACCGACGCGGGCGCACCCTGTGGTGTATCGCTGCTCGGCAAGCGCGGTAGTGATAAAGCACTACTGCAATTGGCGATCGATTTGTGTGGCCATTCTTGTGGTGATCAGTCATGACCGCCCACGCGATTGCTTTTAGCGCTCCCCATAAACAGGCCACAGAAATCGGCCTGGAGGTGTTGCGTGAGGGGGGCAGTGCAGTCGATGCAATGATCGCCGCTGCCGCTGCTATCACCGTACTTTACCCGCACATGAACAGCCTTGCGGGCGATGGATTCTGGTTGATCCATAAACCCGGCGCCGAGCCATTGGCGATAGATGCCTGCGGTTGTGCGGCGGAGTTAGCGCGTATCGATTGGTATAAAGCGCAAGGTTTTGCGCAGATCCCCAGTCGCGGCCCGCTCGCTACGGTAACCATGGGCGGCACGCTCGCCGGTTGGGAAACTGCGCGCAGTATCACGGCCAGTAAGACGCCGCTCAGCCGTTTGCTCGCCCCGGCCATTGCCTTGGCGCGCAGCGGAATCACCGTCACTAAAAGCCTTGCTGTGGCCAGCCGTAAAGTAGAGCAGGAGCTGGCGGGGCAGGCGGAATATCGCCGCGTATTTATGCCTGATGGCCGGCCGCTGCGCGAAGGAGAGGTCCTCACTAATAGCGATCTCGCCACTACCCTGACCTGGTTGGCCAATCACGGTTTGGAGTCGGCATGTCGCGGCGAATTGGCGGAGCACATCGCCTCCGAATTGGCGGCGCAAGGCAGCCCGCTGCGGCTGGCTGATCTGGAAACTTATCGCGCCCAGGTGGTGAAACCCTTGTCGGTGCAGACACGTTTTGGCCAGTGCTACAACCTGCCAGCGCCGACACAAGGTGTGGCGTCGCTGCTGATACTCGCGATTTATGATCGCCTGTATCAATCAGAGTGGAGCGAAGAAGAGCGTGTGCATGGCTTGATTGAAGCCACCAAACTCGCATTTCTGGTGCGCGACCGCGAAGTCGCTGATCCGCGCCGGTTGAGTGAGCACTGGGATGATTTACTCGATGATGAGCATATCGACCAACTTGCCGCTGTTGTCAGCGGGACGGCATTGCCCTGGCCGCAGGTCGCCGAGCCGGGTGATACCGTATGGATGGGTTGCGTGGACAGCCAGGGCACTATGGTCAGTTTTATCCAGAGTATTTATTGGGAGTTCGGTTCGGGCGTGGTTGTGCCCGGCACCGGCCTGGTGTGGAATAACCGCGGCGTGGGCTTCAGTCTGGATCCACAGCATCGCAACGCCCTGGCGCCGGGATACAAACCTTTCCACACCCTCAACCCCGCGCTCAGTGTGTTAAACGATGGTCGTCGCATCAGCTACGGCACCATGGGCGGCGAGGGCCAACCGCAAACCCAGGCCGCACTGCTGACCCGCTATTTGTACGACGGATTGCCCTTGGGCGAGGCGATCAGTCGCGGGCGCTGGCTGCTCGGCCGCACCTGGGGCGACAACAATCACGATTTGAAAATGGAGCAGGATTTGGTCGACAAGTTGGGTGAAAAACTGCGCGCGCGCGGGCACAGTATCAAAGCGGTTGCGTCACAGAGCGAGATGATGGGCCACGCCGGTGCCGTTGTCAGTCTCGGTGATGGCGATGCCATTGCTGCGAGCGATCCGCGCAGCGACGGCGCAGGCATTGTGGCGGAACAGGTCTCACTGCGATGGAGTCTGCGCGATGAATGAATTTTTAAACCAGTGGTTGCCGACCATGATTGCGATGCTGCTCACCGGCGCCTTCGCTGGCATCCTCGCCGGATTGCTGGGCGTGGGCGGCGGTATCGTCATAGTGCCGGTATTATTTTTTGTGTTGCAAAGTTTTGGTATCAGCGCGGCCACGGCGATGTTAGTCGCCACCGCGACATCCTTGTTGGTGATTGTGCCGACGAGTATTTCGTCGATGCGCGCGCATCACAAACGCGGCAATGTGGATTGGGCGCTGCTCAAACGCTGGGCGCCGTTGATGGTTATCGGCGTAATTGCCGGCAGCACATTTGCACTCCACGCCAAAGGCGAAGTCACCAGCGCCATCTTCGGCGTAGTCGCACTGCTGGTCGCGGCCAATATGTTATTCCGCGCAAAAGCGCCGCCTATCGCACAACAACTACCGGGCGCAGTAGGGCAGGGAGTGATGGCGGGCACTACCGGTTTTTTCTCGGTGATGATGGGCGTTGGCGGCGGCACCATCGGTGTGCCCTTACTCAACGCGTGCAATTATCCCCCGCACCGCGCCGTGGGTACTGCATCCTGTTTTGGTTTATTAATTTCAATTCCCGGTGCAATCGCAATGTTATTGGCCGAAACGCCGGCAGACGCACCGCAGGGCATGCTCGGCATGGTGAATCTACCGGGTTTTGCGTTAATCGTACCGCTCACCGTATTGCTTGCACCTGTGGGTGCCTGGATTGGATCTAAACTGGAACCAGTGATGTTAAAACGCGTGTTCGCGATTTTTTTATGTATCAGCGGCGGGCGAATGTTGATGCAAGTATTTGCGTGAATGTACAAAAAATGTTTTCACAAAATGCGTTAGTGTTTTGTGTGTAATGGCTGGTAATTTTGTAGTTGTTAGTTTGTCGCCGTCAGGAGTTATTAAATGTCCGATCAGTACAGTGTCGATCCCTTCAGTGTTGATTCATCGCTACTGCGCCCTTTCTCACCGCCGCCGCGCTTGCTGATGGGGCCAGGCCCCATCACCGTTGATCCGCGCGTATTGCGCGCTATGTCGGCACAACTGATTGGCCAATATGATCCGGCGATGACGCAGTGCATGAACGAAACTATGGCGCTGTATCGCGGTGTGTTCAAAACCAAAAACCAGTGGACGTTGTTAATCGACGGGACATCAAGAGCGGGAATCGAAGCCGTACTGATTTCACTGCTGGAGCCGGGCGATAAAATTCTGGTGCCGGTGTTTGGTCGCTTCGGCCATTTGCTGTGTGAGATTGCCGAGCGCTGCGGCGCTGAGGTACATAAAATTCACAAAGACTGGGGCGAGGTTTTTACGCCGGATGAAATCGAAACTGCGATTAAAAAAATCCAGCCCAAAGTATTGGCGATAGTGCAGGGCGACACCTCCACCACCATGCTGCAACCGCTGGAGCATCTCGGTGAAATTTGTGCGCGATACGGCGTGTTGTTTTATTCCGACGCGACCGCATCGATTGGCGGCAACACCTTTGAAACTGACCAATGGCAGTTGGATGCAGTCTCCGTTGGTTTGCAAAAATGTTTGGGTGGCCCTTCTGGCAGCGCCCCGATTACACTGAGCGAAAAAGCGGTGGCGGTGATTCGCAAGCGCCGCCATATCGAAGCGGGCATTCGCACCGCGAATCATGTCGCCGGCAGCGGTAGCCGCATCGCCTCCAATTATTTTGACCTCGGCATGATCATGGATTACTGGGGTGAAGAACGCCTCAACCACCACACCGAAGCTACGACTATGTTGTACGGCGCGCGCGAGTGCGCACGCATTTTGTTGGAAGAGGGCATTGCCAATGCCATAGCGCGCCACCGCATTCATGGCAAAGCGATGGCGCAAGGTTTGGCGGCAATGAATTTAAAATTGTTCGGCGACCAAACGCAAAAAATGCATAACGTGGTCGGCGTGTATATTCCTGAAGGTATTGCCGGTGAAGCTGTGCGCAGCAGCATGCTCTATGATTTCGGAATCGAAATCGGCACTTCCTTTGGCCCGCTGCACGGCAAAATCTGGCGCATCGGCACTATGGGCTATAACGCGCGCAAAAATGCGGTGCTGCAAACATTGTCTGCACTGGAAGCCGTATTGCATAGCGCCGGCCATGCACAAACTGCCAATGCAGGCGTTGATACTGCGCTGGCAATTTATGCACAAGAAAAGTGTTGAGTGCGATGGATAACCGCACTCACCGATCTAACGAAACCTGTTTTCACTTGCCCTGTTAAGGAGAATAAAAATGATTCCTTCGGTTATCGCGCCCGATTTCTCCCGTGTGCCGAAATTAAATGAACTCGCGTCGCGTGAATTTTTAGCGGGCTTGCCCAAAGCGGAATTGCATATGCATCTCGATGGTGCTTTATCGCCCGCGATGATGTTTGCGCTCGGCCAGCGCAATCAGGTGAACTTGCCCTACAGCAGCGTGGAAGAAATTGAAGCTGCATACCAATTCACCAATTTGCAAAGCTTTTTGGATTTGTTGTATCAGGGTGCATCGGTACTGAAACACGAGCAGGATTTTTACGATCTGACCCGCGACTATTTTCTGAAATGCAAAGCCGATAACGTATTGCACACCGAATTATCCTTTGATCCGCAAAGCCACACCGAGCGGGGCATTCCCTTCGCAACGGTGATCGGCGGCATTTTGCGCGCAATGGACAACGCAAAAAAGGACTGGGGCATCAGCTCAAAATTGGTGATGGATTTCCTGCGCCACCTGAGCGCGGATAATGCAATGAAAACCCTGGAAGAATCCTTACCGTGGAAAGATAAAATTATCGCCGTAGGTTTGGACAGCTCCGAACTCGGTCATCCACCCAGTAAATTTACTGAAGTCTTCGCCCGCGCCCGCGCTGAAGGTTATCGTGTTGTTGCCCACGCCGGTGAAGAAGGCCCGCCGAGTTATATTTGGGAGGCGATCAATTTATTAAAAGTCGAGCGCATCGATCACGGCGTACGCTCCGATGAAGATCCGGCACTGATGGAATATTTGCGCGAGCACCAAATCCCGCTCACTGTCTGCCCGCTTTCCAACGTGCGCCTGTGTGTGTTCGATAAAATGGTCGACCACAATTTGTTTACGCTGATGAATGCTGGTTTGCGCGTGATGATCAACTCGGATGATCCGACCTATTTTGGTGGTTATCTCAACGACAATTATTTTGCACTGGCCGATGCCTTCCCGTTAACGCGCGAGCAGGCGTTGTTATTGGCGCACAATAGTTTTACGTCGAGTTTTATCAGCGATGCTGAAAAACATGACTTTATCGATCAGTTAAAAAGCTACGCAAAAAACTTTCATTAGTTTTATTGGGAACTAACAGGTCAGCATGAAGTAAGGGTGATGTAACACTCTCGGAGACCGTATGCAGCATGGATGCTGCATTCGAGCCTACAGGGAAGTATTTACGGCGAGTCTCAGAGAGTGTTGCAGCGCCCGCAACGCCCCAATCTACGTCGAGAAAAAATCTTGAACGAAACCACCGCCGAAGCGCTAGCAAAAAAAATCATGCACCAGTGCGATCAACTCGCTAGTATCAGCTCGAACCTCGAAAACATCAGCCGCTTTTATTTAACCCCCGAACACCAGCGCTGCAACGAATTAGTCGCACAATGGATGCAAGACGCCGGCATGGAAACCTGGGTAGATGCCGCAGGAAATATTTGCGGCCGCTATGCAGCACAAGACGCCTGCGCAAAAACACTCATACTCGCATCACACCTGGACTCCATTCCCAACGCCGGCGCCTACGACGGCATTCTCGGAGTATTAGTTGCAATTGCGGTAGTCGAACAACTTTATCAAAACAACATAGCACTACCCTACGCGATCGACGTAATTGGTTTCGGCGATGAAGAAGGCTCACGCTTCGGTAGCACTCTGTTGGGAAGTCGCGCTGTCGCCGGCACCTGGAATCCGGATTGGTGGGCATTAAAAGATTGCGCCGGAATTAGTTTGCACCAAGCCTTTATCGATTTTGGTTTGCAACCCGACAATATCCACAGCGCTGCACGTGCACCGGAAGACCTGCTCGCCTACCTTGAAGTGCATATCGAACAAGGCCCGGTGCTGGAAGATGAAAATCTCGCGCTTGGAATCGTCACCGCCATCGCCGGCGCGCGCCGCTTCACCATTGAAATACAAGGCTACGCCGGTCACGCCGGAACCGTGCCCATGCCCAAGCGCAAAGATGCATTGGTCGGCGCAGCACTCGGTGTGATATTGGTAGAAAATATCGCCAACGAATTTGATGTGGTCGCCACCGTCGGCAAAATTGAATGCGGCCCGGGTGCGGTCAATGTTATTCCCGGACACGCCAAATTTACCATCGATATTCGTTCCGGTAACGATCAGCTGCGCGATCAGGCCCTCGCAAAAATTCAGCATGAATTGGATCTTATTTGCGCGATAAGAAATCTCAGTGCAACCTGGAGCGAAATTCACAATGCCCCGGCGACCGTCTGCGCCGATTGGATACAAGCCTTGCAGGCAGAAGTGTTGTGCGATATGAATTTGAAACCCTACAAACTGATGAGCGGTGCCGGCCACGATGCCATGGCAATGGCCGATATTTGCGATGTTGCCATGTACTTTGTGCGCTGCAAAGGCGGAGTGAGCCACCACCCCGATGAATCAGTTACAGTGGAAGATGTTGCTGTGGCAATCACGGCGCTTGGCAATACCCTGCAAAAGCTTGCGTAGTAATTGATTATCGAAATACAAACTCGATAAAAATATCTCGATAAAAACGATTCATAAAAAATGTTAGCTAACGGCTACAGGTAACCGCGATGGATAAACATTTTATTACCGCCAATGAACTCCTGCTCGATTCATTCAAGTTGGGCGAACAAATTTACCAGCGCGGCTTTCGCCCGCATTTTATTGTCGGCGTATGGCGTGGCGGCTCACCGGTTGGTATCGCGGTGCAGGAATATCTGGAATATATGGGAATCGCCACCGACCATATTGCTATTCGCACGTCGTCTTATTACGGTATCGATAAACAACACAAAGACATTCGTGTGCACGGCCTGGATTACATTATCAAAAATGTTGATGCCGACCAGGAACTGCTAATTGTGGATGACGTGTTTGATTCCGGTCGCTCGATTAAAGCTATTATTGATGAGATCAAACGCAAGTCCCGGCGCAACACTCCCAATGTCATCAAGATTGCCTGCCCCTGGTATAAACCCACACGCAATGTAACGGAATTAAAACCGGATTTTTATGTGCACGCCACCGACCGCTGGTTAGTGTTCCCGCATGAACTCTGTGGTCTGACACCGCAGGAAATTTTGCAAGGTAAAGGCAGTGAAATTGCCGATACCCTTGCGCGCGCAAGTGATAGTAGTAAATTTACAGAATAAACCTATGGATACACCCGTTCGCGGGTATAGCGAAAAGCCTGGCAAAATATTTATTTACTATTTAATACTTCGCGAAACGTGTTAAATATTTGTTCAGGGTTCGTCTTCCTGCACACTTTAATTGTCGGATAACTTTTATCTTTGAATAAGGTGCCTGCCGTTTTTGCATTAAGATGATTGCGTTTTTTTCCGTCCCAACGTGTTGCGGGCATAGTGTTGTCTGTTGTTTGTTGCCAGGGCGTGCTAGTGGTTTGGTAATCGACACGCAACGACTGCATATCGCCTTGGCAGAGGCTGGGTTCTACTGCGATCATCACCGCCAGCGTATCCCAAAAATAATATTCATTACTCGCGATAAACCAATCATTGTTATCCAGTACTGAATCCCAAAATTTTGCGGAATTGGTTTTTGCTGCCTGTTTAAAATCGGTGGCGACTTTAGTGGTAACGCGCACGGAATTAGTGATATCCAAACCGACCAAAACAATCGGCAAGCCTGCTGAAAATACGGTATCAGCCGCGACTGGATCGACAAAAATATTCCACTCGGCAGTTGTGTTAGGGTGTCCTTTAGTAAACAGCGGCACAATAATATTGCCCGGAACATCTACAGCTCCGCCCATAATTACGAGTTGATCAATTTTGTGTTTGTCAGTTGGATAACGCTTCAGCCATTGTGCAATATTGGTGAGTGGGCCGGTGGCGATCAGCGTTACCGGTTCTTTTGTGCCAGTTAATGCGGAGTGAATAATATCAGCGGCGTGTTTATCGCTGGCAATGCGCGAGCTTGATTTAATTGGTACTCCCGAAAGTGTATCCGAATCTTTGCGCCAGGGTTCCGGGAAAACAAAATAACCATCGAGGGGATAAGCATCACCACAGGCAACTGGAATATCTTTTTTCACGTCGCCGGGTAAATCCAGCAACGAATTTGTATTAGCTAGACCGGGTTTGCAGCGCGATTCTCCGCTCGCTGCAATGGTAACGGCGATAACATCGGCATCGGGGTGATGTAATAAATACAGTAGCGCCGCCCAATCATCGATCGCCATATCATTATCAAAAATAATTGGCTTGGCGTGCGCCACTATACTTGCGCCCAATAACCCTACCGCTAATAAAATTTTATTCATCACAAGTCTTCGAAAATTAAATTAAAAATGCGCCCGATTAATCTCGGGCGCAAAAAGAATATTATTTTGCAGAAGGAATGGTCGTTTGATATTTATCCCAGTCGCGCAATAATTCTTGTACAACACGATTACCTAAACTATAAGCCGCTTCGATTGCGGGCAATCCATCATCAGGGTAGGGCGCGGTGGTACTCCATGCGGCGGTTTTGCCTGGTGGCGGAAAGCTGTAGTTGCTCACGGTGCGCAATACCAATACACGCTTGGTATCCACCAATTTTGCTTTGGCTAAACGGTGCAGCGCGGTGAGGCTACCGTTATCTTCCATATTGGTGGTCATGAAATTACTTTTTTTACCCGCATGCAAATGCACCCAATCATTTGCCCAGCCATTTAATAATTCACCGTGCCAGTAAGTGCTGGAACCAAGCGTATCGCCGATGGTGACAAACGGTGTGCGCAGCGCATTAGGAAAACCTTTGTACTGCGCGCGGAAAGATTGCATCGCCGGTGTGTCGGCAACGGGAAAATCTTTGGTGAGTTGGTACGCCCAATCGACCAAGGTTGGATTCAGGTTGTAGACGATGGTATCAACCGTCCAGCCGGTCGCTTCCTGATTTGGCTCTTTAGCGCCCAGCGGAATTAAACCGTACTTCCAGTCTTTGGGGATTTCGCGCCCATCAATTTCGTAAAGCAAATCGCCATCGACAACATGTTTGGCCCACACACCTGTGCCGAGCGATACATCGAGTGGATCACCGCCGCCAATGCCGGCAATCACCCAATAGGCTTTGGATAAATCAAAACGCGGGTCCATACCCAGCGCCATAATGGATGAGGTTGCGTTGGTAACGCCCCCGCCGGTGCAGATTGCGAGCACGCCTGCATCATTCATGTGCAGATCATAAGCGCCGAGAGGAAAAGTGAATTTTTTATCGAGCTTTTGGCGTTCAATCCAGAGTTGATATTCACCGGCTTTATCACCTGTGACTTCACCATTTTCAAACATGCTCACGACAACAACTTTCACTGGAATAGCAGCGCTGGCGCTGAGTGCTAGCACAACGCTAGCGAAGATTAAAAAAGCACTGCGCATTAAATTCAACATAAATTACCTCAATTAATTGCATTTTTTTACTGCATCGTCTCTGTAATCACAAAAAATACAGATGTTTTAGATATGCAAATATTTGACCATTAGGCTAATAAATTGACTAGGGAAGGTTATGTTTGGTGATGATGGGTTTTGATCGCTGATCGCAACGAAAATAGTGGATGGCGGAAATAAAAAAAGCCCACAAAAGCGGGCAAATTACTACGGAGGAGAGCTTCAAGAACACAACAACAAAAACACAACAACAAGAACAACACTATCAGTTTGGCAATAATTGGGTTACAGAAATTTAATCAGATGCAATGAGAATTTCGCAGCTTCGCGCGCAGCAATTGGGCCAAGTCGCCGGTAATCGTCATTTGGTGCTTCCTGCGCAACATTGCTACCGGAGCGCACAATTAAATAAGGAACGCCGAGTGTTTCGCATACATGACCGAGCGGCGCAGATTCCATTTCCATAATGTCGGTTTTGAAATTATTGCGCAGTGAATCAATTCGCACTTGTGGTACGCCAAACAAATCCGATGATGAGACTATGCCGTAGCGCACAGAATTTTTGTAGCTGCTGCCGTTCGCTGTAATGGTTTGCGGTTCGTAAGTGTCCATCGCTTTTTGTGCAATGGTTAGAAAGGCTGCGTTTGGTTTGAATTCATTTTTTACTTCTTTGCCATCGTCCGGGCTATTCATCGGTCGATAAATCATATCGTTTTTTGTCAGGCTGCCGTAATCGTGCTCGTAGGTGTGAGTGGCAACGATCACATCACCGGTACGCAATTTTTGATTGATGCGCGCACCCGTACCCGTCATCAATACCAAGCGTGGTTTGAATTCGTTAATAAACAATGTGGTAGTCATGGCAGTGAAGGTTTTGCCGATACCGGTAATCGCAATCACCACCGGTTTGCCGTGCAGTTTTCCTTGCCAATAGGGAATTCCCCAGTGGGATTTTTTCTCAGGATTTTCCAATGCATCGGTCAATACTGGAATTTCTTGCGGAACGGCACCGAGAATGACAATGGTATCGCTGGGTTCATAATACGTGGGGTTATCACTCGCGTTACTGATGTTGGACAATGTAAAACATAAAACGACACACACGCGTAATCTAAAAAAAATAACCATTGTTTAGTCTCGCAAAAATAATTTATTAAACCGATTCATTCTGGATATACGAACCCAGTTTTTTTAAATAAGCGATTTTTTCATCATCGGCCAGCCACGCCACA
Organism: Cellvibrio sp.; assembly: GCA_035456025.1. Lineage (GTDB taxonomy): Bacteria > Pseudomonadota > Gammaproteobacteria > Pseudomonadales > Cellvibrionaceae > Cellvibrio. The sequence goes on along the minus strand of DATIDX010000318.1, from coordinate 3,880 downwards.
CGAAAGGCATTGCCAACCAGCGTTGCAATTTCTTCCGGAGTAAAATTACCTTCGCGCTGTAGTTCCACCAGGTTTTCATTGAGATAGGCGCGGAAGTAGGCGGGATCATCGGAATTAATCGTTGCAAGCATGCCTTTATCGAGCATGCTGCGAATTTCTTGTGATGTAAGCGATTGCACAACAAAACGGTTTGACACCGGGCACACGGTCAAACCCAGGCGTCTTGCTTTGATCGCTTCACAGAGTGCCTCATTCTCTAATGAGTTAACACCGTGATCGATGCGATCCACCGCAATGTCGTTCAAACACTGGCCAATATGTAACAGGGTATTTTCCTGATTTACATCACAATGCATGGTGAGTTTTAATCCCATCTCCCTGGCTTTTTTGAACACCGCCGAAAATTTAACCGGCGGATTATTTTTTTCATCAGAATCCAAACCAACACCCACAAGCCATGCGCGGTATGGTTCGGCCATCAGTAAATGTTCCATTGCAGATTCGGCGCTCATGTCTCGCAGAAAACACATAATCAATTGGCTTTTGATGCCGAGTTTTACTTCGGCATCTTCCTGTGCTGCGTGAATACCGTGCATGATTACGCCAAATTCGACTCCGCGACTGGTGTGAGCTTGCGGATCAAAAAACAATTCAGCGTAGAGTGTATTTTGGCTGTGGGCCTTGCTCAGGTAATTCCAGGTCAGTTGATAAAAATCAGCTTCGTCGCGGAGTACTTTCATCGCACCGTAATAAATATTCAGAAATGACGGCAGGTCATAAAAATCATAGGCGGCGACTAATTCTTCCGGCGTTTCATAACCCAGCTCGATATTGTTTTTGCGTGCAAGGGCAAAGCTCAGTTCTGGCTCCAGGGTGCCCTCTAAATGCACGTGCAATTCGGCTTTCGGCATGTTTTCGATAAAGGCTTGCATAGGTAGCTCCGCAACAAAATGCATGAATCCACAATGACTGTCAGTACTACAGCAAATTTCGTTCCCGATTCATCAGAAGCAACAAATTAGCTGACCGAAAAGACAAGAAATGTAAATGATGATCGAACTGCCAGGAGTGTGTGCACTAATTTGTTTAGTTGAACGTTTGTATATGCCCAAATATCGGCCACTTTTGTCGGTGAATGATTGCTGCAGTATTTATTGGAAAACAGTTTGGGCGAGCCTATTGTTCGCCTCGCCTGTGTTGCTCATCTCATTCTGGTAATTGAATTAAATAGAAATCGCTTTCGAGTTTCCGCAGCTATTTTTTATTGTCGATGCGGTGTTCCAGTAATTGGCGATTGTGGGTGGGCATGTTGCCGTCGACGAACTTCTGCTAGAGCGCCCGGATTTCTGCCATCGGCAGCTCGGGTAACCTGGCTTTATGCTGCCACCGACGGCGGCATTGAAGGCGACCTGCTCATTTGGGGTCCGTAGTTGTCTTGTGAGCGGGTGCTGAATGAAGGTGCTGGTTGCCAGAGAAGCCAAACGCAAACTCGCTTGCTTGGGCGATGAGTGCGGACTGTTCTGCACCGCAAATACCCGAGCGGGCTATGGCGTTGGCTAGCAATGACGTCGACGTCATATAATGGCATCTGAAGATATCTGCAATGTAGATTCCCACGGATTGCCGCTGCGCCTGTGCGTCTGGGATGTGCAGGAGCGCTTGGGGCATCCGGAAGGGCAATTGGCCATCGCTCAGGCGGTGGTTTATCTCGCCTGCGCACCCAAAAGTAATGCTGTGTATAATGCGTTCAGCCAGGTGATGGCGGATTTCCGCACCCAGCCGGCCTACGATGTCCCGTGCATTTACGCAATGCCCCGATCAAGCTGATGAAAGGCTGGCGCACCTGCATGAGCTGGATAAACAAAGCAAAAAGCAACGTTACAAACAAAGAAACTGGAAATAGTATGCAGTGGCTGGCAATTGCAATAGGTGGCGCGCTCGGATCTATACTCAGGTTCGCCGCTGTAGGCTATCTAACGCCGCTGTTGAATTATCGTTTCCCGATCGGCACCTTTGTGGTGAATTTATCGGGTTCGTTTTTAATCGGAGTGGCTTATGTGCTGCTGGTGGAACGGACAACCTTTTCGGTGGAATGGCGTTTGTTTTTTATCACCGGTGTTTTAGGCGGCTTTACAACCTTCTCGGCATTTTCGCTGGAAATATTACAGTTGGGGCAAGAAGGGCATGTAATCAATGCATTCGTATATGCAAGCGCTTCGGTTGTTTTAGGTTTGTTGATGGCTTTTACTGGAATGGCCTTAACCCAGAAATTATTTTAGTTATTAATTATTAACGTTCTTTAACTTCAAACAGAAAATTATCATCATGTTAGATTCAAAATTACTTCGCACTGCTACTGAACAAGTTGCCCAGGGTTTAGCTAAACGTGGCTATGTATTGGATGTTGCCAAAATACAGGCCTTGGAAGAAACCCGCAAAGCCATTCAAATAAAAACAGAAAATTTGCAAAGCGAACGCAATTCCCGCTCCAAAGCCATCGGCAAAGCCAAACAAGCCGGTGAAGATGTAGCACCGCTGATGCAAGCGGTAGAAAACATCAAACAAGAGTTGACGGATGCTGAAGCGGAATTGGTAAAAGTGCAGACCGAGTGGGACGATTTTGTAAAAGCTATTCCCAACATTCCTGCAGATGAAGTACCTAATGGCAAAAGCGATGACGATAATGTTGAGCTGCGTCGCTGGGGCACACCGCGCACCTTTGATTTCCCAATTGTTGATCACGTCGATCTTGGCATCAATCTCGGTGGTCTGGATTCAGAGGTCGCCACCAAAATTGCCGGTACACGTTTTGTTGTGTTGCGCGGCGGTGTGGCACGTTTGCATCGTGCACTCGCACAATTTATGTTGGATACCCACATCAATTTGCATGGCTACGAAGAGGTCAATGTTCCTCTGATCGTCAATGCTGATTCCCTTTATGGTACTGGCCAATTACCGAAATTCGAAGAGGATTTATTTAAACTCACCGATGACCGCGGCCTCTACTTAATTCCTACTTCGGAAGTACCGGTTACCAATATTTATCGCGATGAAATTGTTGAAGAGGCGCAACTGCCCATCAAACTGGTTTGCCACTCACCTTGCTTCCGCTCAGAGGCGGGCAGTTACGGTCGCGATACGCGCGGCTTGATTCGTCAGCATCAATTTGAAAAAGTAGAACTCGTGCAATTTGTTCGTCCGGAAGAATCCGATGCGGCATTGGAAACTCTGGTCGGTCACGCGGAAACTATTTTACAAAAACTTGGTTTGCCACATCGCACTGTTATTTTGTGTGGTGGTGATATCGGCTTTTCATCCGCCAAAACTTACGACATCGAAGTCTGGGTTCCGTCACAAGACAAATTCCGTGAGATTTCTTCTTGTAGTAGCTTCCGCGATTTCCAGGCTCGCCGCATGATGGCCCGCTACCGCAACAAAGAAACCGGCAAACCCGAATTGCTGCACACTCTCAACGGCTCAGGCCTGGCCGTCGGCCGCACCCTGTTGGCATTGATCGAAAATTACCAGCAAGCTGATGGCAGTATTGTTATTCCGGAAGTGCTGCGTCCTTATATGGGCGGTACTGAAGTGTTAACTCCTGTTAAAAAGTAAACCTCGTGGGCGATGCCCGTGGTGTTTAGGTATGAATATAAAGTGGGTGGAGCTATGCGATACCCACTTTTTTTTCAAAAAATTTGCCTATTTATTGTTAGCCCATAAATTTCTTCGAAGCTGTTGTTATGGATTATTTTCCCGTTTTTCTCGATCTAAAAAAACGCCGCTGCCTGCTCGTCGGTGGTGGTGAAGTGGCTACGCGCAAAGGGCGCATGCTGGCAAAAGCTGGTGCGGTTTTGCGTGTGGTTGCTCCGGAAATTTCCGC
>DATIDX010000317.1:0-5760 GCA_035456025.1 Cellvibrio sp. | reverse complement strand
TCGATCCGCGCGTTGGCGTGCAGTCCATTAGCCGGCGCCCAATCAGCGCGCAAACACAGTTGCGGCAGCGAATATTTTTCCACGCCATTTGCAGGCAGGGCGGGCCTGTTCACCAGCCAGGCATTTGGGCTTTTTGCCGGCGATTGGTTGGGCAGCCAGTCGCCGCTCAGCTCTTCGCGCTCAACCGATTCCGAACGCTCAACGACGGCAGTTAAATTGGAGCGCGTGGTAAGGCATTGGTCACCGACCTGGATTGCATCAGCACTGACGCGCATAGTCTCGCTGGAGGTCAGCCACCAACGCGGCACATTTTTTAATTTAATTGCCAATTGCCCCAGCTTGCCCTGCCATTCGCGACCATCGTATTTTCCCTTTATTTTTAAATCAGCACGCCCATAGGCACTACTCCGCACTGACCCTTGCAGCTGGTGATTGTTGATCGAACCCGAGCCATCAATCTGGATAGTGGAAAAACGGTTGGCGGCGATGTGCAATTGTTTCGCTAAAAAAGCGACCTTATATTGCTCACTCAAAAGCGCATCGCCGCCAGTAGTGGATAAAGTATTTGCACTCGGTGTATTTTGCGGTGCGAGCGATAAATCCAGTTTCTCTACACCATAATTTTTCCAACTGAATTGTTCTGCAGTGGCGGTAGCATTGAGTTGCGGTTGTGCGCGATTGCCGCGCAGCTGACCTTTACTCTGCACGCTGCCGCTAATTTGCTGATCTATTTGTTGCAGTATAGGTGCGTGTAGATCCCAATCGAGATTGAACTGCTCGCCCATAGAACCATTCACGCGCAGCTGGTTCGCACCAAAAATAATATGCAATGCATCGGAGCTCACATTGGCGCCATCAAATTTCACGCTGCCATTGCCGCTCACATTGATATCGCGCACCGAACCCGTCACCTGTAAATCTCGTAGCTCCGCTGTCCAGATTTTATGGTTAAATTCGCCTTGCGTACTAAAAGTGGCGTTGAGTTTGCTCGGCCAATCTTGCAGCAAACTGCCTAAATCCAGATGCTGTGCATCCGCATTGATTTGCCATTGCACATGAGGCAACCAGCGCACATTGCCATCCAGATGCAGGCCGCTGGCGGGATCATCTACAACCGGGGTATCGACCTGGAATGGGTCTAGCTGAATATTTTTTTCCAGTGTATTGGCGATAGTAGTGGCAACAATATTGGCGAGCCGGAATGCATCGCGATTATTGGTAATGCTGGTCGGTGCAGTTGCGGGTAATTCGCGCAGGGTACGCAGATGCAACCGCTCAATTTGGATACTCTCCAAATCGCCCGCCGCCACCGCCGTAATTGCCAGGCCGGGGCGCTCAGGCACATAAAGATCACCGGCCAATTGCGCCTGGTATTTTTTCCAGGTGCCGGTAGCCGTTAATTTTCCGCTGGTGCGCGGCACAGCCTGCCCGGGAACCCACCACTGTGCGGGCAAGGTCTGCTGCTGCCAGGCCAACGCCAGGGTCATGAGTGGAACTGTTTGCAGCTGATTTTTTTTATCAACTAAGTGCAATTTGGCATCGGCTGTCAGCTGCACCGGCGAATTAATTTCATTGCGCAACTGCAGCTCCTGCAAACTCCCCTCCAGCGCAGTGACACCGCGATAAAGCAGTGGTGCCGGCGCAGCCTCGCGCGCCGGAGCCGCCCACTGCCACTGCAAAAATGCATCGGTACTATAGGGAAAATCCAGGCCGGTGTTGCCGGTTAAATGCAGCTGATAATTTTCGTGCAGCAAGGCCAGATCTTGATAGTGTAATTCAGTCCCGCCCCAGGTTAATGCGCCGCTTAGCTGGCGCCAGGCGAGCCGGGTTGCGCCTTGCACATACTGGATATTGGCAATCTGGATTTGCTCCAGTTGGATTTGCACTGGCAGCTGCAATTGCGGCCAGCGGCTAAAAGGTTCAACCGTTTTTTTTGCTGGCGCAGGCGGAAGCTGGATCAAAATATTATTGGCTGAGAAGGTTTTTATCGCCAGGGTTTTGTACAGCAGCGCTGCGGGACGCCAGCGGAATGAAACCGCTTCAGCGCGAAAATGTTGTTCGCCGTTGCGGTAATCGATAAATTCCAGATCCAATCCGCTGCGTAGGTTGCCCGCTATTGGCCCGTGAGTTATACCTAGCGTTTTAGCGACGCCCGCAATTACCCAGCGGCTACCGTTTTCGGTCTCCATGAGGGTGCTCAAGGTGGCGAGAAAAATAATAATCGTCGCCACTACAGTGAAAAACAGTTTGCGTAATTTGCGCAGCTTCATTCGCGTGACTTCATTTCCGTAAGGTTACTTCCATAACTTCATTTGCCGTTTATTTCCCATAGGTCGCTTGCACAGCATTATTTATATTGCCTTAGAGATCGGGCCCCATGGTGATGTGCAAGCGCCAGCCTTCATCTCCGTCCAGTGCCTTGGCTACATCCAGACGAATAGGGCCAATCGGTGAAATCCAACGCGCGCCCACGCCAGCGCCGCGTTTAACTTCAATGTCGGTATCATCGGCGGCATTACCCGCATCAAAAAATACCGCCGCAGCCCATTTGGTGTCCTTGAATAAATAATCGTATTCAATGCTATTCACAAACAGATTATTACCGCCAATCACCACCTTGTTGCCGTCCTTATCCAACACTTCATTGCCATCCGCGTCTTTTTGCGTTGGCCCTAAAGATTCATAAGCATAGCCGCGCACACTGGCGTCACCACCGGCAAAAAAGCGCACCGACGCCGGTAGCTCACTGAATTCATCGAGCTGGGTGGTACCTATTTCCGAGCGCAATAAAAACCGTCCGAAAGAAAAACCTTTTACGTATTTTGCACGCCCGTGGAGTTGCAAAAAGCTGAAATCCGATCCGAGTGTTTGCGGCGAGCCGGATAATTTTGCCAGCAGAGCCCAACCTCTCTTGGGATAGGGAGTACCATCGGATTTTGTGCGATTCACCGATACCGAAGGGATGAGTAGATAAGTACTTTTCTCCGGGTCGCTGCCAACAATCGAATCCTCCCACTCATTGTCCAGTGCGTAAGTCTGCAACCACTCATTGTCGTCATAGTAGGTGTAACTGCTACCGAGGGTATCCTTGTAGCTGCTGCTGGTATCGGTAATATCTTTTTCATAACCGGCGTAAAAGCGTAAGAATTCATGCGCGGGGCGGCGCATGGGAATTGTGTAGGCCGCCAGCGCCGTGGTTTTCTTTTCTGCTGCATTGAGGTCGGCCGCGATTGAGTGACCGCGGCTGTTTACATAGCGGTCGTCGTAACCGAGGAGTACGCGCGGGCCTGCGTCGGTATCGACACCGGCACCCACGGAATATTCGCGCCGTTTACGCGCTTCCAGTTCGATATTAATGGGCACCTGGCTGTCATTGAGTTTTTGCAAATCGGGGGCAATGCTGGCGACACCAAAATAATTGCTCGTATTGTATAAATTTTTCAATTCGAGCAACTCATCGGAATCGTAATAATCGCCTTCGGAGATATTGAAATAGCGGCGCAAAAAATTATCGTCAAGGATATCGTGTTTTAAATTGATCTCGCCTATGCGGTAGCGCGGGCCGGTATTATAAACCAGCGCAATGCGCGCCTCCTTGGCTGCTATATCAACAGAAATTTGTGCGTGCTCAAATTCCGCATCGAAATACCCGCGGCTGGCCGCCAGGGTGCTGAAGCGCGTTTTCAATGTCTCGTAGCGACCGTGATTTAATTTATTGCCAATTGTAATTCCGGGCTTGTCGTACAAGCTTTGGAAAACAGCATCCGAGCGCCCCTCACCATTTATCTCAATACGCAGCTCTTTTACCAACACTGGTTTGCCAGGCGTCAATTTTATATTGAGCCCCCAGCAATCGTTGTTGTTGAGTAATTTAGCTTCGTATTCGAGCTCGTAGTAACCCAGAGCTTGCGCTGCGCGGGTAATTTCGTTTTCGGCATCGCCGAGCAATGCATGCAGGCGCCACAGCGGTGTCTTGCAACTTTCATCGGCGAGGGTGAGGTGTTGGCGGATATTTTCGCGCAAACTTTTAGTGCCGCCCTCAAGCTCAATTGCGGGATCGGCGGCCCATGTGGGCATGGCTGCCAAAAACAACAGGGATACAAGAGCACGTGTAAAGGACGGGGCAGAAGTCAGCAATTCCGGATTCTTCTTAACATGGATGGCGTCGGCGGTACTTTAACCGCTAAACACCAAGGCTAAAAGGCTAATTTTGTGACAATCTTGTTCGCGTAAATGTTCCTCCAGGCCGTTATAATTCAATCTCTTAGGTGTGCTGGCAGCCAGCTGCGGCGCGCCCTGTTTTCGCTTCCTGTTGGAATCCCGTTATGCTCAGCTATCGCCACGGCTTTCACGCCGGCAATTTTGCCGATGTACTCAAACACACTGTACTGGTCCACACCCTGGAGTACATGACCCAAAAAGATAAGCCGCTGCGCATCATCGATACCCATGCCGGCGCGGGTGTGTATAAATTAAACGGCCCCCAGGCGCAAAAAAATCGCGAATTTGATAATGGCATAAGCCGGCTTTGGCCTGGCGAACAAGGGATGGACGGGCAACAGCCCGGCGCCATTGCGCGTTTTACTGAACTGGTGCGCAAGGTCAATGAGGGCGGAGCCTTACAGCTTTACCCTGGCTCGCCGCTCCTGGCGCAGACCTTGATGCGCCCGATTGACCGTTTATTTTTGCACGAGCTGCATCCTGCGGATTTTCAATTCCTGCGCGATTGCATGCGCAATGACAAACGCGTCAGAGTAGAAAACGAGGACGGTTTTGCTGCGCTGCAAGCACTGCTGCCGCCGCCGGATCGCCGTGCACTGGTATTGATCGATCCATCCTACGAAGTAAAAAGTGATTATCAACACCTGATTAAACAACTCGTGCAGGCGCACAAGCGCTTTGCTACCGGTACCTATGCCATTTGGTATCCCGTGGTCTTGCGCCAGCGGATTGATGAAATGGAACTCGCGCTAAAAAAATCCGGCATCAAAAATATCCAGTTAATGGAGTTTGGCTTGCAACAAGACAACCCGGAATATGGCATGACCGCCAGCGGTATGATTGTGATCAATCCACCCTGGACACTCTGGGCGGCAATGGAAGAAACTTTGCCGTGGTTGGTTGATACACTCGGCGCAGACGACACGAGTTTTTATCGCCTGGAACAATTGGTTCCAGAAAAATAGCGCGTACGATTGCCACTGAGTTTTTATCGGGCTCCACTGACTTTTTTATCGGCCTCCACTGACTTTTTTATCAGAAAGGTTCAATCATTTATGAACACAACCAGCAAACCACTGAGCCAGGCCAAACGCGCTGCAATTTTATCGGCCACTATTTTTCCTGGCGCGGGGTTATTTTTTTTGCGCCGCTACCTACGCGGCTGCATTTTTGCCGTGCCGGCATTAATCATTGTGGCAATGTTATTTAAAAACCTGATTGTCGCCACCGTGAAACTAAATCAAGAACTGGCAGCTGAGGCCGAAAAAGGCAATCTCGCATTGGATATCGCGCACATGTGGGGCACATTGCACGGTTCACTGTTCACATCGCCCTACTGGGACCAAGGTAAATGGGTATTATTGGCGAGCTGGTTGCTAAGTATTGTCAGCTCCTATTTCGCCGGGAAACAAGTCGATCAATCAACGCAAACATAAATCCGGATTCATTTTATGCAAGCATCTTTTATCGCCATTGGGTTATTGTTTTGCAGCAATATTTTTATGACCTTCGCCTGGTATGCGCATTTAAAAGAGTTGA
>DATIDX010000316.1:0-6295 GCA_035456025.1 Cellvibrio sp. | reverse complement strand
ACGGAAATTTCTATTGCGGTGGATGTGATGTTTTCCATGGATGGACTTACTCGTGCGGTGGGGTTTTGTCGCGATGTGTTTCCGGATACGCCACTGCGCATGTATGTAGAAACCCTCGGTGGCGTGATTCAACCGGTGTTGGATCGGGTTTGTAGAATCGGCATTATCGGCACTTTGCCAGCGGTGCCGGATGAGCTGATGTGCGAGCCATTATGCGATTTGCCCATGGTGACGGTGGTTTCCGCGACGCATCCCTTGGCTGCTATTCAACGCCCGCTAATCAGCGCGGAACTGGCGCAACAGGTGCAATTAATTCTCACTGACCGCACGGCGTTATCGGACGGAAAAAGTTTCGGTGTATTGTCGCCCCTGACCTGGAAACTGGCAGATCTTGGCGCGAAACATGAATTTCTAAAGGCGGGTTTTGGTTGGGGGCATATGCCTTTGCACATGGTTGAAGCCGATATCGCCACCGGTCAGTTGGCAAAAATTCTGATTGCGGGCAGTGAGCGGCAGAGCGCGGCCTTGCCTATGCGCATTGTCTACCGCAAGGATTCGCCCCCCGGCCCTGCCGGCCGCGCCTTTATCGATCAACTCAAAAGCTGGGATATAAACGCCCTGCCGGCCGGGCCGGGTGGATCATCCGCGCGATAAACCCATTGCATGCCCATAAACATATCGGCGGCTGGAATACTTTGCAGTTGAATGCTCACCAGTTCCCCGGCGGCAATGTCTTTTTCTACCATATGCAAAGGCATATGCCCCCAGCCAAAGCCCGCTTTTAAAAAGGCACGTTTTGAACCCAGGTCGGATAACCGCCACATCAAGGGTGACATCACGCCATAATTTTGCCCGCTCGATAATGCTGTGCGGTCAGTGAGGATCAACTGTACATGGCGTGCGAGTTCCGTATCGCTAATCAAACCTTGGATGGAGGCAAGTTCGTGTGCGGGACTGACGACCGTCACAAACTGAATCCGTCCCAGCGGTTCCGCGACCAAGGATTCCTGCACAACGGGCAAAGAGCCAATAATGCCCAGCCGACAACTGCCATCAAGTACTAACTGCGCCACGCCGCCCAGCACCTCTACATACAGCCGCAGCGGTGTATGCACAAAATTATCCTGACAATAACCGGCCGCTTGGGTCAGTTTATTCATCGGATACATCACATCCACCGCCACCGAAAGCTCGGGTTCCAAGCCCTCGTACAGCGATTGCGCCCGCGCTTTAAACGCATCCATGTTCTGCACAACCGCGCGCGCATCAACCAATAAGGTCGCGCCGGTTTCAGTCAGTTTGGGGTAGCGCTCACTTCGATCAAATAGCACCACACCCAGCTGTGACTCCAGATTGGCAAGGGTTTGGCTAACCACAGACTGCGCTCGCCTGAGCTTGCGCCCCGCCGCCGAAAAGCTGCCCTCCTCTGCCGCCGCAATAAAGGTACGCATTTGATCCAGTGTGACGTTATCCAGCATATATCTACATTCCCGATACTTATCATCCAATAATATAGGATTTTCAGTTTGATCTTCCAGCCCTAAGCTGTGTTCATTCCTTGGTGACAAGACAAGGACAACCAAACCGGAAGCTGGAGAGAATTATGAATACCGCCCTGAACATCAAGCCTGACGCACAAGCGCAGAAGTCTGTGAATTTCCGCAGCATTGTTGCACGCACCACCGGTAAAACTCACGGGGTGATTACCCGCCTTATGAGCCCGTCAAATTTAGGTCAACTCGTTAAACCCTTTGTATTTCTGGATTACGGTCTCATGCCGCCCTCCAACGCGCCCATTGGCATGCACCCACACTCAGGCTTCGCAACAGTGTCATTGCCGATCACCGGCGCTTTTGGTTACGAGGATACAACCGGTAAAAGTGGAATCGTTAATGCCGGTGGTCTGGAGTGGATGAAAGCAGGTAACGGCGTTTGGCACGATGGCTATGCCGCCGGTAAAGAGCCGCTGGAATTTTATCAACTCTGGTTGGCGCTGCCCGCTGCCGAAGAAAACGCACCAGCGCAAAGCCAATACATCACCGCTGAAGAAATACCTGTTGTCGGTTCGGTCAAAGTGCTGTTAGGCCAATATCAACACGCACAAAGTCCGATTCGTTCAGCGCCCGGCATCAATTACTTTTTAGTGCAATTAAAAGATGGCGAGGTGTGGCGTTACGAACCCGAAGCCAATCAAAACGTTGCCTGGCTCTCGGTGTTTCGCGGGGAGTTAAGCACACCCGAAAGAGTGCGCAAGGGTGAGATGGTGGTGTTTGCTGAGTCCACCAACGCAATCACCATTCGCGCCAATGGCGATAGCGCTTTTGTTTTCGGTGCCGCGATTAAACACCCGCACGAATTGGTATTGGGTTACTACTCGGTGCACACCTCCAAGAAAACACTGCAACAAGGCGAGCAGGAAATTAATCGCATCGGCAATCAGTTGCGCTTGATGGATCGCATTTAATAATTTTTTAAATTCACTCTTTTAATCCCATTTTATTAACAACATTGACTAAACAGGACGCTAAAAACATGAGCACCCACAATTCCATTCTTGAGGCTAACGCAATGCAAACCACAGCAACAACATTTCCTAACGCGGTAGAGCTTGTTGGCCGGGTTTTATTGGTCGCGATATTTTTAGTGTCCGGATTGGGAAAACTATCTGCTTATGAACAAACGGCGGGTTACATGAGTGCGTTTGGCATTCCCGGCGCACTTTTGCCGGTGGTTATTGGCTTCGAAGTGTTGGCATCCATCGCAATTATTATTGGCTGGCAGGTGAGAGCAACAGCGTTTTTGTTGGCTGGATTTACCTTGCTCTCAGCGCTGATGTTTCATGCCGATTTTGCCGACCAAACTCAAATGGTGATGTTTCTGAAAAACGTTTCAATCGCCGGTGCCTTTTTGCTACTGGTTGTGAATGGCGCTGGAAAATTTAGTCTGGATGCACGAAAAAAATAATCGCGCGCGCTAACAGTTGGCGAAAAATTTAAGTAAAAGAATTAAGTGAAAAAATTACCGCAGTGCAAGTCTACGGCTAACGCATTGCCATCATCGGCCAGTGGGGCACTGATGATAGAAAAATTTCTGCCCCTTTTTATTTATTATCTAATTTGGAGTTATAACATGAGTATTGCAATTATTGGTTCAGGCGCATTGGGTTCAAACTTGGCTCGCGCATTTGCTAAAAAAGGTATTTCAGCCGCTATTGCGACCCGTCGTGGTCCAGAGTCGTTAACGGCGTTGATCAATGAAGTTGGCCCCAGCATCAAAGCGGTTACTGTGGCCGAAGCGGCCAGTGCCGACATAGTTATCGTTGCTGTGCGTTTCGAGGATTTGGGTACAGCGCTGGGCAATTTACCTGCTTGGAATAATCGCATTGTCATTGACGGCACCAACGCTGTGGCGTTTTTAGAACCAGGCTCACCGGAAACCCAAGACCCAACCAATCCACTTGCGGCCTATGGCATCAAAGCGATTGATCTTGGCGATAAACAATCCAGTGAAGTATTCAGTAGTTTTGTGCCGGGTGCGCGTGTGGTGAAGGCGTTTAATCATTTGGGCGTAGAAGCACTAGTCGAGCCTGAATTATCGGGCGGTCAGCGTGTATTGTTTTACTCAGGTGATGACGCCGCAGCAAAAACAGAAGTGCGCGCACTGATTGAAAATATCGGCTTTTTCCCGGTCGATTTGGGTTCACTGGCGGTAGGTGGGCAGCTCGCGGGCTTACCGTTTGGTTCGCTCTCGGCGATTAACTTTATTAAAGTGTAAACTAGGTCTGCGCCTGCATCGATGGAGAGCCTTTCATTGTTTAGCAGGCGCAGCTCAGTTGATGTTGATGTTGATGTTGATGGTACAAGGTTTTCAATTTCTATTTAATGTAATAAACAGTTGGAAAGTTTTAATTGTCATTCCAGATGTAACTCGCTCAAGAACTTATCGGTTACTGCTTCAACGGGCGATCCGAATCCATTTTTCAATTCAGGAACCAACCTATGCGTATCGATTTTATTTCCGATATCAATTGCCCCTGGTGTGCGCTGGGCCTGGCGAATTTGCGTGCAGCCCTGGCGAAATTGGGCGATGAGACAAAAGTGGATTTACATTTCCAACCGTTTGAACTCAACCCGCAGCTGCCGCGCGAAGGTGTTGATCTGGTGGAGTATCTGCGCAACAAATATGGCATGACTGCTGCGCAAGTTGAGGCGAACCATGCAACCTTGCGCGAGCGCGGAGCGGAAGTGGGTTTTGTGTTTGGTAAACGCGAGCGCTTGTGGAATAGTTTTGATGCACACCGTTTACTTTATTGGGCAGGTGCAGAAGGTGAACCTTCGAGTCAATCCAAATTAAAAGCCGCGTTGATGCAAGCTTATCAGGGCGAGGGACGCAACCATTCAGATCCGCAAGTATTGTTGGAGGTGGTGGAACAGTGCGGTTTGGATAAAGCGCGAGCACAGGCAATTCTGGATTCCGATATTTATGTACACGAGGTGCGCGATCTGGAACAACAGTGGCAGAGTGCGGGCATTAGTGCGGTGCCCAGCATGGTGATTAACCAACAACATTTGTTGCAAGGCGCACAACCGGCGGAATTAATTGCGCAGGCATTGCGCGATTTAGCTGCGCAGGCGAGCGCGGCCAGGTACAACCATTGGATTGAAATAAATCCATAACGAGCAGACAAAAAAACGAAACGGAAGCGATGTGCTTCCGTTTTTTGTTGCTACCCGCAGCACTTTTTTTATTCGCGTGCAGCGGGCTTTTTGATAAAGCAATTCCTTGCACTCAGGGTTTTTCGGCGATGGCCTTATCCAGGTAATCCACTTTTTTCTCGATGTCGGCGTCGCTGTCGGCGAAGGTGGTGGCGATGCGGCGGAATTCGCTTTCCAGTTCGAGGAAGGCGTCGGCCACGTCGGGATCGAAATGCGTACCCTTGCCCTCGCGGATGATGTCCACGGCTTTTTCGTGCGGCATGGGTGCTTTGTAGACGCGGCGGCTGATTAGCGCATCGTAGACGTCGGCGACCGCCATGAGGCGGGCGGAGATGGGGATGTCATCGCCCGAGAGGCCCTCCGGGTAGCCGCTGCCGTCCCATTTTTCCTGGTGGCTGAGGGCGATTTCCTTGGCGAGGCGCAAAAACACGACTTCAATACCCAAGTCCTTTTCGGCGCGGGCGATAGCATCGCGGCCGAGGGTGGTGTGGGTTTTCATGATCTCGAATTCGTCCGGTTCAAAGCGGCCCGGTTTGAGCAGGATGCGGTCGGGGATGCCGACTTTGCCGATATCGTGCAGCGGCGCGGATTTGAACAGCATCTCGATGGTTTTGTCGTCGTTGAGGAAATGCGCGAAGCGCGGGTTGGTGCGCAGCTTTTCGGCCAGGGCTTTGACGTAATGCTGGGTGCGGCGGATGTGGTTGCCGGTTTCGTTGTCGCGGGTTTCCGCGAGCGAGGCCATGGTGAGGATGGTCACGTCCTGGATGGCGCGGATCTCGGCAGTGCGGCGGTTGACCTCGGCGGCGAGGAAGGTGTTTTTGTCCTTGAGGAAATCCTGCATGCGTTTCATTGCCAGATGGGTTTCCACCCGCGCCAGCACAATCGGCGGCGATATGGGTTTGGTGATGTAGTCCGAGGCCCCCAGTTCAAAGCCGGAGGTTTCATCGACCACCTCGGTCTTGGCGGTGAGGAAGATGACCGGGATGTCGCGCGTGCTGGTATCGGCCTTGAGCCGGCGGATGACTTCAAAACCGTCCATTTCCGGCATCATGATATCGAGCAGGATCAGGTCGGGCGGGGCGTCGGATTGGGCAATCTTGAGCGCGCGTTCGCCGCTATTGGCAACTTTGACTTTGTACTGGTCCTTGAGCAAATCGCTCATCAACTTCAGGTTATCCGGGGTGTCATCCACCACCAGGATGGTCGCCTTGTCGGCGTGCTCAACTAGGTAATCCATTGCTTATTCCTCTGCGATGCGCTTATTAATATCGATAAAAATCCCTACCAACCCACCGGGTTTGCCCTTGCCCAACTGAAAACCGGAGACGCAGTAGAGGGTGTTGTGGAATGAGCCGTCGGCGAAGGGGATCAGCATTTCCCGCTGCACCGATTCCTGGTTGGCGATGACGCGCTCATCCTCTGCCTGATAGGCAATCCGGTCTGCTTCCGGCAGGTACTCCAGATCCAGTACCCGCTTGCCGATCAGGTCGGCGCCGCGGATGTTGAACGTCTGCTCATAGGCGCGGTTGACCCCGAGGAAGCGGCTGTCGGCGCCCTTATAAAAAATAGGATAGGGAATG
>DATIDX010000315.1:0-8421 GCA_035456025.1 Cellvibrio sp. | reverse complement strand
CGATACTTTATTTATTTACGCCTGACCGTGCGAAGTTTTACCAGAGCTTGGGTTGGGAGGTTATAGCGCAGGAATCTTATCGCGGTAGTGAAGCAACTTTGATGAAAATCAAGTTGGTTTAGCAAACTGCCTGTTCCAGTTTCAATAGCACAGGTAGTTTTTAGCGATTGCTAATATTTATGGTTGATCGGGTAAAATCCTACTTGGTTCAAAATAGTTGATAGGGAGTTAAATCATGGGCAAGCGCTTTACCGAAATTTCCGCAAGCCTTAAAGAGTTTATCCAACAGCAAAAAATATTTTTTGTCGGTACCGCAACCAACGACAGCCGGGTGAATATTTCTCCCAAGGGAATGGACTCACTGCGTGTGCTCGATAGTAACCGCGTTATCTGGCTCAATGTGACTGGCAGTGGCAATGAAACTGCCGCGCACCTGCAAACCCATGCGCGCATGACTATTATGTTTGCCGCCTTTGAAGGGGCGCCGATGATTTTGCGATTGTATGGCAAGGCGCGGACAATTCATCACGGCGATCCGGAATGGAGCTCACTCTACCATCACTTTGGCGCTACACCCGGAGCGCGGCAGATTTTTGATCTGGATATAGATTTGGTGCAGACATCTTGCGGTATGGCCGTTCCTTTTTTTGATTACGTGGATGAGCGCGAGCAGCTAACCAATTGGGCAATCAATAAAGGCGAAGCTGGCATTAAAGCCTATTGGCAGGAAAAGAATCAGGTAAGTCTGGATGGTGCGGCTATTGAAATGCCCGGCATCTAGTTAGGAAAATGTGCAGTGCCCCAAGGCCGGGTTCAGAGAATGAACCTGGCCTTTTTGTTGATGGCGATCAGGAAATAAGCCGCAATGACGGAAAGCCCAATCACTACTAAGGTAAACAGCGTAGCTTGGCTGGCCAACAAACTGGTTAATGGCAGGAGAAAAAGCGGGTGGACAAAATAGATTGCAGTCGCGTAGAGCGCGATATTTTTAGTGTTGCTGAAGAGATTGATATGCATGAATAAAATAAAAAGGGCGGGGCACAAGACAATCAGTGAGAAAAAGTTATCAAAACCTCCATCGCGACCAGGTGCAACATAATTGAAATAAATTTCTACTGACAGTAAAAGTATTCCAAGCGCGGATAGGATTTTCGCCGCAGTAAATGACACTAGTTTGTGGATATTGTGTTTGTGGATGAGATAGCCAATACAAAAGAACGGGAGCGAAAAAAACAGCGCATTGCGGTGGATAAAATTGATGTTGATAATATTGTCCACTCGGGCGTTATCAACTACATGATAATTGCCCGCATATTGGATAATGACGCCCATCAAATAAGTGGCAATACAGATAAACATTAACGTTGGGGTATTTAATCGCCGGATAACGAGCAATATGAGTGCTGCCCCGATCATCCCCGCAACGTACCAGAGGTGGTAGTAGCCGACGACCAGTTGGATTAAAAACATCTTGACCGATAATTCAGCCGGCTTAAACCAGAAGACCGAGTAAATAAGCATCCAGAAGCAATATAACAGCAGGCATCTTTTAAACCAGAGCAGGGTGTTGTTATTCGCCAGCGTTTGAAAAAAATAAAAGCCGCTGATTAACAGGAATACCGGCACTGCAATCCGGAAAATGCCAAAGGCGGTAAAGTAAGACCAGGCTACATTTATATCCTTTAAAAATTCCGCATGAATACCTACAACCATAAATGCCATTAACAATTTTAAAATATCCAAGGCGACGTTTCTGTCCACGGCCGCTCCCTCCAAATTATGACAGGGTGAGATTGATTTGCCGCTATTCTACCTACAGATTTTAAGTGCCATGGGGTGCAGGGTGCTTTGCGCGACACTATTTTTGAAAAAGTGACGCTGTTCCGGCTTTGATCAAGCGCAAATAAGACGCTCACTTGGAAAGATGCGTGCGTGCTAAAAGCGATCTGCACAAAAGGTAATTAGAATGGGCAAGCTGAAGACCGGCAGTTGGATTAATAACAATGACTTTAGGCTCTGCTCAGGCATTTGATCGCTGCTGCGGCAGCAGAAGTCCTGTTTTCTACCCCCAGTTTTTTGAAAATTTGTTCTAAATGTTTATTCACTGTGCGTGGGCTCATTTCCAGAATTTGGCCTATTTCACGATTGGTTTTGCCATTGGCAATCCACAACAACACATCCGCTTCGCGCCCGGTCACAGAAAATTGTTGTTTAAGTGAATGGGTGTCATCAGCGGGCTTATGCGGGTTGCTGAGGCGTAACAAATATTCTTTGCCATCGATTAAATTGAGCATTTCCACCTTTAATTCTTGTGCGAGCTGTTGCAGGTTCAATTGCCGCCCCGCATCCGGTTTGTGCGCGATCCAATCGCGCAGCTGCTGTTCAGTGGTCGAGGTGAGTGCAATGGAGTTAGCGGTTGCACCCGCGTTGTCCAACAGTTGATAGACCTGCGGTGTTGCCCAAACCAGTTGACCATAGAGATCAATCGTAAACAGATATTGCCCCGCGGTATCCAGTGCGGCGCGCGCACTTTGGGTGATGCGCGCATTAGCGAGATGAACGCGCATACGTGCAATTAATTCGTCTGGGTTAATCGGCTTGGTCACATAATCGACTCCGCCCGCATTTAAACCTTTCAGTACATGTTCGGTGTCGCACAGACCGGTCATAAAAATGATGGGTACGTCGGCAAGCTGGGGATTGAGCTTTAATCGGCGGCAGGTTTCAAAACCATCCATATTCGGCATTATGCCGTCGAGTAAAATAATATCCGGACGAATATTTTTAGTTATGGTGAGTGCTTGCGCGCCTTCGAGTGCGACCAGCACAGTGAACTGCGCATCTTCCAACACGTCGTTAAGCATATGGATGCTGTCGATGGAATCGTCTACCACTAATACCACTTGTGGCTGAGTTTTAACATTCATTGCAATTTACTCTTGATCGTGAAGGGTTTCTGCATCTACCAACACCAGGATTTTTTCAAATTGGAAGTTGGCGATAAGCTTTTTTAATTCTTGAATAAATACCGGATGGACGTCGGGTAATTTTTCCAGCTCCTGGATTTTGTTCAGCAAGCCTTTTTTATGGCCGATTGCCGCGAGGTGGGCAATATCGTCCAGATGTTCATCCGCAGGTAGTTCCAGCGAGCTTATAAGTTGGGTAACCGGTGCAGTGGTTTCCTGTTTTTCAGAGCACCACACCAAATCCAGCAGGCGTCCAATATGATCAAGCAGCAAACTAATTCTCACTGGTTTAATGACGTAGGCATCGTGTAGTGGTGTGGTGTCGGTATAGTCGTGTGCAGGCAAATCCTTGCCTTCGCTGGCATCCGCCGACACCATAATAATGGGTGCATGATAGCCTGCCGTACGCAATTGTTTTGCGAGTTGCCAACCATTCATGCCGGGCATGGATACATCCAGCATTATCAGGTCAGGACAATTGTTTTGGTCGACTTCTTGTGCAAGTCGATCCAATGCGAGCAGGGGATTATCCAGCTCGATAATTTCAAAACCGAGCGGTGCGAGCAGGGCGCGCATCAATTGTCGATGCGATGCTTCATCGTCGATGAGCATCAAGGTTCGCACTGCACCTTTGTATCCATAAATAGTTTGTACCGGTGCGGTAATAAATTCGGGGCGCGGATTACTGATGCTTGCCAGCATCAAGCTGGCTTTGAAGGTACTGCCTTGGCCAGGGGTGCTTGATACAGCAATATCGCCGCCCATTATCTCACTTAATAAGCGCGTGATAGTTAAGCCAAGGCCAGTGCCGGTTGCAGTGGAACCGGGGCGGCGAACGCGTTCAAACGGGCGAAAAATACGTTCGATATTTTCCGGGGCTATGCCTTCACCGGTATCCGTAATCGTAAATTCCGCAACCTGGCTGCGGTAACGTAATTTGAAAATCACGCTGCCTTTCTCTGTGTATTTAATCGCATTGGATAATAAATTAATAAGAATCTGGCGCAGACGCTTTTCGTCGGTACGAACAAATTCAGGCAGGCGGTCTTTGCATTCATAAATAAACAGCAGACCTTTGGCTTCCGCTTGCAAGCGGAACATATGGACTAGCTGTTCGATCAACACTGCAATGCGCACTTGATCCTGATGCAAATCCAAACGGCCCGCTTCAATTTTGGAAATATCCAGCAAACCTTCAATTAAATCGGCGAGATGTTCGCCACTGCGGCGGATAACACCCAGTGCATCTTTGCGATGTGGCGGTATGTCCGGATCTTTCTCCAACAACTGTGCATAGCCAAGTACCGCGTTGAGCGGCGAACGCAATTCATGGCTGATACCCGTGAGATAGCGACTCTTGGCCTGATTGGCGGCTTCGGCTTCCTCTTTTGCACTTTGTAGGGCTCGATCAGTGCGTTCATGCGCTTCGATTTCCTCCATCAACAACCGTGTCTGCCGCTGCGATTCTTCCTGTGCGACTACGCGGCTTTCGTGCGCTAATACAAATAGCCAACTCACGACGCCGGTAATAATCACCAATAGAAAAAACACTTTCCACAAGGTCGCTTCCAGTAGAGCAGCAGTTTCCGCTGCCTGGATCGGTGTTTGAAAATAAATGAGCGATAACAAGATGGCGGAGAGGCCATTGATGAATAGCACCAGGATTACAAAATGACCCACGCGGGAATTAATGTTGTCAGTGATTATCCTGGGTAAAAATACTTTGAAAAATTCACTTAGCTGCGTGGTGTAGTTTGCACCGGGTTTGCAGTGATCCTGACAGCGTGCATCTAAGGAGCAGCAGAGTGAGCAGATGTGCCCGGCGTACGCGGGGCAGTAAGTAATATCTTCAGTTTCGAATTTGTGCTCACAAATACAGCAAGAAATAGTCGCATGAGCACCGTCAATTTGTTCTGCATCCGCCGCGACATTTACCACCGGCCGCGCCAGGTAATAGCGACCCTTTGTAGCAAACGCGATCGCGGGGGCGCAGATTAGGGCGCAAGCGAGCGCAATAAAATGGGACAGGGCTTGTGCAATATCGCCCAAGGCGCCGGTGTGACAAACAATGCCGGCGATGGAGGCTATGAGCATTGAACCCACACCAACCGGGTTGATGTCGTACAGGTGTGCACGCTTAAATTCAATATGTTTTGGGCTGAGTCCGAGCGGTTTATTAACTACCAGATCAGCGACCAAAGAACCCAGCCATGCAACCGCCACTATGCCGTAAAAACCCAGCGTTTGTTCCAGTGCGCGATAAACTCCCAGCTCCATTAACAGTAATGCAATCGCCACATTAAATACCAACCACACTACGCGGCCGGGATGGCTGTGAGTCAAACGCGAGAAAAAGTTTGACCAGGCAATTGAACCGGCATAAGCATTGGTCACATTAATTTTGAGCTGGCTCAAAATCACAAAAATTCCCGCAACGGATAACGCCACCTCCGGCGAGTTGGCGATGTAACTGAAGGCCACCATGTACATGCGCGTCGGGTCGGCGGCTTCATCCAAACTGATGCCGTGGTTTAAAGCGAGCACGGCGAGAAATGATCCGGCGAGAATTTTTATCGCACCTATCACAATCCAGCCAGGCCCACCGGCAATTAATGCTGCCCACCAGCGCCAGCGGGTGTCCGCTTTTGGCGCGGGCAGGAAGCGCAAAAAGTCTACCTGTTCGCCTATTTGCGCAATCAGCGAAAAAATCACGGCTGATGCAGCGCCGAACAGTAAAATATTAACTCCGTTGCCGGTATCTTGCGCTTGCATACCGCCGGAAAATGCCTGCCAATTTTCTACGGCACTGGCATCGGCATAAATAATAAAAACAAACGGTAGCAGTTGCAGAATAATCCACAGCGGCTGGCTCCATAATTGAAACCGGCTGATAAAAGTAATGCCGTGGGTCACCAACGGAATGATCGCGATTGAACTGATTAGATAGCCCCACACTAAGGGGATATCGAACAACAGATCCAAAGCCATCGCCATTATCGCGGCTTCGAGTGCAAAAAAAATAAACGTGAAGGAGGCGTAGATCAGTGAGGTGATGGTTGAGCCTATGTACCCAAAACCGGCACCACGTGTTAGCAAATCAATATCGACACCGTATTTTGCAGCGTAATAACTGATGGGAATGGCGGTGAGGAAAATAATCAGGCTCACCGCCATAATTGCCGCGACAGCATTGTTAAAACCGTAGTGCAAGGTTATTGCACCACCTATAGCTTCCAATGCGAGAAATGAGATAGCGCCGAGCGCAGTGGTCGCCACTCGCGCTGCAGACCAGCGCCGCGCACTTTTGGCCGTGAAGCGCAGTGCGTAATCTTCCAGTGTCTGGTTGGCAACCCACTGGTTGTAATTGCGCCGCACGCGAAATATATGCTGCTTGGCAGTCATGGTTTACCCGTTAAAACAATGTGTTCGTCCGGGAACGTCTCGTTGATTCAATGTGAATTATCGGTGCTTGAGTTTTTGCGCCTTATTTTTGTGCATTTATGCACTTATCATTTCTTTCCTGGTGCGTTTTTAGCTGTTGATAGTTTGACTGCGCGCACCCTTGCTGGCGTTTAAACACTGGCAGCGAATCTCTACTCAATTGCTGTACCAACTTTCATACGCAATCGCACTTTTTCCCACCATGCGTTAAATGACGTAGTGGACTGTGTCATTTATCGAATGGTTTCAAACGTTACCCGCGCCTAGATTGTGAAGCGTAGAGATAGCTTCCGCTTCAAAGTTTTCTCTCGACGATTAAATTCCGGTAGGTAAAAAACTCAGTGGTAATTGCGTGCAAACGCCTACTACAGCTCGTGCGTGACATAAACGATATTTAATTAATTGAGGAACGACCATGAACAAAACCATGCTATCTCCCCTCCATAAGCGCTGCGCGGGAGTCGGAACCTGGAAAAAATGTTTATTGACACTGGCCGCCACTTTTGCGCTGGGCACTGCCCATGCAGCGGAAGTGAACACCACTGGTTTAGCGGTGACGGACAAAACGGTAAAGGTCGGCATACTTCATTCGGTGACGGGCACCATGTCGATCAGTGAAACCGGTTCTGTGCAAGCAGAGAAATTGGCGATTGAACAAATCAATGCCATGGGCGGTGTGCTTGGGCGCAAAATTGAATACATCCAGGAAGATGGCGCCAGCGATTGGCCAACCTTTGCCGAGAAATCCAAAAAATTATTGGTGAACGATAAAGTCGCTGCCGTATTTGGCTGCTGGACTTCTGCTTCGCGCAAGGCGGTGCTGCCGATCTTTGAGCAGTACAACGGCATGCTCTACTACCCCACCTTTTACGAAGGCTTGGAGCAATCTCCTAACGTGATTTACACTGGTCAGGAAGCGACGCAACAAATTATCGCCGGTATTGACTGGGTGGTAAAAACCAAAGGTGCAAAATCCTTCTACTTGCTCGGCTCTGATTACATCTGGCCGCGCACCTCCAACAAAATTGCACGCAAGCACATCGAGAAGTTAGGTTTAAGCGTAGTCGGTGAAGAATATTATCCACTCGGGCATACCCAATTTAACTCGGTGATCAACAAAATCAAACTGAAAAAGCCGGATGTGATTTACGCAATTGTAGTGGGTGGTTCTAACGTAGCTTTCTACAAACAATTAAAAGCGGCCGGTATCGATATGACCAAAGAGAAACCGATTGTATTGACCATCTCGGTAACTGAAGACGAAATTCTCGGTATCGGCGGAGAGAACATGCAAGGCGCTTATGCCGCGATGAAATATTTCCAAAGCTTGCCGAATGACAACAACAAAAAATTTGTTGCGGATTTCAAAGCTATGTATGGCAAAGATATTGTGATCGGCGACGTAACCCAAGCGGCGTATCTCGGCCCCTGGTTGTGGAAAGCGGCGGTAGAAAAAGCGGGCTCATTTGATATTGATAAAGTACGCGCTGCATCACCCGGCATCGAGCTGACCACTGCACCTGAAGGCTATGTAAAAGTTCACCCCAATCATCACCTCTGGTCAAAAACCCGGATCGGCCATGCGCGCCCAGATGGTCAATACGATGTGGTCTTCGAAACCAAAGACCTGATCGAGCCGGATCCATTCCCGAAAGGTTATCAATAATAAAAACATTGGCCAGCCTACGGGCTGGCAACAATTTGTTACATCTGAGTTAGAGCGTGAGGATATTTTTTAATTAAAGACACGCCGTGAATACATCCATGTAGGCTCATCTTCGGCATCCATGCCTCAGACGGTCTTGAATTAAAAAATATCCTCAAGCTCTGTGTAGTTAGCAGATTTTTAGTTATCGAGATGAGGTGCAGCTATGTTCGCTGAATACAGTAGCTCGGAATTATTATCGATCTTTGCAATGCAAGGTGTAGCAGGATTGATTTTATTTTCAGTGTTCGTGCTTATGGCCCTGGGCCTGGCAATTATTTTTGGTCAGATGGGCGTGATCAATATGGC
>DATIDX010000314.1:0-7761 GCA_035456025.1 Cellvibrio sp. | reverse complement strand
GCCGTGAAAATAATAAATTAATTGAAAAAACACGCGCCGCAATACCGCGCGGTGTCGATTTAAAAGTGCGCGGCCAAATCGAAACACTCAATACGGCATTTATCGGTTTGGCAGGGGGAATTTTTGTCGCGATTGGATTGATTTATTTATTAGTCGTAGTGAATTTCCAATCCTGGCTAGATCCATTAATTATTATCAGTGCTTTGCCCGCCGCCTTGGCGGGTATCGCGTGGATGTTGTTTTTAACCGGCACCACGCTGAGCGTGCCTGCACTCACCGGCATCATCATGACTATGGGTGTGGCAACTGCAAACAGTATTTTGCTGGTGTCATTTGCGCGCACGCGTTTACATGAAGGTGCTGCGCCGCTGGCTGCTGCACTTGAAGCTGCTGCAACGCGTTTGCGCCCGGTGTTGATGACCGCCTTTGCAATGATTATGGGAATGCTGCCCATGGCATTAGGCTTGGGCCAAGGCGGCGAACAAAATGCACCATTAGGAAAAGCTGTTATTGGCGGACTTCTTTTTGCCACCGTATCTACATTGTTGTTTGTACCTGTGATGTTTGCCGGCTTACATCGCCGCTTGACGCAACAGCCATTTAATCAACGCCGTTTTGATCCACCTTCATCCACTATCCCGAACCCTAGCGCTTTTTGAGTCCTGGCAAATGAACGATTACCATCCTCTTCCACCTGAATTACCGGTCACCGATGCCAAGCGCAGCACGGTCTATACCAAGCGCGTATTGCTCAGTGTGTTGGTGCTGCTGTTGATTGGCGGCAGCGTACGCGTGATATTAAACACCCGCGATGCACAAGCACTGCAAGACTACACCGCTGAAACATTGGAACG
This sequence comes from Cellvibrio sp., assembly GCA_035456025.1. Classification (GTDB taxonomy): domain Bacteria; phylum Pseudomonadota; class Gammaproteobacteria; order Pseudomonadales; family Cellvibrionaceae; genus Cellvibrio. The sequence continues at coordinate 6,907 of DATIDX010000314.1, read as the reverse complement.
CACCGTATTAGTGACCAAAGCAAAACCCGGTGAATTGAAACAAGCATTGAAATTGCCGACGACCTTGCGCGGCAATACTGAGTCAGTTGTCTATGCGCGCACGTCCGGTTACGTAACCGAGTGGCACAAAGGTATTGGCGATTTGGTTAAAAAAGGCGAACTACTAGCGACTATAGATGCGCCCGAGCAAGAACAGGAATTGGCGCAAGCACGTGCGGAGCGCGAACAAATTATTGCGCGGCTTGATCTCTCCCGGCAAACACTCGCACGTTGGGAAGCATTGCGTGAACGCGAGAGCGCAATCTCACAACAGGATCTTGCGGAAAAACAAAGTCTCGTACGCCAGGGGCAAGCAGATCTCGCAGCGGCCAATGCAAAAGTAAAACGCCTTGAACAACTGGAAGGTTTCCGCCGCATAGTCGCGCCCTTTACTGGCATCATTACTCGCCGCAGTATTGAAGTGGGCGACCTGATTGAAGGCGGCGGCAAAGAATTATTCGCCATCACCCAAACCGATCCATTGCGCCTGACGATTTGGGTACCGCAAGCCTATGCCGATAATCTGGCACAGGGTGCAGAGGTAAGCCTCGACATCCGCGAGCAACCGGGCGCAAAACTCACTGCAAAAATTGACCGCATTGCCGGTGGTATTGATCCCAATACGCGCGCGCGGCAAGTCGATTTGGTATTACCCAACCCCGGCGCAAAATTATTGCCCGGTGCCTACGCGGAAGTCGGTATTCAGGTTACCAGTAGCATAGAAACGTTGGTCGTTCCCGCTGCGGTATTAGTCATCACCGACCAAACCCGCCGCGTTGCAGTTGTCGGCGAGCGCAACCGCATCAGTTTTAAAGAAGTGGAACTCGGGCGCGATTTAGGTCGCGATGTGGAAATCCTTGCCGGCATTACCACCGACGACACCTTGGTCGTGAGCCCGTCAGATCAAATTTTTTCCGGCGAATTGGTAAACACACGTCAGTGGCAAGCTGTAGGAGCCGCACCGCCCAAGCCGATAAAAAAGTAAGGTGCCGGATTAAATATGGCACTTGAAAATCCAGTGCCTATTGATATCCATGACTGAGCTATTGTTTTTTTCTGACTAACCTAAATGACTCAGGGCTGCAATAATTTTAACAACACTCCGTTAGTCCACCCGAAGCCGTCTTGCACGGGATATTCACCTCCACCGCCTTCGAGCCCTATATCGTATACGTTGTATTTTTCCACCATTTTGCCAGTGTTTTTGTAAACCTTGAGGTTGACCTCAACCCAACGCTTTTGAATGGTCTCAGCTAATTGATGCTGTTGGTAATGTTGCAATCCTCTAATGGTTATCCATTGCAACGGCGCCCAGCCATTGGGTGCGTCCCACTGCTGGTGCGTATCATTCAAGGTAGTAGTCACGCCACCGGACTTAAGGAATTTTTGCTTAATAACTTGCGCTACACGTTCTGCTTGCTGCTGATCCACCATTTGAAAAAATAACGGGAATACTGCCGCAAGGGTTTTATTGTGAGTGACACGTTTGGAAATAAAATCATAGTCATGAAAAAAGCCGTCACGTTCATCCCACATATAGCGTTGCAATGCTTGCCTCCGTTGTTCTGCAAGCTCCGCATATTTTTTTTGCAACTTTTTGTTGCCCACTTCTTGATAAGCTTCTGCTAGTACTTTTTCATGATGGTACAACAAGGCATTGAGATCTACCGGAATAATTTCTGTTGTATGGATGCTAGTCATTTTTGCATGGTCTTTAAACCAACGCCCGCTAAAATCCCAACCGGATTCCGCCGCAGCGCGAATATCGCGATAGCGTTCGAGTGGAATTTGGTGGGCTTTTACCAATTCAATATCTTCAATGTAAGATTCAGGCCTGGGCGTGGCACTGTCATCCCAGTAGCGATTCATGATCGAACCGTCAGGCAACAAGACCACACGCCTGTGTGCGGGCATTTCATGCGTAAGTGTTGCTGCACCATCCATCCAGAAGTCATATTCTTTTTGCAGTTGGTTGACATATTTTTGCAAGGTGCCTTTGCCCTGCTTTGCTTCCAGCAATTTCACCATTAGCGAATAAAACGGTGGCTGCGAGCGAGTCAGGTAGTAGGTACGATTGCCATTAGGGATAAAACCCAATGTAGTAATCAGGTACGAAAAATTTTCCACCATGTCGGCGACCAAATCGTCGCGGCCAGAAGCTTGTAATCCCAGCATGGTGAAATAACTATCCCAATAATAAATTTCACGGAAACGCCCACCCGGCACCACATAGGGTTTGGGCAGAGGAATGAGCGTACCTGTATCCACCACCGCGCCGGGGCGACGGGTGAGTATGTCCCACAAAATATTGATATGTTCGGTGGCGCTTTTGGAGGGATCGGTAACAAAGTGGGTGGGGCTATCAAGCGGTATAACAAAATTATCGGTAATAAATTCTTTTAAATTAAAACGCGGCTGGTTTTTGCGGGTGGCGTAACTTGCCAGTATTTCCTCGTCGGGAAATAACGGTATCGCATCCACAAAAGTTTTTGAGTCGGAAAATATTCCCGACATTTGTACGGCAACAAATAAATCGCCGAACCGCTCATCCGGCCCTTTGAAAATGACCTTTACTTCACCGGCTTCAAGCGCCGCTTTTTCTGGCTCGACAACCGGGTTTTGCGCGCAGCTAGTACACAGGACTTGCATGGCAATGCACACCGAGCAAATGAATTTGTTTTCCATAAGCGATCCTTAACCGCAGGCGATTAAGCGAAAGCATAGCATTCAGGAAAAATCGAATGCCGGCTCGACGCTTATCCAAGCTTGGCCCAGAGTCCGGCGAGATGCAAAGCTGCAGCTAGTAGCGGCAAGCTGGTTTTACCAAGACTTGCCAACCACTATAGGGGATAGGAAATTAAAATTGCGTGCGGTAGGCCGCCCAACAGGTGGCGTTTTCCCAGAGTTTAACGTTGAGTGAGGCGTTGCCGAGTGGACGCACGCGCCCGATCATTTGCTCGCTGATAATACGGCTAAAGTGTTCAATACTCGGGTTCAGGCCTGCGAATTCCGGTTTGTCGTTAAGCAGGGAATCGCGAAAATAATGTACGGTTTTATCCAGCGCCGCTTCAATATCAACTATATCGACCAAATAGCCGTGTTGATCCAATTGGCTGCCTTCAATGCTAATTTCCACCACAAAGTGATGTGCATGCGGGTGATTTTCTGCACCCCAGTCGCCGCCGACGAGGAAATGGTTAGCGATAAATTCACGGGTTACTGCCACGGTGTACATAATAAATCCTGCTTAATAATTCTGGTTTTATGGATAAAGGAAAATCGCCTGCAAAATATTGTCGGGCGATTCATGCAAGTTTTGGTAGAGTGATGGCGCATCGGCAATCGCCACGCGATGGCTAATCAATTGCTGCGGGTTTAACTGGCGCAACATCTGCCAGGTCAACTCAAAGCGCCGCGCCTTGCTCCAGCGGCCACTCAATTCCGGTGCCAGGCTGCTCACCTGGCTGGTGGTTATTTTAAGGCGATTGCGATGCGCATCTCCACCCAGCGCCACCGCCGCCGTTTTGTTCCCATACCAACTGCCAATCACAATTCGGCTGGCAAAACCACTCAACTCAATGGCGAGATTTAATGCTTGGGGTGAGCCGCTGACTTCATAAACCAAATCCGCGCCTTTACTTGAAGCATCGGAAAATAGTTGCGCTTTCAACCTGGCTATATCGGCATCGGAAAAAGGATCACACACCTGCCCGACACCTAGTTGCAAGGCGCGTTCGCGGCGCAAGGCAATTGCATCCAGCGCGGTCAATTGCGCGAGCGGATATTGCGCGAGCAGCCCCGACACCAACAATCCCACGATACCCTGCCCTAACACCGCCACTCGTTCACCCAAGGCGGGCGCGCCGTCCTGGATCAAATTCACGGCGGTTTCCATGTTGGGCAAAAACACCGCCGCTTCGGCACTAATATCGTCGGGTATTTCAATCAGGTCAGACGGCTGGGCGATAAAATGGCTGGCATGGGGTTGAAATGAAAAAACGCGTTTTCCCAACCAATCTTGATCAACACCCGCGCCCAATCCCACCACCTGGCCAGCACTGGCGTACCCATATTGCAGCGGATAAACCGGGCGATCTTGCAGGGAGGTGAGGCTGGCGTCGAGCGCCATTTCAGCGGGGATTTGCCCGCGGTACACGAGCATCTCGGTACCGGCGCTGATGGCCGAACAATCGACCTTCACCAGCACTTCACCCGCAGTGGGAGCGGCCAAGGCTGCGGTGCGGACTTCAACCTGGTGGATATCGGTGAACCATAGCTGTTGCACGACAGGAGCGTCACTGACCGACGCATTTCCAGTCATCGAGTGGAATCCCCGTATTGCAAGTTGCCCCATACGATCAGGTCATCGCCCAAACGGTCGGAAAAAAACGGGGCAATTTGTGGCAGTGCACAGCGGGAAGCGACACCTAAATCGCTCACACCTTTATAGCCGCCAACCAGCCTCGGGGTAATGGTGAGTACTACGGCATCGGCAAGCTGGGCTTTTAAGAATGCGGTGATTACATTGGCGCCGCCCTCCACCATCACACTTTTAATCCCTCTGCTCCACAACAATTTCAGCGCACGCTGCAAACAGACACGCCCTTCGGCATCGCCTTGCAAAGCGGTGATTTCAAGACCGTCGATAGTTGTGCTGGCGCCGTTCTGCGTCGTCAATACCCAGCAGCGTTTGTCCGGCAGGCAACAGAGGCGCGCTGTTGCGGGGATGCGCAACTGGCTGTCGAGCACTATCGGCTGGGGATTATGACCAGAGCAGTGACGCACGGTGAGCTGCGGGTCGTCGCTTAACACAGTTCCTATGCCGACCATGATTCCGTCGTGAATACTGCGCAGATGGTGGGTAAGCCGCAGGGATTCATGCCCACTCAGCGCCAGGGGTTCACCCGAGCGGATCGCGATACTGCCATCCAGACTCTGGGCATAACTGAGAGTCACAAACGGGCGATCAACCTGTTGGGAGGCTTTTTGAGCACCCGCCAACCAATGTCCGATCTGCTGGTGCAGTTGCGGAGCGCTCACAGTGAGCGGCAGCGTATTATTGGGCGATGGCATAGGGTGTGACCAACAGGTGATCCATGCGCTTGGCTTTGGTGAGCATATAGCCCTGGTTTTCAGCGTTGGCCGCCATCTCCAGCGGTACGCGGGCAGTGACCTTGACACCTTCGGCTTCCAGTGCGCTGATCTTGGCCGGATTATTGGTCATCAAGCGTACCGATTTCACACCCAGATCTTCCAGAATACAGGCCGCGAGCGAGTAGCTACGCTCATCGGCACCATGGCCGAGCATCAGGTTGGCATCGACGGTGTCGTAACCTTGGTCTTGCAGGTTATAGGCGCGCAGTTTTTGCTCCAGGCCAATGCCCCGCCCCTCTTGGCGTAGATAAACGACCACGCCCAAACCTTCCCGCGCGACTAGTTCAAGCGCACGATCCAACTGCTCGCCGCAATCGCAGCGCAGTGAGCCCAACACATCGCCGGTAAAACACTCTGAATGGACGCGCGCGAGCGCCGCTTCTGCTTGCGCCAGATCGCCCATGTAAAAAGCGAGATGCTCTTTGTTATCCAGCGTATTGGTGTAATAACACAGTTGAAAATCGCCGTGCCGGGTGGGAATGCGGGCGGCGGCCGTGCGTGTAACAGATGGTTTAGACATACGTAAAAATCTTCAGGTTTAGACAGTGTTTTTATTGTGACAGTTGTGATCTTACGGCGCGTATCCGCATTAGGCAAGGCAAGTTCCCGTTTAGTTTTTCACAGTGGCGACATATTCCCAGCCACATTTTTCCCTGTTGTTTTTGACTCAGACAACTGACTGTTTTTGTTCATAAATGATTAAATCAAACCAGCCAATTTGCTGGTAATAGACCGGACAGTGATAGACAATTGGCCACCCTCCAAGAGCAAAAAGATTTGGTTAAACCCGACCTTGTTGCAGCAGGAATTAACCTCCCGCAGAAGACACTCCAATGACCAATGTTTACTTTGCCATTCCCGGTGACATCAACACCCGCACCGGTGGCTATGCCTATGACCGGCGTTTAATCGCCGAGTTGCATTTACGCGGCTGCAAACTGAAACACCTGCCGCTTTCCAATAAATTCCCGACACCCGATGCACCAGCAATTGCCGAGACTGAAACCCTGCTAGCGCAATTGCCCGAGGGCGCAGTGGTGATCATCGACGGCCTTGCTTTTGGGGTAATGGCGGAATTGGCTGAGCGGCACCAGCACCGGCTAAGATTGATTGCACTTTGCCACCATCCGCTGATGCTGGAAGCAGGCCTATCAAGCGAACAGGTGCAAAGCCTCTTTCATTCGGAACAGCGCGCGTTAAATGCAGCGCAAGCGGTGATAGTCACCAGCGCTATGACACGCAGTATCCTGATCGAACAATTTGCGATTCCCGCAGCAAAAATTTCCGTTGCAGAACCGGGAACTGATCGACAAAACTTCGCCCGCTGCGGCGGTAATCCGCCAGTTTTGCTCACCATCGCCACCTTGACGCGGCGCAAAGCGCACGATGTGTTGATCGATGCACTCGCGCAAGTTCAACACTTGCCTTGGACAGCGCGCTTTGCCGGGGGTATGGATTTTGATTTGGAGTGGTCCGCCTTGCTACACCAAAAAGTGAAAGCCTACGGATTGGAAGAGCGCATTATATTTACCGGTATGATTATCGATACCGCGCGCGAATACGCGGCAGCCGATGTGTTTGTACTGCCGTCGCTATTTGAAGGCTATGGAATGGCATTTGCCGAAGCGCTGAGTTTTGGATTACCGGTGATAGCAGCGCGCGCGGGTGCGGTAGCTGATCTGGTGCCGGCAACCGCAGGAATTTTAGTGCCGCC
>DATIDX010000313.1:0-13037 GCA_035456025.1 Cellvibrio sp. | reverse complement strand
TGACCATGGTCTTTGCGAGCCCTAGCCGCTTTGCAGCAGCGGTAATCGAACCGGTTTCGACGACAGCTACAAACACGACCAACCGGTTGAGGTTGATATCCAACAAATTTGCCATGGCAAGCGCCCGCCCAATTGTCCAGTTTAAGTGAACTCATTATGAAGATAAGACCATCTTATCAGCACAATAAATCCATCGCATACTGACCTCACTGAAACAAATCACCCACACGAGGAATAGATCATGAAAGTTGCACTCATCGGCGCTAGCGGTTTTATCGGTCAACACATTCTGGCCGAAGCTATCAATCGCCAACATCAGGTTACCGCCCTGGTGCGCGATACCAGCAAAGTCGCCGCGCATCCGCAGCTCACCAGCAGAGCCCTGGATGTCCACAACGCTGCACAGGTTACTGCTGCACTGGCCGGGCATGAAGCGGCGATTATTTCCCTGCACCACGACGGGCTCAATCTGCAAGCGTTGATCGATGCCGTTAAAGCATCTGGCGTGCCGCGTTTGATCGTCGTCGGTGGCGCAGGCAGTTTGGAAGTTGCACCGGGTGTGCAACTGGTTGATACCCCGGAATTTCCCGCCGAGTGGAAAGCGGTCGCTTTGGCAGCGCGTGAATTCTTGAACTTGCTGCGCGCAGAAAAAGTATTGGATTGGACTTACTTATCGCCTTCGGCGTTTATCGAACCCGGCGAGCGCACCGGTAAATTCCGGCTGGGCAAAGATCAGCTTCTGGTAAACGAACAGGGTGAGAGTCGGATTTCAAATCAAGATTTCGCCGTTGCACTTATCGATGAGCTGGAAAACCCCGCGCACTCACAACAGCGTTTTACTGTTGGTTATTAAGTTTTAATAAAGCCTAAGGACTTAGGTAAAGTTGGTTGCCCCGCCACCCACACATGCTATACCTTACGCAAAGTAAGGCAAAAGTAATGGGTAAGGCACTCAAGCCAAAGGGGCAGCTTATGACAACAGCAACATTGACCAGTAAATGGCAAATTACCATCCCATCAGCCATCAGATCAGAGCTGCATGTAGGAGCGGGTGATCGGTTGGAATTTATCAAAATTGGCGAGGGCCGCTTTGAAATTATTGCCGCCAACAAAGATGTCACCAGTATCAAAGGTATCGTTAAAGCGCAAAAAACAGTTTCACTGGAAGCTATGGATGCTGCCATTAAACGCAAGGTAAGCAAATAATGATCGGACTGGATACCAACGTGGTGATTCGTTATTTGACGCAGGACGACGTCAAGCAATCTGCCATTGCTAATCGTATTATTGAGCAAGAGCTCAACGAAAAAAATCAGGGCTATATTACGTTAATATCCCTGATTGAAATTACCTGGGTATTAGAATCCTGTTACGCGCAGACAAAAGATGATGTCATCAACGTACTTGATTCCCTGCTCACGATTAAACAAATCACCATTGAAAAAACGGATCTTGTTTATCTCGCGTTAAAACGTTTCCGCTCGGGCAACGCCGATTTTAGCGATGCATTGATCACACTGGTTTGTGAACACGCAGGCTGCAAACGTGTAGTCAGCTTCGATAAAAAAGCAGTAACAGTTGGTATGGAAAAGACATAGCCAACGCTCTTAATGTAACTTCTTATTCACCAACCGCAATATTTCTTCTGATAGTTTGGGGTCATCCACCGCCCGTGCAATGACTTGTGCGCCCACTAAAGTAGCCAGTGTTAGCAGCGCTTGTTCGCGTTTGGCGGCTTCGGTTTTGGTTGCAGGCAATAGATTCATCATAGCGCTGAGCAGGCGATTAAAACTCTGGGTAAAAGCCTGTTTAATCGCGGGCGATTGGCGCGCAGCATCCGCACCCAAGGCCGCCATCAAGCAACCGCTGCCGGGATTATCGCGATGCTCGGTCGATAAATAACGTGCGATAAACGCTTTATATTTCGATCCTTTTGCTATCGCTCGCGCCGCCTGCCCCTGCTCCAGCAGTTCATCCGCCGCGTAAGCGCAGGTCTGCGCCATCAAATCTTCTTTAGAGGCAAAGTGGCCGTAAAAACCACCGTGGGTTAAACCGACTTTTTTCATCAAGTCGGCGATGCCAATGCCATCAAAACCCTTCTCGCGAAATAGTTGCGCGGCGGTTTGCAAAATTTTTCCGCGATTTTCTGCTGCTTGCTCTCTGCTTACTCTCATCGTTATACCTGCCTGCAAGTGGATAGATACCACAAGCGTCATCTGTTTATGACCAAATAGTGTTTGACAGTATACATGATGACCGTCATATAATTTTATACATTATGACCGTCATTTAAAAAACCGGAGCAACCAATGAGCGCGCGGACACGTATTGTTATCACCGGCATGGGCATAGCTTCACCGCTTGGCTGCGGCATTGAGCCTGTATGGCAGCGGCTGCTGGCGGGAAAATCCGGCCTGCGCCGCTTGCCGGATGAAATGGTCAAAGACTTGCCCGCTAAAGTGGGCGGTGTAGTCCCCTCTATTGAAGAAGATGCAGAAGCGGGTTTGAATCCGGATGCGATTGTCACGCCCAAAGACCAGCGCAAAATGGATCGCTTTATTTTGCTCGCACTCGCCGCCACCGATGAAGCATTGCAACAAGCGCAATGGCAGCCAGCAACTGAAGAACAACGGGAGCGCACGGCGACGATTATCGCCTCAGGTGTGGGCGGATTCCCTGCAATTGCCGATGCGGTACGCACCGCCGATGAACGCGGTACACGAAAATTATCGCCCTTCACTATTCCCTCATTTCTGGTCAACCTGGCGGCGGGACATGTCTCGATTAAATACGGATTCAAAGGCCCGTTAGGCGCGCCCGTCACTGCCTGTGCGGCAGGAGTACAAGCCATTGGCGATGCAGCACGGATGATCCGCGCGGGCGAGGTGGATGTTGCGATTTGTGGCGGCGCCGAAGCCTGTATCCACACCGTAAGCCTCGGCGGTTTTGCGGCAGCGCGCGCCTTATCATCTGAATTTAATGAGGAGCCGACCAAGGCATCACGCCCATTTGATCGCGACCGAGATGGTTTTGTGATGGGCGAAGGTGCGGGCATTCTAGTAATCGAATCACTTGAACACGCACTCGCTCGCGGCGCACAGCCAATTGCCGAAATTGTCGGCTACGGCACCAGCGCTGATGCCTATCACCTGACCTCCGGGCCAGAAGACGGCGACGGTGCAAAACGCGCGATGGAATTGGCCATCAAACAAGCGGGCATCAAACCCGATCAAATCCAGCACCTCAATGCCCACGCGACTTCCACACCGGTTGGAGACAAAGGCGAACTTGCGGCTATCAAACGTGTGTTTGGTGCCGAGGGGAAAATCGCGGTGAGCTCAACCAAATCCGCCACTGGCCATTTACTGGGTGCAGCGGGCGGTATTGAAACGATTTTCACCGCGCTGGCATTGCGCGGCCAGATGATCCCGCCCACGTTAAATCTGGAACATCCCGATGAAGCGGCAGCAGGTGTGGATATCGTTAGCAGCGCAGCGCGCGCTACCGCTATCGACTACGCCATCTCCAACGGCTTTGGATTCGGCGGGGTAAACGCGAGCATTTTGTTAAAACGCTGGGTGTGAGCCACGCGCCTCAACGCGTATACTGCGCATTCTTTTTTTGCTGCAACAGTTGAGGAGCAAGCATGTCGAAGTTTTGGAGTCAGGTGGTGCGCGAGCTGGAGCCTTATGTGCCCGGTGAGCAGCCGCAAATTGATGGTTTAATCAAGTTGAACACCAACGAGAGCCCCTACCCGCCCTCACCCAAAGTGATCGACCTGATGACCCATGACGCCATCGACCGCTTGCGCCTTTACCCCGATCCCAATTCCAAAAAACTGAAAAATACTATCGCCGGCTATTACGGCGTGACGGCGGAACAAGTGTTTGTCGGCAATGGCTCGGATGAAGTTCTGGGGCTGTTATTTATGGCGTTTTTCCAACAGGAAAAACCGCTGCTGTTCCCCGATATCAGCTACAGCTTTTATCCGGTGTACTGCAAATTATTCGGCATAGAAGCGCAAACCATTCCACTGCGCGATGATTACACCATTAACTTCGCTGACTATGCGCGTGCGAATGGTGGAATTATTTTCCCTAATCCGAATGCACCTACCGCCATTGGAATTCCTTTGGCTGAAATCGAAGCATTACTACAAAGCAACACCGAATCTGTTGTGGTAGTCGATGAAGCTTACGTAGATTTTGGTGCGGAAACGGCGATCAAATTAGTCGATAAATATCCGAATCTGTTAGTGGTGCAAACACTGTCCAAATCCCGTTCGCTTGCCGGTATGCGCGTGGGTTTTGCGGTTGGTCACAAAGATTTGATTGATGCGCTGGATCGCGTTAAAAACTCATTCAATTCCTATCCGCTGGATCGCATCGCTGAAGCAGCCACTATTGTGGCCTTTGAAGATGATGCTTACTTTAAAAGCTGCCGCGATAAAATTATCGCTACACGCGAGTGGACAGTCAGCGAATTGGAAAAACTCGGCTTTAAGACGCTGCCATCGCAAGCCAATTTTGTCTTTACCGAACCGGTTGGGAAAAATGCTGCAGAGGTTGCGCAGTACTTGCGCGACCACAAAATCCTGGTGCGCTACTTTAACAAACCGCGCATCAACCAATTCCTGCGCATTACCATCGGTACCGATGCAGAAATGCAGGCACTGATCGATGCACTCAAAGCATTGTAATTCGCATTAACGGTCCGCCAATTAAAAAGCCCGAACATTGTCGGGCTTTTTTGTCTCTGCAGTACAGGTTGCGCACAGGATTTAATGGCCAGCAGAAATTTGCGTGTTCTCGATTGAAAAATATTTATCCATCCCCGTCCACAGTAAAAGTTGCACTACATCTTTATTGCAATTACATAACCTGATGGCCTCGCGGCCGAAACCTTTGCGCTCTTTAAACAGTAGCAGCATACCTAACCCGGTCAGGCTTAGCGCCGGTGTCTCACTGAAGTTAAATTCAAACTCCTTAATTGCGGCAAACTCTTCATCCTCCAAGAGGCGCATCCATTCCTTGCGTAAATCATTATCCAGGTTGCCATAAACGCTTACGCGCAAACCGCGGCCATTATTTATCAAAACCCAATCCATGGACGCCGCATCGGAAAAGGTAACAGTGCTGGAACCCGGCTTTTTCGGGGGGATATTTTTGCCCGTGTTGGCAGATTGGGTTTTAACGCCAGGCGCAATTGGAACCTGCCCTTTAGGTGCAGAGGCGGAGGTTTTGGTTGCCGCTATCTGCGGCTTCGGCTGGGACTGGTCAATCCAGCCACTGGGAACTACATCATCCCAACTGCTTTGGACTTTTCCGTCACCAACGACGTCATCAATAACCCGGCCACTAGTCCGTTTGCTGCGCGCACGCTCATCATCGGCGCGCACAACTTTGCGTTCACCCACGAAAGGAACATGATGGCGCATGCAGGACTCCCGCTTATGCCGCTGATATAAAAATAATTTTAGATTAATGCCAGCCAAAAGCGAGGCAGCTAACACATCGCTATCAATTTCCGTCAGACTACAACCCGAGCACTATTTGTACATTCTTATAAAAGCACATTATTGGCACAATTTTCATCTATTTCGCAGAATGCCGCCGTCGACTGGGAATTTTCGAAACACCCGTTTTATTGAGTGCGACAAAATTTCCCTCATGTTTTTATTTCGCCCATTAGTTCACTGTTTATTTATCATAAAAAAAATCTCCAATAAGCTTTTTTGTTGTAAAGTGCTGATTCGATGTAGAAATTTGGGAATTGCAGGCCCCGGAAGAGCGGCCACAGGTTAGGTTTTTAGTGAGAGTGATCCAGCGCCGCCTATGGGAAATAACCAGGGCGGAATGCACTAAATGGCGAGACGATTACCCAAATTGAGCGAATATGCAGAACAGTGAAGCAGGGCAGTCAAAGAATACTGCGATCGAACTGATCAAAAAGTTCCAGCAACTTTTTACTGATCTAAACCACAAACAGATTGCCGAGCGACTGGTTAAGCTGGTCATTGCCAAAAAAGCCATTAGCCGCGCAGTATTAATTGTTGAGCGCGACAGCCACTTATATGTTGAAGCCATAGCCGCCGCTGGCACCGATGAGCCGCTGGTCAATGGCATAGCTACTTCGCTCAGTCGACTGAATTATTTACCCCACCAACATATCCATCAGGTTTTTGACTCGGGTCGCGCCTGCGCTTTGGATCAACAGGCAATCAGCACCCTCGGCGCGCTCTTCATCCAAAAAGGCACTCACTCTTGTTTTCTTCATCCTATTCAGGAAAAGAACAAAACCATCGCTGTGTTTTATATGGAGTCGGCGCACGAATTGGCGCAACTGCAACAGGCAGTAAACGAGCTGGATACTGTCTGGACTTTCAGTTCGCTCTTAGTGCGGCAAGTCATCGATATGTGGCACCACGAGGAGCAATCCGAACGCTTTCGCTTGGCGGAGCAAGCACTCTGGGCCAGCGAAACCTACCTTAACGCGATTTTGCGTTACTCCCCTGCGCTAATTTCAGTAAAAGATCTGGACGGCAACGTAGTCCTCGCGAGTGAACACTTCAAGCAGATGGCGAATATCGACGAGTCAGGCTTCGTCGGCAAAAACGTGTTTGATGTCTACCCCAAAGATGTCGCCCAATCGATGTGGGAGATTGATGTCGCTGCCAAAACCAAACAGCAGACCTATGAAGTTGAATTGGATTTGATGCACAAAGATGGCAGCCAGCACACCTATTTGATGGTGAAATTCCCGCTGCGCAGCAAAGAGAACAATGTCTTCGGTGTCTGCACCATTGGCACCGATATTTCAGAGCGCAAGCTGGCGGAAAATGCCCTGCGCGAACAGCAGTCGCGCCTCAACTACATGGCCTTTCACGACTCGCTCACCTCCCTGCCCAACCGCTCGCTGTTTTACGACCGAATTTATCATGGCCTCGCGCGTGCGCGCCGCGCCAACTCGAAAGTAGCCTTGATGCTGCTTGATATTGATCGCTTTAAAAATATTAATGACAGCCTTGGCCACGATGCAGGGGATATCCTGCTCAAAGCCATCGCCATGCGCCTGAACGAAGGTGTGCGCGATATGGATACAGTAGCGCGCTTGGGCGGCGATGAATTTGTAGTGGTATTGGAAGGGATCCACGACCTTGAGGATGTGGTGTTTGTCGCCAACAAATTGCTGAGTACATTGTCGCGCCCACTGGAAATCAGCGGCCATAACATCACTACCACTGTGAGTATCGGGGTGAGCGTCTTCCCTGATGACGGCGCAGATACCGACGAGCTGCTGAAGAACGCCGACATCGCCATGTACAAGGCCAAAGAGGCGGGCAAAAACAATTGCCAGTTCTATACCAAAGGCATGAATGCAACAGCAGTAAATTACCTGCTGCTGGAGAATGATTTACGTCGCGCGGTTGAGCAGCAACAACTAGTGCTTTATTACCAGCCACAAGTCGATTTAAAAACTGGCGAGATGACGGGCGTAGAGGCCTTGGTGCGCTGGCAACATCCAGATCGCGGCCTGGTATCGCCGGCACATTTTATTCCCTTGGCGGAAGAAACCGGGTTGATAGTGCCCATCGGAGAATGGGTGTTGCGCGAGGCCTGTCGGCAACAAAAGCTTTGGTTGAACGCTGGAAAATTCGTAGGGAAAATTGCAGTTAACTTGTCTCCGCGCCAATTCCGCCAGAAGAATTTCCCCGGCAAAGTGGAAGCAATCCTCAACGAAACGGGGCTGGAAGCCAAATACCTGGAGTTGGAGATTACTGAAAGTTGTGCCATGGAGCATGCGGGCGAGACGATCAACCAACTCAACCAACTGAACCAAATGGGCATGTTTCTCGCCATTGATGACTTTGGCACCGGTTATTCATCGCTGGCTTATTTGCAGCGCTTCCCGATCCAGAAGCTCAAGATTGACCGCAGCTTTATCAACGACATCCATGACGACGATAATGATGCCGCTATCGCAAGATCAATTATCGGCCTCGCACATAACATGCAGATGCGTGTAGTCGCGGAGGGCGTTGAAAATGAGCGGCAGGCAGATTGGCTGCGCGATAAAGGATGCGACCAAGCGCAGGGGTTCCTCTACGCAAAACCCATGACCGCAAGGCAATTGGAAAATCACTTTCGCAATGGCCGTTTCTATTTCGATGGCACCATTATCAATCTGGAACCCCATCTGAAACTGGGGGCTTGAGCCCCCGTTAGCACATCAGCCCTTGCCTCGGCTCTTATTGGCATTCGGGCGCGCGTTTTCCTCAACAAACTCCACAATTGCATCAGCGATATCCTTTTGGGTCGCCCCCTCAATCCCCTCCAAGCCCGGCGAAGAGTTAACTTCCATCACCAAAGGCCCACGGCTGGAGCGTAATAAATCAACCCCGGCGACCTGCAAACCCATGGTCTGGGCGGCTTTGATAGCGGTACGCCGCTCATTCGGTGTAAGTTTGGTGACTTTCGCAGTGCCACCGCGATGCAGGTTGGAGCGGAATTCACCCTCCTGTGCGGTGCGCTGCATAGCTGCAACGACTTTATCGCCAATGACAAAACAGCGTACATCGCTACCATTTGCCTCTTGGATAAACTCTTGCACCAAAAACTCGGCATGCAGTACACGGAAGGCTTCAATCACACTCTCCGCCGCTTTCTGAGTTTCAGCCAATACTATGCCGCGCCCTTGGGTACCCTCGCACAGTTTGAGCACCAGCGGAGTGCCGCCCACTAATTTGATCAGCTCTTTGGCATCATGCACGTTGTAGGCAAAACTGGTCTTGGGCAGGCCAATTCCTTTACGCGACAGTAGCTGCAATGCACGCAGCTTATCGCGCGAGCGCCCCAGCGCAATCGACTCAGTCAGGCAGTAGACCCCCATCATTTCAAACTGACGGATTACCGCCAAGCCATAGTGAGTGACAGACGCACCTATACGCGGAATTACCGCATCAAAATCTTCTAACTGTTCGCCCATGTACCAGATTGCCGGGCTGGCAGAAGCTATATCGATGTAACACTTGAGAATGTCGATTACCCGCACTTCGTGGCCACGCTTGATGCAGGCCTCGACCAAGCGACGGGTGGAATAGAGGCGACGGTTGCGCGACAAAATTGCGATTTTCATAAAAACCCTGAGCGTATGAAAAGAATAATTAGGGGGTTAAAACGATGCCATCACCGGCTGATTTCTATTTCCACCCAATAAAAATGATTTACTGCTGTCGACCCAAAACCCCTGCTTGAGCGCACTGCGGCCCAGCAACATACGGAAGCGCATATTCTCGCGGTCAGTCAGGGTCACCTCAATAAGCAGGCCAATACCATTAATCAGAACACGCGTTTCTATAACGATTCGCTCTTCAGAATGGCCGCCAGAATCGGTAACCATGCGCACATCCTTCACCGGCGCTTCACATTCAATGCAGGTCAAACTGTCTTTTTGCAAGGGATGGAGACCAAATCTCACCCAGGGCTTGCCATGCTTTTCAAAGGGCGTAACGTAGTAAGCGTGTAGTGCACTGGTTCGTGCACCAGTATCGACCTTGGCCTTGATAGCGGGGATACCCAGATCGGGCAGCCCTAGCCACTCGCGCCACCCAATTACTTCGGGTTGTTTTTTTGCCATGTTGGAGTCCTCAGTTTGCTGAAGGTAGGTCCTCGATTCGTCTGCCCGGTAAGCACGGCGCGGCCATCGCAACAGGCGCGCTTTGTACCCCAGTTCACGACCAAGGTAAAAAGAAAAATTTTATTGGCCCCGGACGATTTTTCTTTTGTTTTTTATTAGGCTATGGTAAATAGCGCGGGTCAAATTTCCACATTGGGGAAATCGACGCCACCCCTCTCTCTGTCAATGTTGGAGTAGTCTTATGTCAGTTGATGTAGAGTCACCAGATGCCGATCTAATGAGTGATGTTAGCATCGAAACCGATGATGAAGAGGCAACACCAAAGCTCACCGGCAAAGAAGCCAGTCAGCACACCTTGGAAATGCGTCGCAAAATCGAAGATCGATTGGAACGTCGCCGTATCAAAGATCAACTGGGTTACGACGATATTTCAGACTTGGACTTTTAATTAAAGCGCCACGTCCACAATAAAAAAGTCGTGCCTTGCAACAGAACCTGAACTTCAGGTACTCGGTCTATACCATAATAATATTATTAGCCGCCAGGTCATCGGCGGCTGTTCTTTAACCGGTCTTACCCACACAGTTTCATATCTTTACCAAGCATCCCAACCTGCGCTATTGCTGTGCGCGCAATTAGCTTCTATGATCAATCCGGTCGCTTGGATGCTCCTCAATTATTGTCTGCATTCGCAGGTATTTACTCCAAGGCGGGTTATTCGACAACAGCCAACATCACCCAAATCGCAATTACATAACGCAGCGAAAATAAGAATAGTTGTTGGATGCAAAATGTATCCGTCGCTGGAGCCCTGATGTATGCCTCAAACAGCCCCGAACCGCCTCTATTTCGAAATCATCCTCGGCCTCTTGGTCATTTTCACAATCTTTGCAATTGCTGGTGAAGAACACATCCTGGAAGAGCGCCTGGTTATCGATAATACCAGCGGCATGGCGTTGAATATCTACGACGATAGAGAAAGCGGTGGCAATTCCAGTATCTATCTGGACGATGAAAAAAATATGCAGTGGCGCTGCATATTGCGCGACAGCTATGCCTATCCATTCTGCGGTTTTGAAGTCCTTTTTGATAAAGAGCGCGTCCACGGCATAGATCTGCGCCACTACAATAAAATCCGTCTGTGGCTCGATTATAAAGGTCCTAGTCAAACAGTTCGTATTTCACTGCGCAATTTCGATCCACTCTATAGCACTAAAGAAATTTTGCAGAGCACTAAATATAACCAGATTGAAGTTGACAACACATTGCTTAACGGCATGGCAGAATTTTCACTAAAAGATTTTTTCGTGGCCAATTGGTGGGTACTGGAAAATAAAATCCCGCCGCAATTAAGTCATCCGCAATTTGACAACATCACCATTTTTGAAGTGCAAACCGGCTCCGGAAAACCACTCGGCACACATGAATTCCATTTACACCGCGTGGAATTTATTGGCCAGGCATTGAGTACTGCCGACTGGTATCTGGTCATCATGGTGATTTGGTTGGGTATTATCCTTTGCTTCCTGGCCTACCGGATTATCAAACTAAAAGATGAGGTGGTAATCCAGCGGAAGCGTGAATCGGAGCTAATCGAAATTAATGAAGTGTTGGATACCCGTAGTAAGGCGCTGGAAATACAAGCCAAGACCGACCCATTGACCGGTGCATTCAACCGTCTTGGTATTGAAGAAGCTATTAGCCTGGGGCTGCAGGAATGGCACAACCACCGCAAACCCCTGTCGTTGGTAATGATTGACATAGACCACTTTAAACAGGTCAACGATAAATACGGTCATGATGTTGGCGATCTGGTGCTCAGCAATCTTTCCAACATTGTGCAACAACACACGCGCACCCAGGATCTGTTTGCACGCTGGGGTGGAGAAGAGTTTGTATTGGTTTGCCGCGACACAGATCTTGAAAGCGCACGTGCAATCGCCGATAAATTGCGCGAGCTGATTGCACGGCAGACCCTGCACAAAAATATCACTATTACTGCCAGCTTCGGTGTTGCGACCTTAAAAACCAACGAAAACCTGGAGCAGCTTTTTAAAGCGGCGGACACTGCGCTTTATGAAGCCAAATCTGCCGGTCGCAACCGCGTGGTCACTACTCTAGCCTGACATTGTCCCAATAGAATGTGCGCGGCTGCGACAATTGCATCGCAAAGATTGTCAGGTTGCAGATTTCATCCATACGCATAGTGCGACCGCGCGGCGCGTTACGAACCTCATCCAAATCGATCCGAACCTGGTTCCAGCCTTGCATTAAAACCAACCGACGATTAAACCTGTCTGCAATATCGTTTGTGCCTCGATCGTGGGAAAAATCCGAAATTCTAATGACCAGATCCAAAACTTGTGGGTCCGGATTATAAAAATCCATGGTTATCGTTTTATATTTTCCCCAATCGCCATAAGGTCCCAGCAGGCTCAAACCCGCATACCTGTCAGTGCTCAAGGTAACTTCCAATGAGTTCTCAGCATGACTGCGGATCGACGACACCTGGTGAAGCTTTACCTGCCGGAGATTGGCTTGTATTTGCTCCATTTCATAGCGCGCTTCAAAACTATTGACCTGCGGGAATTGATGGCGCAAAACCAGATTGGCCGCACCGGAATCGATAACTAACCACAAGGCAGGCGACAAAAATAACAGGCTGGCAAAACGCAATCCCCATACAATGCGCGTCGGCTTTTGCCCCCAAAATAAACCTAGCCATACGCCAAATAAATTATGCAGGACATCATCCACACTGGCATTGCGCCCGACAAACTGCTGGATGAATTCAATCGCAACTCCCAAGGCTACCGCAATCACAGTAACCCATAACCATTGCTGCCAGCGCACCAACGGTTTAAATGCCTGGATCAATAACATCAATATCGCAAAAAAAATAATATGACCAAAATTCCAAATATTTTTCGCGAAGGGTGATGAGAAGACATCCGGCCCACCAATGAAAAAAAATGGCACCACAATCAGTATTAACAATCCTGACAGCCATGACGGCAAGCTCGCTTTCAAAGAAGACTCCACAACAGGTAAATATCAAAAAAACAATTTATTACAAAAGCCTGGCGCACAGTTTGACAATCGACATGACTAATAAATAACAAGGTTTAGTATAAGGCCTGCATTCGCTGATCCAGATTTGCATCAGCCATGTGTATACGCTCTTCCATTTTCGTAATTAAATAACAGGACTTACTATTATGAACAACATAAACTCCCTAATAACACGTAGCGCGTTGTTACTCGCGTTTTGTGCCTCCATTTTCAGCTTCAGTGTGCAGGCGCAATCCATTATCACCCCTGAACCAGCTGCCACGACTTATATTGTTAAGCCCGATTATCGCAAATGTGCATTTCCATTATGTGGAGGATGGTTTTTAACT
>DATIDX010000312.1:0-9120 GCA_035456025.1 Cellvibrio sp. | reverse complement strand
CGCGATATGGAAATTATCAGCTACGTGCTCGACGGCGAAATTGCGCACAAAGACAGCGAAGGTAATGTGGCAACTTTGCCGCCCGGCGAATTCCAATTGATGTCAGCGGGCAGCGGCATTCGTCACAGTGAATTCAATCCGTCGCCGACCAAAGGCCTGCACTTTTTGCAAATCTGGATCCAGCCGAATGTGTACGGTCAGACCCCGGGCTACCAGCAAAAAGATTTCGGTAGTAACAAAGGCCTAACCCTGGCAGTCAGCCCGGATGGTGAAGCGGGCAGTTTAGTGATCAAACAGGACGCGCGTTTGTATCAACTACTGCTCGACGGTAACACCAGCGCTGAATTGCCTGTATCAACGAAACGTAAATACTACGTGCATGTGATCAACGGCGAACTGGCAATTGAGGGAGAAATTGTGAAGCCAGGTGATGGTGCAAAAATCGAAGATATTGAGAGTTTGGTGATGATTGCACAGCAGCAAGCGGTTCAAGCTTTGGTGTTTGATCTGCCGTAGTTTTTCACCGGCAGGGCTGTAAAAATCAGCCCTGTTGCGTCCTAACAGTAATATTCAATTCCTGCGCAAACCCTTCCAATCTTGCACACAATTTATCACCCGGTAGTACCGGGCCAACACCTGCTGGGGTGCCGGTAAAAATTAAATCGCCTGCTTCTAACTTTATATAGCGCGACACTTCGGCAATTAACTCCGGGATTGACCAGACCATCTCGCGCCAATTGCCGCGTTGCACTTCTTTGCCGTTACGGGTTAATACCAAGTCGCCACACTTTTCCAAATCCGCCAACGAACCGCGTTGAATGGCAGTGCAAGGGGCTGAGCCATCGAAGCCTTTCGCGAGCTCCCAGGGCCGGCCCAATTTTTTCGCTTCTTTTTGAATGTCGCGACAGGTCATATCCAAACCTACGGCAAAACCCGCAACATAATCGGCCGCTTGGGCAAACGGAATTTGCGCACCGGCTTTGCCAATTGCAATCACCAATTCAAGTTCGTGTTCGACTTGTTGCGAAAAATGCGGATAAATAAAATCGCTATTATTTTGCGCCAATGCACTTTGCGGTTTGAAAAAAAAGAACGGTGGTTCGCGCTCGGGATCGTGGCCCATTTCGCGCGCGTGCTCGGCATAGTTGCGGCCGATGCAAATAATTTTGTGTACGGGAAAACTGTTATCGAATTCGCCAGCAATGGGTAGTGCGTAATTCATTCTTGCTCCTTGAGATAAGTGTCTTTTAATCGCTAGCTGTTTTCCAATAAATAGGTGTCTTTCAATTTCACGTAATTATTCGCGGAGTATAAAAAGAAAGATCTTTCTGAATCTTTGAGCGGGCGGATTTGTTTCACCGGCGAGCCCATATACATAAAGCCGGATTCGAGCCGTTTGCCGGGCGGCACCAATGAGCCTGCGCCTATCACTACGTCATCTTCCACTACTGCGCCGTCGAGAATGGTCGAGCCTATGCCGACGAGCACGCGGTTGCCGATGGTGCACCCGTGTAGGCAAACCGCATGGCCGACGGTAACGTCGTCGCCAATAATGAGCGGATGCCCGGCCGGGTTGTAAGTGCTGGCGTGGGTGATGTGCAGCACTGAGCCATCCTGCACACTGGTGCGCGCGCCTATGCGAATTTTGTGCATGTCGCCGCGAATGACCACGCAGGGCCATACAGAAGCATCTTCGCCCAAAATGACATCGCCGATAACAACGGCCGATTCGTCCACAAAAACCCGCGCGCCCAATTGCGGTGACTGGCCTTGGTAATGTCTGATCGCGCCCATAGATATGCTCCTGAAACCCTGTTCATTTGATGGGTGTATGATACGTCAAACCCCGCCCGATTTTCGCCTCACGGAGCCCCGCATGAGCAATCCTTTATTAGCTAGCCACACCCTGCCGCCTTTTTCTGCCATCACCGCTGCGCAAGTGACGCCGGCGATTAGCGAATTGATTGCGCAGGGGCGCGCCCAACTTGCGCAATTACTCGCCGATTTACCCCAACCCAGCTGGGACAATCTGGTTGCGCCACTGGAAGCTCAAGGGGATAAACTTGATCAGGCTTGGGCACCGGTGAGCCATTTGAACTCAGTTGCGAATAATGACGAATTGCGCAAAGCCTACACCGAAAGCGTCGCCCTGCTCACCGATTACAGCACCGAATTCAGTCAGAACGAGGCGCTCTACCAAGCCTATCAACAACTGGCGGATAGCGATGAGTTTGCGCAGCTGAACCAGGCGCAACAGCAAGCGATCAATAATGCATTGCGCGATTTCCGGTTGGGTGGTGTGGCATTAAATGCAGAAGATAAAAAACGTTTTGGCGACATCCAGAAACGTTTGTCTGAATTGTCGACACAATTTTCCAACAATGTATTGGATGCAACCCAGTGCTGGTTTAAACAATTTGCCACGGCGGAACCGCTAGCGGGTTTGCCTGAGTCTGCACTGGCGCAAGCGGCCCAGGCAGCAACGCAGAAAGAATTGCCTGGCTATGTCATCACGCTCGATTTTCCGTCTTACTACGCGGTAATGATGTACGCCGACAATCGCGAATTGCGCGAAGAAATTTACACAGCCTATGTCACGCGCGCATCGGCGCTGTTCAAAAAATCCGACGGCACTCCCGCCGCTGAATTTGATAACACCGCAATCATTGCGGAGACACTGGCGCTGCGCCATGAGCTGGCGCAGCTGCTTGGCTTCGCCAATTACGCTGAGCGTTCGCTGGCGAGCAAAATGGCGGAATCGCCGGCGCAGGTCATCGAATTTCTCAATAAACTTGCGCAGCAATCCAAGCCCTACGCTGAGCGCGATTATGACGAGTTGCGCGAATTTGCCGCGCGTCACGGCTGCCCGGATTTGCAATCCTGGGACACCACCTATTTCAGCGAAAAATTGCGCGTTGAAAAATATTCGGTTTCGCAAGAAGAATTGCGCCCTTACTTTCCGGCCGAAAAAGTCATCGCCGGCATGTTTGAAGTCGTGCAGCGTTTATTTGGTATCCAGGTGCAGCAAAGTGCGCAATTCGATAGCTATCACCCCGACTTACGCTTCTATCACATTTTCAAAAATGGCGAGCAGATTGCGAGTTTTTATCTCGACCTGTTTGCACGCGACAAGAAAAAAGGTGGCGCCTGGATGGCGGACTGCCGCGTGCGCCGCAAAACCGAAACTGGCATCCAGCTGCCCGTTGCCTTTTTAACCTGCAATTTTACCCCGCCAGTGGGCGACACGCCTTCACTGCTTACCCACGATGAAGTCACTACCCTGTTCCATGAATTCGGTCATGGTCTGCACCATATGCTCACGCAAGTGGATGTTGCAGCGGTTAGCGGTATTAACGGTGTCGCTTGGGATGCGGTGGAGTTGCCCAGCCAATTTATGGAGAACTGGTGTTGGGAGCCGGAAGCAATCCCGCTGATTTCCGGCCATTATCAAACCGGTGAACCTTTGCCGCAAACATTGCTGGATAAAATGCTCGCGGCGAAAAATTTCCAGTCGGGTTTACAAATGATTCGCCAAATTGAATTTTCGCTGTTCGATTTCCGTTTGCACGCTGAATACAATCCGCTTGCACCGCAATCAGCACAGGAGATATTGAACGAAGTGCGCGCGCAAGTTGCTGTGGTTAAACCGCCGGCGTTCAATCGTTTTGAAAATAGTTTCAGCCATATTTTCGCCGGCGGTTACGCGGCCGGATACTACAGCTATAAATGGGCCGAAGTTTTGTCAGCGGATGCCTACGCGCGCTTTGAAGAGGAAGGAATTTTTAATGCAAAAACCGGCGCGAGTTTTTTGCAAGAAATTTTGCAACAAGGCGGCAGCAGGGCACCGATGGAATTGTTCAAAAATTTCCGCGGCCGCGCGCCGCAAATCGACGCGCTTTTGCGCCATTCGGGAATTGTGGCGACGGCTGGCGCAGCAACGGCTGCCGCATCAGAGGAGGTTGCTTAATGGCTTACAGCACAACACGTCGATTTGTCGCGGGCGCGGTTTGCCCGCGCTGTTCGGAAATGGATAAGTTAGTTGTCTATAACGAAGCGGGAAAAGATTATCGCGAATGTGTCGCTTGCGGTTACAAGGAGGAGATGCGCTTTAAACCGGTTACGCGCGAATTGGAAACACGCGTCAATCAAACTGAGGAAGATAAAAACCAGGTGCAAGTAGTCAACATTTTGCCTTTTGATAATAAAAAATAAAGCCTGATTTATCTTTTATATGTAAGCAGATTTTCATTATTGAATATGAAAGTCTGCTTATTTCCGCGTTCAATTTTATTTTTATTTGTTGCGCGTGGCGCCTGTATTCCTACCCTCGCTCACGCCTTCCGTTTATAACTACTCCGCATTTTTTTTGATTTAAAAAAAGCAAATTTGTGTAAATGCGTAACAGCTTCTAGGGTTATTGCTGGCCTGCGCCTATTTCATCTTGTTGTCATTATGAACATATGATACTTGTATGCATGATCTAGTAGTCTTTTTGACTCTGTCATCGCAGTTACAAGCGTCGCGGAAGGGACGTGATAAGGCTTGAGCCAACTTATGGCCCTGGCGCTCATATTCGCTTTGGGCTCAAAGTGATGTTGCCCTCGGTAGCGCATGTTACCGGCGGCTAAAACAACAGCAGTACGGCAAAATCCTGACCATAATTAATCCAATTAGGAGAGCTCCATGTATAAAACAGCAAAATTCAAGAAGAAACTGATAGCTACGGTTATCGCTTCATCCGCATTGACCGGATTTAGCGGTTACGCAGCGGCACAGGACGACACTGTAGAAGAAGTAACCGTTACTGGTATCCGCGCCTCTATGGAGCGTGCGATGGATGTGAAGCGCGAGTCTGCCGGTGTGGTTGACGCCATCAGCGCCGAAGACATGGGTAAATTCCCCGATACCAACCTTGCCGAATCTTTGCAACGTATTACCGGTGTATCTATCAGCCGTCAAAATGGTGAAGGTGCTGAAGTGACCGTGCGTGGTTTCGGTCCTGAGAACAATATGGTGACCTTGAACGGCCGTACTATGCCGACAGGTACTGTTTACGCTGGTGGTAGTGGTGCCGATGGTACCAGCCGCTCAGGTGGTAGCCGTGCATTTAACTTCTCGAATATTTCGGCCGATAACATTTCCGCAGTAGAAGTTTATAAAACCAGCAAAGCCAACATTGCCACCGGTGGCATAGGCTCAACTATCAACGTCAAGACTACCCGTCCGCTGGATAATCCTGGTTTCAATGCTTCTATTGGCGCCAAAGCGCTGAGCGACAGTACCAATGAAAACGGCAGCGATATCACCCCGGAAGTTTCCGGAATTATCAGCTGGAGCGATGAATCAGAAGTATTTGGTGCAGCGCTCTCTATCTCTTCCCAAGAGCGTGACTCAGGTTCCGCTGGCGTAACAGTAAACAACTGGAACATTGGTGTATGGGGTCAGGATAAGCTGTATGACACAGCACCTGATTCAGTCTTCAAGAATGCGCCAGCCGCCGGCCAACTCTATGCGCGTCCTAATGATTTCCGTTATGGTTTCTCTGACTTTGAACGCGACCGTTTGAATGGTCAATTGACATTGCAATACCGTCCGGTAGAGACAGTAACTGCAACCCTGGACTATGCCTATGCTGACAACGATATCGTTGAAAGCCGCTCGGAAGTGGGTAACTGGATCCAAAACGGTTCTAACATTGCCGAAGTAGTATTTGATGATTCTGAAATCGCTACTCCGCTAACTGTCACAGAAGCTTATAACGGCACTGTGGATGTGGGTTACGAGCAACAATACCGCGCCCAAAGCAATACTTTGGATTCGGTTGGTTTGAACCTGAAATTCGAAGTCAGCGATGAGTGGACAGTGTTATTCGACGCGCACGACTCAAAAATGGAAAGTAATCCAACTGGCCCGGATGGTGCGGGTGAAGTGGCGATCGGTCTGGGTTCTCCAACCGTTAAAGGCAAGACCCTTGATTTTACCTCGAAGATTCCAACCTACTCATACACCACCACAGTTCCAGGTAACAACCTGACTGAAGAGAATGTAGGTTCTTCTATTCTGCGTGTACGCGGTGCTGGCTCAACCAACGACGTTACCCAGATCAAACTGGATGCGTCCTGGGAATCTGAAGGTGCACGTTTGGATTTCGGTATTGAATCCCGTGACATGGAAATGGCCACCTATCAAACCGCTGGCGTAAACCAAACCTTGGGTGATTGGGGTATTGCAAACCCGGGTGAATTTGCGGGCATGGGCTTACTTGAAGAAATCAATGTGCATGGCCTGTTTGATGATTTCAATGTGGGCAAAAGCCCCTCTATCGGGTTCAGAGGCAATGCGGTTGATTTAACCCGCGCGGCGAATCAGCTCTACCCAGGCACTTGTCTGTGTGTTTCCGACGTCAACTCTTCTGACGATGTTGTGACTGAAGATACCCAGGCCGCTTATGTACAAGTCGGTTTTGACGGTGAAGTGGGCAGCGTTCCGGTGAACGTATTGACCGGTCTGCGTTACGAAACAACTGACGTTACCTCTGCCAGTATTGTGGCGCCGGTTTCTCACCTGTTGTGGACCAACAACAACGACTTCTCCACTATCTACACCAATACCACCATCACTTCGAGTGCCAGCGGCAGCTATGACAACCTTCTGCCAAGCCTGGATATCAAGGCCAACTTTACCGATGAGCTGGTTGGTCGCGCCGCATTTAGCAACACCATCGCCCGCGCTGGTTTCGGCTCTTTGATTTACTCTCCAAGTGGTTTTGGCACTACTGGTTCAAGCTTTAATGGCTACCAAGCTACCGCATCTACCGGTAACTCAGGCCTGTTGCCGTTGGAATCGAAGAACGTTGACTTGTCGGTTGAATATTACTTCGACGACTCCAGCTACGCGTCTGCTGGTGTGTTTGAAAAGCGTGTGTCCAACTTCATTGGCCAAGGTCAGGATGAGCTGACGTTCTACGGTATTAAAGACCAAACTTCAGGTGATGCAGCACGTGTTCAGGCAGCGGTTGCTGACTTGCAAGATTTAGGTCTGCAAACCGACGACACCAACCTTTATGCGATGATGGTGCTCAACGCGCACCCTGAAGCGCTGACCAAGACCGATAAGGAAGGCAACCTGATTTTCCCGAATGGTGAGTTTGAAGGTACCAGTGACCAGTTGAAATTGCTGGGCGAAACCCCCGGTTGGGATATTGCTCCTAACGGCGATGGCACTGAACCCGATATGGTGTTCCTGACCAGCAGTCCAGTTAACGATAAAGAAGCGAAGATCTACGGTGCTGAATTTGCTGCACAACACTTCTTTGGCGAAACTGGTTTCGGCGTGTTGGCGAACTACACTCTGGTACGCGGTGACGTAGGCTTTGATAACAATGGCTTGCCAACCGAAACGCAATTCGCGTTGACCGGCTTGAGCGATACCGCCAACTTGGTGTTGATGTATGAAAACTACGGCGTGTCGGCGCGTTTGGCGTACAACTGGCGCGACGAGTTCCTGACTGAAACCAACCAGGGTAGCTCACGCAACCCACGCTATGTAGAGGCTTACTCGCAAATCGACTTGAACGTCAGTTATGAACTGACCGAGAACGTAAGTCTTTCTGCCGAGGCCATCAACCTGTTGGGCGAAGACAGCCGCGAGTACAACCGTAACTCCCGTATGATTCGCTTCGCGAATGATTTGGGTCCACGTTATGCACTCGGTGCCCGTTACACTTTCTAATATCGTGTAACTTTTGCAGTTGATAAAGCAGTAAAAGGAAAGCCGCTGGTTTCAGCGGCTTTTTTTTATCTGATTGATTTATGATGTAAAGTCTAACCTTGAGTCCATTTCCGCAGGCGCTATAAATGACAAATTATGTAATGTTGAACAATGTCGAACATTTTGATGTAAGAGTGTTGGACACCACTTTTATTGACGCTGCTGATAACAAGGCTGCAGTACTTACCTTTCCCACCGAATTTGCCAATATCCAAAAAGAATATCCGATCCTGCTGTCGAAAGACCCGGCCTCTGGCCAGTACCAACCGGTAGCTCTGCTCGGTATCCAAAAAGATGAAAATTTATTTTTGCAAAAAAATGCCGACGGTAATAGTTACTCCTGGATTGCCAGCTACGTGCCGGCGGTGGTTGCAAAAGGGCCATTTATTACCGGCCTGCGCGAGCAGGCCAATGGTGAACAGGAGGCCATGGTGTATATCGACTTAGCCAGTCCCAAATTGCATAAACACTCCGGCAAGCCGCTCTTTCTTGCGCACGGTGGCAAGGCTCCCTATCTCGAATACATCACTAAACTGCTCGGTCTTATCCAGAGCGGCAAGGAAGTGAGTGATGCTATGTTTGCCCGTTTTGCAGAGCTGGATTTAATCGAGCCGCTTACAATCAATATTGATTTGGCCAATAGCGATAAACATCAGCTGCGCGGTTATTACACGGTCAGTGAAGAAAAATTGAAAAATCTCAGCGGTGATAAGCTGGAGCTGTTGAATCGCGCCGGATTTTTACAGGGCGCATTTTTGATGCTGGCGTCGCTCACGAATATCGAAAAACTGATCAGGATTAAAAACGCGCGTTTGTAATTTGTTTCAGTTTCAGGAAATGAAACTGCGTCGATAATCCAGATAAAAAAAGAAATTTGTCATGGCGAATATTACCAAACCAATAAACGTTATCAGCGGGTGCAGCCCGGAATCTATTCCCTTGGAGGTGAGCCAATCACCGGAGCCTGTGGTGTTAAAAGGTTTGGTAAAGGATTGGGAGATAGTAAAGGTTGCGGCGCAATCGTCGCTGGCGGCAGTGGCTTATCTAAAATCATTTTACAATGGCAAAGTGTCCTTGATTAATGCCGGTCACCCGGGCATTGAAGGGCGCTATTTTTATAAGGATGATTTTAGTTCATTAAATTATGACACGGTAAAAATGCCGGTTGATGAAGCGCTGGATCTAATCCTCGCCAGCGAAACCCACCCCGAGCAACCCTCGTACTATATTTCATCCAATACCATTGATACCCACTTTCCCGGAATGCGTAGCAACAACGATATTAAATTGCCGCGCGCGCAAAAAGATTACCCGGTTTATCCACCGGATGTAAAAATCTGGATTGGTACC
>DATIDX010000311.1:0-8281 GCA_035456025.1 Cellvibrio sp. | reverse complement strand
GATGGAAGAAGGTGTAATGGAAGCGGTACCGCGCCTTGAGCGCCGCACCGGTTATCTCGCCACGCTCGCCAACATTGCCACCCTGTTGGGCTTGCTGGGTACCATCCACGGTTTGAGTTCGGCGTTTAGCGCTGTAGCCAATGCTGACCCATCCGAAAAAGCTGCGTTGTTGTCAGCGAGTATTGCGGTGGCGATGAACGCAACGGCGTTCGGTTTGTTTACCGCAATTCCATTGTTGCTCGCACACTCGATGATCCAGAGCCGCACCTTGGAAATTATCGACAGTCTCGAAATGGCTGGCGTGAAGTGCCTGAATATTCTCACTAACGCACAAGATGCACTTGCACGTCAGCGTTCAGAGTCGAACCCGGCTAAACAATAATGTCAGGCCAGAGGTAACAACCAGATGCGCCGATTAGCGAAACGCAACGCGGAAGAAGCCGACGTTGATGTAACGTCCTTTATCAATCTCGTGATTGTGCTGGTGCCCGTGTTGCTCATGGGCATGGTGCTTTCACGTATTACCGTGCTGGATTTAAAACTGCCCGATGTGGCAGCGAGCCCCAGTCAGCAGCAGGAAGAACCGCCCGCGCAATTGGAATTGATTGTGCGCCCGGATCATTTTGATATTAATTATCCCGCCGGTACCCGCTTGAAACTGATCGAAAAAACCGCCGCCGGCAATTATGACTACCAGAGCCTGTCGCTGCACCTGCAAGAGATTAAACGTCAGCTGGCGGATAAGGGTATCCAGAAACGCGATATTTATTTGCTCTCGGAAAAAGGCATCGACTACCAAACCCTGGTGCAAGTTATGGACACCGTGCGCTCCTTCCGCGCGGTAGTAGCCGCCTCGGTCGTCAATGCCGAATTGTTCCCTGAGGTGTCGCTCGGCGATGCACCGCCACCGGGCGGGCAAACCCAGGCCCCAAGCCCGGCACCGGGGGTACAACCATGAAACAGTCACAGCGCGCCAAGCGCATGGCGCGGCATCGCGGCCGCCTGAATTTTGTACCCAAACTCAATCTGGTCCCGTTGATTGACTGCTTTGTGTTGCTGATCTTTTTCTTGCTGATCAACTACTCCTCGGAAGTGGAAGTGCTGCAAGCGGACAAAACCGTAAAACTGCCGGCGTCGATTTCCGACACCCTGCCCAAAGAGACGGTGGTGATTGTGGTCAATGCCAACGACATAGTGCTGGCCGGCCGCCGCGTGGGTGGTATCAGCGAGATGATGGCCACCGATGCCACCAAATTTGATCCGCTTGAAGCCGAGTTGAAATATCTGGCGAGCAAAGCGCCGCCGTTAACCGAGAAAGAAAAAGCCGAGGGCAGGGCAATCACCATCCTGGGGGACAAGGCCATCCCCTACGAGCAACTGAAAAGAATCATGGCCACCTGCGTTGCGGCGGACTATCGCAATATCGCCCTGGCGGTTCTGCATAAAGAAGCCAGCAATAAACCCGCAGGAGGTTGAAATGAGTAGCTATGCCGTTTCGACTTTATTACTGCCTTGGTCGCTGACGAACGACGATGACCGCTTTAAAAAAATCCTGCTGGGGCTGATGGTGGTTTTCTTCGTGATTGCTGTTCCGGTGATGTTGGTAAAATTGCCCGAATTAACGCGCGCAGAAAAAGAAGAGTTGCCACCGCAATTGGCGCGCGTGCTCCTGGAGCAGCAGGAGCTGCCGCAACCCAAACCGGTAGAACCGCCCAAAGTGGAAGAGCAAAAACCGGAGGAGAAAAAGCCTGAAGAAAAGAAACCGGAGCAAAAAATCGTAGAAAAACCGCCGGCAAAAACTCCGGTGAAACCGCGCGAAGCACCGGTTAATAATGCCCCTGCTGCAAAAGAAGCTGCGGTTGCTGAAGCGCGTGAGCGCGCGTCTAATAGCGGCTTGATGGAGTTTAAGGATGACTTGGCGGAGATGCGCGATACCTTGCAAACTTCGGCAGTTGAGACCGCGGCAACCACTACAGCTACTAATGGCACAGGTAGCGCGACACAGGTCGACCGGGCGATGATCACCAGTGGTGTCAAGGGCACCAGTGGCGGTATAGCGGGCGCAGCACTCAGCCGCGATACGGGCGGCGTGGCCTTATCCGGGCGCGAACCCACGAAAGTTAAAAGTGGTTTGGCGGAGGGCACCAAAAAGAGTGCTCAGGCAGCTGCGGGTAATAGCGATGGCGCTGGCGGTGCGGCGCGCAGCGAAGAAGAAATCCGCAAAATCATGGAGCAACACAAGGGTGCCATCTATTCAATCTACAACCGCGCCTTACGCCAGAATGCAGCGCTTGAGGGCAAGATGGTGGTGAAAATCGTGATTGACCCCAACGGCAAAATTGTGGACGCGAGTCTGGTATCGAGTGAGTTGGGCGATAAGGACTTGGAGGCAAAAATCCTTCAGCGGATCAAACTCATCAGCTTTCCCGCCTCCAATGTGGCGCGCACCACCATCACCCAGACCTTCGATTTCCTGCCACAGTAAATCCTCTTGATGCTGCAAAGCCCCCGGTTCGCCGGGGGCTCTACTAGCTATTGCCTTACCATCAATCCGCCCCCCTCTCTCCTGATGCCCGGCAAGAAAATACATAAATACTTGAAACCGGTTACATTAATATGGATAATGCGCCCGCTAAGGCCTTTTTATTCATGGTATTCAGTCGGTAATCGATTACATTGTGGGATTTTTGTAGAAGTCAATCACACATTGGATTGCGAATCTTCGATAGTGATGAATTGCTAAGCCGTAGCCCGCTGTTGTGTTTTTTTCACCCCGGTTCGCCGGGGTTTTTTTATTTGCGCCCCGCGAAATCCTCCCGCAAAATGCCCCTGTTACATCAGCCGCAATCAATCCGATCATTACTTTCTCGCCAGGGGCGGCGCTGCGAATTGGGAATCTCTATGACACAAGCATTGCGAGCGGCGGCCAGTCGCCTTGAAAACTGGATTAAAAACGACGCCCTGCCACTCTGGCTGGCACGTGGCATTGAGCCTGTAACCAAAGCCAACTATGAACGATTGACTCCAGCCGGGGTTCCCGACCTGGAATCCAGTACCCGCGTGCGCGTGCAGGCACGCCAGGCGTTTTTCTTCGCCGCTGCCTACGATCGCGGTTGGTGCCCCGAAGGAAAAAATGTGGCTAAAGAGTTGCTGGCATTTGTTCACAAAACAGCAGCACATCCCACCGCCGGTGGCGGTTACACCCATCTGCTTAATAAAGATTTTGTGGTGGTGGATACCAAGCAGGATCTTTACGACCATGCTTTTTTCCTGCTCGCCAACGCCTGGTGCTATCGCGCGTTTAATGAAGCTTCTTATTTACAGGAGGCTGATAAATTAATTGCGCATCTGGACGCGCGTTTTGGTTCGGCAGTGGGTGGGTGGATCGAGGGCGATTACGACTACGCCTGCCGCCGCCAGAATCCGCACATGCATTTGTTTGAAGCATTCCTTGCGCTATTCGATGCAACCGGCGATGCAAAATATTTAGCGCGCGTCGGAGAATTATTTGCACTGTTCCAGGCGCACTTCTTCGACGAAACTCACGGAGTCTTGTTTGAATTTTTTGACGATAAATGGGTGCGCTTGCCCAACGCCAAAGGCGACACGGTTGAACCGGGCCATATGATGGAATGGGTGTGGTTGCTCGATTGGTATCACCGCCGCACCGGTCGCCCCGTCGCGCATTACACCAAAGCACTTTACGCCCGTGGTTTGGCAATCGGTATGGATAAATCCGGTTTATTGTTTGATGCAGTGAGCTACACCGGCGACGTGATTGATCACAACAAGCGCTGCTGGGGTATCACGGAATTAATCAAAGCCAGCCTGGTGCAAATCCGCGAAGGCAACACCGATGCGGAGGCCATTGCAGTTAAAGGTGTAGATGATTTATTTAAATATTATCTCTGCGCATCAACCCCTGGTTCCTACGTCGACCAGCGCGGCAAAAACGATGAGGTGGTAGTTGATGTCGCTCCTGCATCTACGCTTTATCATTTGATTGTCGCCGCGATGGAGTTGATCGATCACTTTGAGTTAGTTGCGGCGAAAAAATAGTTCGGTGGTAAATAAAAAAGCGCGCCGCGATTAACTCGGGCGCGCTTTTTTATTGCGTCTTTTTTAGAAAATAAAAACTATTTTTTCCCCGGTGCCGGGCCAGTACTTTTACGAATAATAAATTCGGTCGGCAATACGCATTCGCGCTGGCTCAAGGGTTCGCCTTCAATCACTTTTAACAGCATATCCATCGCCATCTTGCCCATCTCTTCTGCCGGTTGCGAAATGGTGGTGAGGCTTGGGTCGGAATATTTGGCGTAGGCGATATCGTCAAAGCCGGTGACAGACATATCTTCCGGAATGCGGATGCCCTGGTTTTTCAGGGTTTGCATAGCGCCTATGGCCATTTCATCGTTCATTGAAAACACCGCTGTTGGGCGCACTTTCATATTGCAGAACTGGAAGGCGGCGTTGAGACCGGACCACATGGTGAAATCGCCTTCGGCAATCAGGTCTTTCTCGTACGGGATGCCCGCTTCCGCCAGCGCCTCTTTATAACCTTCCAGTCGGTCGATGGCGTGGGGGTTGTCCTTGAGGCCGGAGATAACACCAATGCGTCTATGGCCGAGGCTGATCAAGTAATTCACCATGGTTTTGGCGGCCGCGCGGTTGTCGATGCGAATGGCTGGACCGGTGGTGTATTCACAGCCGCAGGCATTGACGCAGGGGATATCGGGCGGGATGTTGTTTTGGCTTTTTTCCGAGCTGGGGCGCAATTGCACGATACCGTCGGCCAGGCGGGTTTCCACGCGGCGGATATATTCAATCTCACGCTCGGTGGTGCCGCGGGTATCGCCCAGCAGTACTGCATAACCTTTTTGCTGGGCGCGGTCTTCCAGTGCGCGGATAAAGAGTGAATAGAAGGGGTTGGCGATATCGGGAACCAGAACTACTACCGCATAGGCGCGGGCGGAGCGGAAATTGCGCGCGAGCATATTCGGGCGGTAGCCCACTTGCGCGATGGCGTTATGGACCTTGTCGAGGCTTTCATCGGAAACTTTTTCGGGGTTGCTCAGGGCTCGTGAAACAGTTGCTACAGACACGCCAGCCAGGCGAGCAACATCGCGAATATTGGACATATATACGACCTTAAGGAGCCGATGGAGGATAGGTGGGTTTTGAATTTATTGGTGATTGTGTTATTTGCCGGAAAATTTACTACAGCTCATCAAAAGAGACTAGAAAAATAACATGTAAACGGTTACATTAGTCCGCTGTGACAGTGCTTATGGTCAGCCTTGCTATATGCAGGGTTGATCCTACACTGACGATTGCCGTTTTACCCTGAATCTCAGCCCCCGCTTCAAACGTTATCAACGAGCGCCGCACGGAAGTAATGGGATCAGATAATAAAAGCGATCATTGTCGATCCACATAATAAATTGGTGTGTTCATGAATCTCCCCCTAATTGATATTGCAATTGTCTTGCTATTTATTTGCTCGACAATTTTTGTTGGCTTTTGGGTTTCTTCCCGCGCCTCCAAGGATATGAACAGTTATTTTCTCGGCGGTAACAAGCTTAAGTGGTACATGCTGGGGCTTTCCAACGCTTCGGGCATGTTTGATATCAGCGGCACTATGTGGCTGGTGTATTTGCTGTTTGTGTACGGCCTCTCCAGTATTTATATCCCCTGGCTCTGGCCCACCTTTAACCAGATTTTCCTGATGGTATTCCTCGCCACCTGGTTGCGTCGCTCCGGGGTAATGACCGGCGCCGAGTGGATTATTTTCCGCTTTGGCGATGACCGCGGCGCGCGCCTGTCCAACATTATTGTGGTGGCTTTTGCGCTGGTGGGCGTGATTGGTTTTCTCGCGTACGGATTTATCGGCATCGGTAAATTTGCCTCGGTATTTTTTCCCTGGAAACTCTCCGATGATCCGCACATGAACGATGTGTATTACGGTTTGGGCATGACCATCATCACCACCTTTTACATTATTAAAGGCGGTATGTTCTCGGTGGTGTTTACCGAAGTGTTCCAATTTATTGTGACCACGATTGCGAGTATCGGCGTGGGTATTGTGGCGATCCACAGTGTGTCGCCGGAGATGATTGCCGCTGTGGTGCCTCCGGGTTGGGACAGCATTGCCATCAACTGGCATCTCAACGTGGACTGGGCTGGTCGCCTGGATGCCGCCAATACCAAAATTGCGGCGGATGGTTATTCGCTCTTTGCTATCTTTTTTATGCTGATGCTGTTCAAAGGCTTTTTGTTGAGCCTTGCCGGCCCTGCACCGAATTACGATATGCAGCGCGTACTTTCCACCCAATCGCCGCGCGATGCCGCAAAAATGAGCGGGTTTGTAACCGTGGTATTGATGTTCCCACGTTACATGTTGATCGCCGGTTTAACGGTATTGGCGCTCGCGTTTTTCATGAATGATTTGCGTGCGATGGGTCCGAATGTCGACTTCGAACAAATCCTGCCATTCGTATTAAAAAATTATATTCCCAGCGGGTTGCTCGGTTTATTAATTGCCGGTTTGCTCGCGGCGTTTATGTCCAACTTCGCCGCGACGGTCAATGCAGCGCCCGCTTATGTCGTAAATGATATTTACAAGCGTTACATCAATCCCAATGCGGCGCCAAAACGTTATGTGCATTTGAGTTACGTGGTATCGCTGCTGTTTATTGTGATCGGTGTTGCGCTCGGCTTTTTTATCCCGAGTGTCAACACGGTGCTGCAGTGGATTGTGAGCGGCCTCTACGGCGGCTACACCGCGTCCAACGTGCTTAAATGGTACTGGTGGCGATTCAATGCTTACGGTTATTTCTGGGGCATGGCGGTAGGTATAGTGCTCGCGCTGTCGCTCGCCGTTCCGCAGGCGAACACTGCAGTCGCGCAGTCGCTGGGTGTGTTTGGTTTGGAATTGGATAAAGTCGATTTCATCTATGCTTTCCCATGGCTGTTGCTGATTTGTTTGATCACCTGTGTAGTGACCTCGTTGATTACCGCACCGTCGGATATGGAAGTACTGAAAAAATTCTATTTGAAAGTGCGTCCCTGGGGCTTCTGGGGGCCGGTACATCAGGCCTGTTTACATGAGCATCCGCAATTGGCAAAGAACACCAATTTCCTGCGCGATATGGTGAATGTGGTGGTGGGCATTGTGTGGCAAACCGCATTGGTTGCCGCGCCGATTTTCCTGGTGATCCAGCAGTACGACAAATTCTTTATCGCGATGGGACTGGCGGCCGCCGGTGCGCTGTTCCTGTGGAAAAACTGGTATCGCCATTTGCAGGATTATCCGGCCGATATTCCGCCGGCCTTGCTGGTGGGCACTAAAGATGAGCATTTAATCAGTAAGGCTTGATAGTTGTTGTTTTGCGCTGCGGGTATGGCCCGCAGTGCAAAAAAATTTAGCGGCGGGTGTAATCGATTACGCATTACATTTGCTGCGTGATGAAACGCAGCGCTGATAGTCAGTGGCAAAAAGCCGGTAGCAAAAAGATACATTAGTAAAACTCATTGGAGTATTGTGAACATGAGTAGTTTTAACGAAAAAGCCAAAGCGCTGTTGCAACAACATGAAGCGCTAATCACCAAAAAAAATACCGTAAAAACGGCAGGCAACGGGATTTACGATTGCTACGAGAATCCGATCCTCACTGCTGAACACGCCCCGATTTTCTGGCGCTACGATTTAAATGAAAAAACCAATCCCTTTCTGATGGAACGTCAGGGGATCAATGCCGCATTTAATTCCGGTGCGCTGTTATGGCAGGGCAAATACATTCTCGCGGTGCGGGTTGAAGGTGTTGATCGCAAATCATTTTTTGCTATCGCCGAAAGCCCGAACGGCGTCGATAATTTCCGCTTCTGGGATTACCCCATCACCATGCCAGAGACTGAACGCCCGGATACCAACGTGTACGACATGCGTTTAACTGCGCACGAAGACGGTTGGATTTACGGTTTGTTTTGCACCGAGCGCAAAGATTTAACCCGCCCGGAAGATACGTCTGCCGCAGAGGCACAATGCGGTATCGCGCGCACCAAAGATTTAATTACCTGGGAGCGCCTGCCGGATTTGATTACCTATTCTGGCCAGCAGCGCAACGTGGTTTTGCATCCGGAATTTATCGATGGCAAATACGGCCTCTACACGCGCCCGCAAGATGGTTTTATCAGCGTGGGCGGCGGTGGTGGTGTGGGTTGGGGTTTAACCGATACCATGACTAACGCTGAAGTAAAAGCGGAAGTAATTGTCGATCCAAAA
>DATIDX010000310.1:0-5336 GCA_035456025.1 Cellvibrio sp. | reverse complement strand
CTGGAAATTGAAGGTACGGTTACCCAGCTTGAACTTACCGTGGCGTTTCCGGTTGTAGACGACCTGCTCGTTGTAGAGCTGTGTTGTACCAACACCTAACGCGTTGTAGCTATTCGGGGAGAGCAATAAAAAATCATCGGTTTTTAAGAAAGCTTCGACCAGCTTGTAATCTTCTGGTGCAGCCTTACCAAACGACGTCTTCTTGGAGCAGGCATAAACGCCTTGGGAGACCTTATGTAGCATCCCTTCCTCTACCAGCTGTTTCAAGTGGCGATCAACAGCATTACTCCACTGCGCCAGATCGCCCCTGCGGTATACCTGGCCTGGCTCTAAATGTTGTTTCAACTCATCCAATGCGGACATATTCATACCCAATATTCGACATTCCTGTATACAAAATACACAACCCAGTCAAAAATGCCAATATTTTTATTTAAAATTCATGCAAAAAAGACTGGATAGAGCTGAATCCAGAGTGATATGAAGCCCCAAATAACAAAAAGCCGTGCCGGTTTAACACCGTGCACGGCTTTCTATTAACACCCAACCCTTTTTATTCAAAAGGGTTAGCTTGTTCCTATTACGGCAACGCAATTACCGAAACTGAACCCACCGGATCATACGAATAATCATCTTTCGCTTCGCCTTCATCCGCGGTCAGGATAAATTTACCGTCAGGTGAGAAGGTCAGCATATCCGGTAATGCGCCTACTTTTGCAATGCCCAGCAAGGCATAAGTAGAGGTATCAAACACCACGACAGTACCCTGCTGGGTTTTGTCAGTTGCTTGTATAGCGCCCGCCAGTTTTCCATTCTTGACTGCAACACTATTAATGCCGCCGCCGTATGGGCTGAGGTCTATTGTAGTCAACAATGACAGGTTCGCAGGGTTAGCCAAGTCCAACACTTCGATGCGTGAATTTTTTAACAGAGTGCCGTTATTCAACACAAACAAGCGTTTGGTGATTGGATCATAAGCGCTGATTTCTGCTGCCGCTGCACCGCCTTCCAATACCAGGCGAGATGCAAAACTGAATAGGCCATTCGCATCACTTTGGTAAACCGTTACGTTGCCGCTGTCTTCATTGGATACCACGAGCAATGGATTACCATTCGGGCTGTCGGCTGCGCTCACAAACAAAATGCCTTCAGGTGCGTCATCACCAGCTGTTTTCAGGAATTGGGCAAAGGTGATATTGGCGATGTCAGTAATATCGTACACAGCCACTGCATCTGCACGCTCAAGGCCGATAAAGGCAAAGCGCTTGGAGCCAATCACACCAACGGTTAAATTTTCTGGTTCAACACCTTTGGCATCGCTGCGATCATCCGGATATGCGCTCGCAAGATTTGCTTGTACTTCCAAGTCTTTACCACTGTCATATACCTGCGCACCGGTAGTGCCATTCCAAATACTGAATGAACGCGCACCGAAACTCAGCAACTCGCTATACAGGGTTTCTGCTGTCGATGAGTTTGCAAATTGCGTTACTACCAAGCGACCTAATTGTGCGTCGGTTTTCAATGCAGTCGCGTTAGGGAAATCGGATTGATCCAGAGTCAGGCCAGAGACTTTTACACCTTCTGCAAAGTTGGTGTAGTAATCGCGCACATCACCTTCGTTAGCGGTGATGACATAATCCATACCACCGTCATTAAATGTTGCGACGCCGTCTGGTTGATACATTCCAAATACTTTTGGATAGGAAGCGAAAGCAACAGTATTGTCTCTATCACTTGGATCAATTTCATTCCCAGCTGCGCCGTAATCTTTAAAGCCCAGCGGGAAGATATTGGTAATCGTCGGTGCGCCATCAAGATTAATGCGCGCAATGCCGTTGTTTTCTTGCAAGGTTACCCATGCAGTTTTTGAATCGGCAGCAACGGCGATGTATTCCGGTTCAACGTCTTTAGCCAAATCGGCATTCAAACCAAACACACGGAAGCCACCAGTTTCCAAAGTCGATTCATCGTTATTAAACGGTGAGAAATTCAGCGTAGTTACGGTCAAATTCAAGGCCGGTGTCATAAAGTTTTTCAAGCCGGGTGATGCATACAATTGCGGGCTGCTGGCAGAGGTCAAATCAATCCAGTTACCACCATCAGGCAAACGGCCAAATGCGTTTACATGAAAATCACCGTAAGCAATTTGATCGCGCTGCTCACCTTTATAAAACAGGGTGATGGTTTCACTTTTACCAATACCAAATGGCCCACCTGCTCCAGCGTTCAGGAATGATTTTGCCGGCGCGTTGTCTGGCATATTGGCGCCTACTGCTAAATTCGGAAGCAACACAATATGACCCTTGGCCGGAATTTCTGTACCGCCTGGAATCGGCATAGGGTTGTTGCCGGTATCGGCCAGGGTCCACTCGCCTGCGGCAAAGGTATAGGGCTGATCGCCTTTGTTATAAATCTCAACATAATCAAAATTAATATCCGTGCGAGCGCTGGATACAATTTCGTTAATCACTATGTCTGTAGGGCCGCTGGGTGCCACTACCGCTGGTAATTTATTACTGATGCCAGGCGATGCCTCCAGTGCTTCTGTTTGCACATGCCATTCAGCACCATCGGGTAAACGGCCAAACGCATTCACATGAGTGCCGTCATTCCATTTTTTCTGCTCAAGAATTTCGTTTTTATAAACCAGTACCGCGGTATCGCCCTTGCCCAAACCAAAATTGCTTGCACCACCCACCAAGGTTGTTGCGGGTGCACCAAAAGGTATTGCTTGTTGGTCTACGGCAATCAATAAAAATCCTTTGGCCGCAATCACAGTACCTGCCGGAATAGCAATGCCGGGAACCTTATCTTCACTAAAACCTTTAATGTCATTTACCGCCCACTCACCAGCAGCAAAGGTGTAGTCAGTATTAGCGGCGTTATAGAGTTCGATGTAGTCATAACCACCGCCATCAGAGCGCATTTCATTCAGCACAATTTGCGGCGCTGCGGCAGAAGATGCAACGGCGCTGCTCTGTATTGAAGATGCAACACTAGCCTGCACAGACGAGAGCGCAGCAGAAGTTGGCACAGACGATTGGGCTGGGCCTGCAGATGAAACAGGAGCGGAGCCTTTAGATGAGGTTTCTACCGAACTAACGACTGAACTTTTTATCGAAGACGCTGCGCTGGCCGGAATTGAGGAAACGCTAACTACAGCACTTGTTACAACTGAAGAAGCCTGGCTGGAGGATGACGCACTGGAATTACTATCACTGCCGCCGCAAGCGGCCAACGTAAAAGATACAGCGGCGAGAGTTGCCAACTGCGGAATCTGTTGAATTAATTTCATGGGAAGCCCTATCGCTTAAAGGATCATTCACCCGGACACCATTTGATGGAATAGCGGGTCATATTGCAATTTGTACTTTTCGGCGACAAGGCTAAACAGCGTTTATGACAAATACGCAACAATTAAATGACAACTTGATGACAGCAATTCTTACTCCACGAACTCTGCTCAAAATATAGATGGATGGTTGTAGTCGCCAAATCTTACCCACCACTACCGAAAATTAATCCCGCTAAAGAAAAATTTATCCCGGAGAACGACAGCTAATTTCCAGTTGCTGAGCAAAAATCAACAATCAAAATTCGCCACAACTGCCATGCCACAACGGGTGTTTATATATCAACACTTAGTCTGCTGATATATCAGCAGGAACTCAGCGCGACGTTATAAGCATATAAAATTAAATTCTTTTTCCTCAGTGATTTTCAATTTATATACTCGCCGCAACTTGTCATAACAAGTATTGATAAGCGCAGCTTTGCTAAGGCGCAAAGTGCAATTTGATAAATAGATGAGCACCGAATGACAAAAAAAACTTCAACTCGTTTGGCGCCCTTCGCACCAGTTCCTTTGTACAACCAACTAAAAGAATTACTGCGCACGCAAATACTTGATGGCACTTATCCATCCGAAAGCCGCATGCCATCGGAAAGCGAATTGGGGGAGGCCTTCCAGGTTAGCCGCATCACCGTGCGCCAGGCATTGGGCGACCTGCAAAAAGAAGGGTTGATTTTTAAAATCCCTGGCAAGGGAACTTTTGTTGCAAAACCTAAGGCATTTCAAAACGTCAGCACCTTACAAGGTTTGGCGGAGTCAATGGCGCAACTGGGTTATGACGTTATCAACCAATTGCACAGCGTGAAATTTATCAATGCCAACGCGCGGATTGCTGAACGGTTGCAGATGGATAAAAGCGAAATCGTCACGGAAATAAAGCGCGTGCGTTTGATAAACCGTGAACCCGTATCACTGGAAATATCTTACCTACCCAAGGATCTTGGCGAAAAATTGCAGAAGGCAGATTTGATTACGCGCGATATTTTTCTGATCCTGGAAAATGATTTTCAGTTAAATCTCGGTCATGCGGATCTGGCGATTGATGCGGTACTGGCCGACCGGGAATTAACCCAGGCACTGAATGTTGAAGAGGGGTCGCCGATTATGCGTATCGAACGCCTCACCCATACGGCCGATGGAAAGCCGATTGATTTTGAATTTTTATTTTATCGTGGCGACGCATTCCAATACCGCTTTCGGATTGACCGCCACCGCAACCACTTGGGGAGTAACCACCAATGACTTGGGAAAACATCAACACCATCGAACGGGAATACGACATAGTGGTTGTCGGTGGTGGCACTGCCGGGCCTATGGCCGCAATCAAAGCCAAAGAAAAAAATCCGGCACTGCGAATTTTATTATTGGATAAAGCCAATGTGAAACGCTCCGGCGCCATCAGCATGGGCATGGATGGTTTGAACAACGCGGTTATTCCCGGCCACGCCACGCCTGAGCAATACACCAAGGAAATTACTATCGCTAACGACGGTATCGTGAACCAGGCTGCGGTTTACGCTTACGCGAAAAATAGTTTTGCCACCATCGAACAATTGGATCGCTGGGGCGTGAAGTTTGAAAAGGATGAGACCGGTGATTACGCCGTTAAAAAAGTGCATCACATGGGTTCTTACGTATTGCCCATGCCGGAAGGTCACGACATTAAAAAAGTGCTCTATCGCCAATTAAAGCGCGCAAAAATTTCCATTACCAACCGCATTGTCAGCACCCGTTTATTGACCGATGCAGATGGCGCAGTGAACGGTGTTTTAGGGTTTGATTGCCGCACAGCAGACTTCCATGTAATTCGCGCAAAAGCCGTGATTTTATGTTGCGGTGCCGCAGGAAGATTAGGTTTACCGGCATCAGGTTATTTAATGGGAACCTATGAAAACCCCACCAATGCAGGTGATGGCTATGCCATGGCCTATCACGCCGGCGCCGAGCTCGCAAACCTTGAATGTTTCCAGATCAATCCATT
>DATIDX010000309.1:0-4405 GCA_035456025.1 Cellvibrio sp. | reverse complement strand
CAGCATCGTATAAGAGCACACCTAAGTAGCGAATGCGGCCCACACAAGTTTCCGAGCAAACAGTCGGTTGACCTGCTTCAATTCGTGGATAACAGAAGGTACATTTTTCTGATTTTCCGCTTTTCCAGTTGTAATAGATTTTTTTGTAGGGGCAGCCCGATACACACATGCGCCAGCCGCGACATTTGTCTTGGTCGATTAATACAATGCCGTCCTCATCGCGTTTATAAATCGCACCGGAAGGGCAAGAGGCAACACAGGCAGGGTTTAAACAGTGTTCGCATAAACGTGGTAAATACATCAAAAACGTTTTTTCGAATTGACCGTAAATTTCGGTTTGCACTACGTCATCAAAATTTTTGTCTTTTCTGCGCTTGGCGAATTCGGTGCCGAGAATTTCCTCCCAGTTTGGTCCCCAATTAATTTTTTCCATGCGTTGACCGGTAATTAACGACCGGGGGCGCGCGGTAGGCTGGTGCTCACTTTTGCCTGCTGTGTGAAGGTGTTGGTAATCAAAGTCAAAGGGTTCGTAATAGTCGTCAATTTCCGGCAGATCCGGGTTGGCGAAAATATTGGCAAGCACGCGCAATTTGCCACCGATGCGCGGGGTTAATTTCCCATCCGCACTGCGCTGCCAGCCGCCTTTCCATTTATCCTGATTTTCCCACTCTTTGGGGAAGCCAATACCGGGTTTTGTTTCTACATTGTTAAACCAGGCGTATTCCACGCCTTCGCGTGAAGTCCAGACATTTTTGCAAGTAATAGAGCAGGTGTGGCAACCGATACATTTATCCAGGTTCAACACCATGCCAATTTGGGCACGAACTTTCATTTTTTTTGCCTCTGTAAATTCGAGAAATTTTTTGGGGAAGAACCCCCGCCTGGCCTCCCCCTTTATAAAGGGGAGGGTTAGGGTGGGGTTAAGGTGTATCTAACCAATCCACTTCTTTCATTTTTCTCACCACCACAAACTCATCGCGGTTGCAGCCAACGGTTCCGTAATAATTAAAACCGTAAGCCTGTTGCGCGTAGCCACCAATCATGTGAGTTGGTTTCATAATCGCGCGCGTTACCGAGTTGTGCATACCGCCGCGGGTTTTAGTGAGTGATGAGCCGGGCATATTTATAATGCGCTCCTGAGCGTGGTACATCATGCCCATGCCCTGCGGCACACGTTGCGACACTACGGCGCGCGCAGAAATCGCACCATTTACGTTAAAAATATCGATCCAATCGTTGTCCTCAATGCCTGCCGCTTTTGCATCGATTTCGCTCATCCACACAATCGGGCCGCCGCGCGATAGGGTCAGCATTAACAAATTGTCGCTATACGTACTGTGAATGCCCCATTTTTGATGCGGAGTAATCCAGTTCAAAATAATTTCTTTGTTGCCGTTTGGTGTACGGTTCATCACTGGGTCAATCGTTTTTAAATTGACCGGCGGTTTGTAACAGCACAACTGCTCGCCAAAATCGCGCATCCATTCATGGTCCTGATAAAACTGCTGGCGGCCAGTGATGGTGCGCCATGGAATTAACTCGTGAACATTGGTGTAGCCCGCGTTGTAAGAGACGTGTTCATCTTCAAGACCCGACCAGGTGGGTGCTGAAATAATTTTGCGCGGCTGGGCAACAATATCGTGGAAGCGAATTTTTTCATCTTCTTTGGATTTGGCTAAATGGGTGTGATCGCGCCCGGTAATTTTTGACAGTGCTTCCCAAGCCTTTACCGCTACGTGGCCGTTTGTTTCAGGCGCTAGCGATAAGATAACTTCGCAGGCATCAATCGCCGTCTCAATTTTCGGCCGACCCTGGTGTGCACCGGCTTCGGTATGGGTGCGATTTAATTTACCGAGAAATTCTACTTCCTCTTTGGTGTCCCATTTAATGCCTTTGCCAC
This sequence comes from Cellvibrio sp., assembly GCA_035456025.1. GTDB lineage: Bacteria > Pseudomonadota > Gammaproteobacteria > Pseudomonadales > Cellvibrionaceae > Cellvibrio. The sequence goes on along the minus strand of DATIDX010000309.1, from coordinate 2,505 downwards.
CGTTGCCGAGTGATTCCAGCAGTGGACCAAGTGAGGTGAAACGTTTATACGTGTTTGGGTAATCGCGCTCTACCACCACCATATTAGGCATGGTCAGACCCGGAATGGCTTCGCATTCACCTTTCCACCAAGCCTTAACGCCGTAAGGTTGTGCGAGTTCATCCGGCGAATCGTGCATCATCGGTTGAGTAACAAAATCTTGCTCTACACCTAAATGTCCATTGCACAGTTCCGAGAATTTTTCGGCGATTCCTTTAAAAATATCCCAGTCACTCCGCGACTCCCATACCGGGTCAATGGCTTTGGTGAGCGGATGAATAAACGGATGCATATCCGAGGTATTCATGTCGTCTTTTTCATACCAGGTGGCGGTAGGCAAAACGATATCGGAATACAAGCAGGTAGTAGACATTCTGAAATCGAGCGTTACTAACAAATCCACTTTGCCGACTGCGCCTTCTTGATGCCATTTCACATCTTCCGGTTTTTTCCCATCAGCGCCCAAATCTTTACCGAGTAAACCGTGTTTGGTACCCAGCAAATGATGCAGCATATATTCGTGGCCTTTGCCACTGGAGCCCAATAAATTCGAGCGCCAGATAAATAAGTTGCGCGGAAAATTTTGCGGTGCATCCGGGTCTTGGCAAGCGAATTCAATTGCGCCCGTTTTTAATTGTTCGACAACATATTCCTTTGGTGCTTTACCGGCTGCTTTTGCGGCGGCAACAATGTGCAAGGGATTAGTGCCGAGCTGTGGGGCAGAGGGTAGCCAACCCATACGCTCAGCGCGGGTATTAAAATCAATTATGCTACCGCTCCATTTTTCTTTGTTAGCGAGTGGTGAAACCACTTCACTCATGTCAAGTTTTTCGTAGCGCCACTGGCTGGCATGGTTATAAAAAAATGAAGTGCCGTTCATTTGACGGGAAGGGCGCTGCCAATCCAAACCGAAAGCGAGTGGCAGCCAACCATTTTGTGGGCGCAATTTTTCTTGCCCTACGTAGTGTGCCCAACCGCCGCCACTTTGACCTACGCAGCCGCACATCATGAGCATGTTAATCAGGCTGCGGTAATTCATATCCATGTTGTACCAGTGGTTGAGTGCAGCTCCTACAATCACCATTGAGCGACCGTGGGTTTTGTCAGCGGTGCGCGCAAACTCGCGTGCAACACGAATGACATCGGCGCGCGGTACACCGGTAATTTTTTCTTGCCATGCGGGAGTGTAGGGCGCGTCATCATCAAATGATTTGGCGACATTTGAGTCGCCTAGCCCGTTATCTACTCCATAGTGAGCAACCATTAAATCAAATACGCTGGCAACCCACGCGCTTTCGCCATTGGCCAGTATCACTTTGCGTGCAGGCACTTTATGCAATTGAATATCACTGTGATCGGTGTGATGAAAGTAATTGTATTCATGTTCGTTGCCGCCAAAATAAGGAAAAGCGACATCCAGAATTTCATCGCAATTATTTTTTAGCGATAAGAGTACATCTGCATCGGCCCCGGTTTTTCCATCGCGCTGTTCAAGATTCCATTTTCCACTTTGCCCCCAGCGATAGCCGATGGAGCCATTAGGGCTGATTAATTCTTGCGTGTGTGAATTAATGGCGATGGTTTTCCAGTCGGGGTTATTTTCTTGTCCGAGATTGTCTACCAAATCCGCTGCACGCAAAAAACGCCCTTGGGTCAAATGCTGGCCATGTGGCTCCAGCATGACCAGCATGGGCATATCGGTATATTGTTTTACGTAATTGGTGAAATAGTTACTGGGGTTGTCGATATGGAATTCTTTTAAAATGACATGACCAAAGGCCATCCCCAGTGCCGCATCAGTACCTTGTTTTGGCGATAACCAGGTGTCACCAAATTTGGATGCTTCGGAATAGTCAGAGGTAATGACGCAGGTTTTGGTGCCTTTGTAGCGAACTTCGGATAAGAAGTGGGCGTCCGGTGTGCGTGTTTGAGGAACATTAGAACCCCACACAATAATGTAATTGGAGTTATACCAATCGGCAGATTCGGGTACGTCTGTTTGCTCGCCCCACACTTGTGGTGATGACGGGGGCAAATCGCAATACCAATCGTAAAAACTTAAACAGTTGCCTCCAATCAAGGATAAATAACGTGAACCTGCAGCGTAGGACACCATCGACATGGCGGGAATAGGTGAGAACCCGTTGATGCGATCAGGGCCATAGGTTTTGGCGGTGTAAACATTAGAGGCCGCAATAATTTCATTCACTTCGCCCCAGTGCGCGCGTACAAATCCGCCCAATCCGCGCCGTGATTTATATTTTTTTGCTCTTGCTTCATCTTCAACAATGGAAGCCCAGGCTTGTACGGGGTCGCAATATTCCTGACGCGCTTCACGCCACAGTTCGATTAATGCCTGGCGCACTTTTGGGTATTTCAAACGATTGGCGCTGTAAATATACCAAGAGTAACTTGCACCCCGTGGGCAACCGCGTGGTTCATGATTAGGTAAGTCGGGGCGGGTGC
>DATIDX010000308.1:0-7272 GCA_035456025.1 Cellvibrio sp. | reverse complement strand
TTTACGCCCTGCGTCCGCTGGATTTCGCCGCTTTCCCAACCATCCTTTTGGTTGCCACTTTGCTACGCCTGGGTTTGAACGTGGCTTCAACCCGCGTTGTGCTGCTGGAAGGCCATAATGGTGGCGATGCGGCCGGTAAGGTGATCGAAGCGTTCGGGCATGTGGTTATCGGCGGCAATTTGGCGGTGGGTATAGTGGTATTCATCATCCTGATGATTATCAACTTTGTGGTAATCACTAAGGGTGCCGGGCGTATTTCCGAGGTAAGCGCGCGTTTTACCCTGGATGCAATGCCTGGTAAGCAAATGGCGATCGACGCTGACTTGAATGCTGGTTTGATTGACCAGGATCAAGCGCGCACCCGTCGCCAGGAAGTATCTGCTGAAGCTGACTTTTACGGTGCGATGGACGGTGCGAGCAAGTTTGTGCGCGGCGATGCTATCGCCGGCATCATGATCATGTTCATCAATATCTTTGGTGGGCTTGCCATAGGCATGATCCAGCACGACCTGGAGTTTTCCGATGCCTTTGAAAAGTACACCATCCTCACCATTGGCGACGGCTTGGTCGCGCAGATTCCCGGCCTCTTACTTTCCGTAGCTTCCGCAATTCTCGTGACCCGCGTCAACAGCTCGGAAGATATGGGCAAGCTGGTTATGAGCCAGATGTTCACCTCGCCTAAAGCATTAGCAGTAGCCGCTATCATGTTGATTATTATGGGGTCTGTTCCTGGAATGCCCCATGTTGCGTTTCTCGGCCTGGGGTTGTTGTGTGCCGGTTTGGCGTACTATATCCATTGGCGCAAGCAGCAGCCGGCAGTGGTTGAGGACAATGCGTTTATTCCCGCAAATGCCCGTGGACTAAACGAATCGCCGGCCTCGGGAGGTGGCGCCAATTTGGCTCCGCAGCGCTCAGCGCCGGCGCTACCTCCCGGTGTGCCTGAGTCACCAGAGCTGGGTTGGGATGATGTCCAGCCCGTCGATGTGATCGGCCTGGAAGTGGGCTATCGCCTAATCCCAATGGTTGATAAGAACCAGGGTGGTGAACTACTTGGCCGGATCAAGGGGGTGCGCAAGAAACTCTCACAGGAGATGGGCTTTTTAATTCCATCGGTTCATATCCGTGACAACCTCGATTTAAACCCCACCGGTTATCGCATCAGTTTGATGGGCGTGACCATGGCCGAAGCGGATGTCTACCCGGACCGCGAGCTGGCAATTAACCCCGGGCAGGTGTTTGGTTCGCTCGAGGGAATCAAAACCAAAGATCCGGCCTTTGGTCTGGATGCGGTCTGGATCAGCCCCAATCAGCGCGAACAGGCACAGACCCTGGGCTACACGGTGGTCGACCCGAGCACAGTGGTGGCGACCCACCTCAACCAGATTTTGCAACAGCACACGTTCGAGCTGCTCGGCCATGAGGATGTGCAGAAGCTGCTGGATATGCTGGCGAAAACCTCGCCGAAATTGGTGGATGAACTGGTGCCTAACACCATCAGCATCAACGTGTTGCTTAAGGTATTGCAGAACCTGTTGCGCGAGCGTGTGCCTATCCGCGATATCCGTTCCATTGCCGAAGCCTTGGCGGGGTCTGGGGGTAAGAGTCAAGATCCCGCCGCATTGACGGCATTGGCGCGGGTGGCGCTCTGCCGTCAAATCGTCCAAAACATCATTGGAAACGAGCGAAACCTGCCTGTTATCACGCTTGAGCCGAGTTTGGAACAGTTGTTGCTAAATACCGTGCAACAGGCACAAAAAGCTGGCGCGGATGACAGCGCCTTTATTGAGCCGGGCCTGGCCGACCGCCTGCAACAGTCGCTGATCAATGCGGCGCAAAAGCAGGAGCTGGCAGGCAAGCCGCTGGTGTTATTGGTGGCGGCGCCGCTCAGGTCGATGTTGTCGCGCTTTGTTCGTCACAGCGTTCCCGACATGCGGGTACTGGCCTACACCGAGGTGCCGGACAACAAGCAAATCAGCATCGATGCCAGCGTCGGCGCAGAAAAAAAGTAACTAAATCAGATAAGTCGCTCGACCTCTTAAGTAGCTAAACGCCTTAAGTAGCTAAACAAAGAAAGTAAGTACCGAATTTAGAGCCTCATTAAGTCGCCCAAAGCGGGCAGGAGTTGGATATGCAAGTCAAACGTTTCGTAGCTGCTGATATGCGCCGCGCGTTGGAATTGGTTCGCCAGGAATTGGGGCCAGATGCAATCATTCTCTCCAGCAACCGCATTGCGGACGGGGTGGAATTGCTGACGACTATGGGATCGGACTTTGAGCTGAAGCAATTGCAAAACCGTCCGTTTTCCGAGGCGACTTTTGCGGCTAGCGAACCCTTACTGAGCGACGGCGACATATCCCCGCGCGCGCTGGGTAACAATCAAACACGCAAGCCAGCCGTACCACTGATTAATCCTGTCAGTGCTGCACACGCGCATGCGAGCCACCCCAATGCGGGCCACCCCAATGCCGGGAAAACCGGCGCGCAATTGGCGGATGACATCGAAAAAGCCCGCCTGCGGATGATTGCCGCGCGTAAAGCTGAGGAATCTGCCAAGGAGTTTATGGTTGGCAAAAATACCGTGGTTAACGCAGGCATTCCCCGCCATACCACCGCGCCAATGCAACAGCCTAGAACTGGCCTGAGTGCGGCGGAAAAGTATCCTCTGCTTGACGATGCTCCTGGGACGACAAAAGCTGGCGTCTCGTTCAAGGAAACCTTATCAAAAGAAGCGCGCCCGAAAGTCTCCAATACTGTAGCTACAAGTCACGAGGTTTCGGATCAGAACGCGCAACTTAGCGAGTTGCAAGCCGAAATCGCCGACATGCGTTTCTTGCTGGAGCAGCAGCTGGATCGTTTGACCGGCCAGCAATCCGCGTCAATCGACTCACCGGTGTTGGCCAGCGTCGCCCGCCGCCTGGAGCGTTTGAATCTGCCTAAAGATGTGATGGCCAAAGTTATCAATGCCTGTACTAAAACCAAAACATTGAGCGATGCCTGGCCAGATGCCTTGGCAAATCTCGCGCACCAATTACCCATTACCGGCCGCGATATTGTTGACCAGGGTGGGGTGTTCGCATTTGTCGGTCCAACGGGTGTTGGCAAGACCACCACTATCGGGAAATTGGCCGCGCGTTATGTATTGCAACACGGTGCCGACAAGGTGGCCCTGATCACTACTGATACCTACCGGATCGCTGCGCACGATCAGTTGCGTTCACTCGCGCGCATTTTGCGTGTGCCAGTGCGGGTGGTGGATGAAGCCAATCCGCTCGACACTGTATTGCGCAGCCTGCGTCACTGCTCGCTGGTGTTGATCGACACCGCGGGTTTCCGCCATGGCGATCCACACCTGAAAGCCCAGCTGCAAGCATTGGCCGACCAGCAACAGGTAAAAACCTATCTGGTGATGTCCTGCAACAGCCAGGCGCAAATGTTGAAAGCATCGATCCACGCCTACGGCGCTGCGCGTCTGCAGGGTTGTGTACTGACCAAGCTCGATGAAACCGCGAGCATCGGGGAAGCGCTGGGCGTAGTAATGCAAAACCGCTTGCCCGTCGCTTACACCACTGATGGGCAGGATATTCCCAAGAATCTGGACGTGGCGCGGGCACATCAGTTGGTATCAAAAGCAGTCGCTTTGCTTAAGGCTAATCCAACGTCGGCTGTGTCTTAAACAGTAACAGTTATAACCACCGGCATTTCTTGGCCAAACTGAAATTAAGTCGGATGGATCGCTAATCCCTATCTATACTCAAAATCACCATTGTGGGCGGCGGCCGGTTAATCCGGCTGACGTGCAACTCGAAGAACAAGTTTGGAGCTATGTGTAAATGAGCCAAATGCGACCAGTACAAGTGATCGCGGTGTCCGGCGGCAAGGGCGGGGTAGGCAAGAGTAATATTTCCGTCAACCTCAGCATTGCGCTGGCAGAATTACGCCGTCGGGTGGTGTTATTGGATGCAGACCTTGGGCTCGCAAACGTAGATGTGCTCCTCGGTATTCGTGCGACCCATACGCTGGCCGATGTGCTGGCGGGCACGCACAGTTTGACTGATGTCCTGGTCACCGGTCCTGCAGGTATGAAAATTGTGCCCGCATCCTCCGGTGTGCAACGCATGGCTGAATTAAGTCCCGCAGAACACTCAGGGCTTATCAATGCATTTAATGACTTGTCCGATCAGGTAGACATCCTCGTAATCGATACCGCGGCCGGTATTTCCGACACTGTCGTGAGTTTTGTTCGCGCCGCCAACGAAGTCATCATTGTCGTATGCGACGAGCCCTCATCGATTACAGATTCCTATGCGCTGATTAAGCTGCTCAATAAAGAGTACGGCATGCAGCGTTTCCGCGTGGTCGCGAACATGACGCGCACACCGCAGGAAGGGATCAACATGTTCAACAAATTAAACACTGTGTGCGATCGCTTCCTGGATGTGACTTTGCAGTTTGTCGGCCAAATTCCGTTTGATGAAAATGTACGCAAAGCCGTGCAAAAACAAAAAGCCTTACTTGAATTCGCACCCACTTCCAAAGCGGCCATCGCGATTCGCGCATTGGCGCAAGTGGTGGACAAATGGCCTCTGCCCAATTCACCGACGGGGCGTCTGGAATTTTTCGTAGAGCGTCTATTGCAGGCTGCGAATGCACGTTAGCTCGCCGCGCAATGCAGGAAAAAGTGTGGATGTAAAAGGTTGTACCACCCGTATATGGGTGAGACATCCGCTGGTCGCTGAAAAGAAGGTGCTCGATGGCCGCAGTCAATGGTTTAGCCATGTACGATAAAAAAACCTCACTCGATGCGCAGATCAAAATCGAAGACTACGCGCCTTTGGTCAAGCGTATCGCCTATCACATGATGATGCGTATGCCGGCCAGTGTGCAGGTCGATGACCTCATCCAGGCCGGTATGATCGGCCTTATCGAAGCCTCGCAAAAATATGACGCCTCCCGCGGTGCCAGTTTCGAAACCTATGCGGGTATCCGTATTCGCGGTGCTATTGTCGATGAAATGCGCCGCGGCGATTGGGTGCCGCGCTCGGTGCATCGCAATGCGCGTCGTGTTTCTCGCGCTGTGGCCGCTGTTGAAGCGCGCACTGGCCGCGATGCGACCGACGCGGAAGTCGCTGCGGAATTAGGCGTGGAACTGGAAGAATATTTTGAAATGCTGCAAGACTCCAATGGCAGTCGGCTATTCAGCTACGAAGAAACCTTTGGTGAAGAAGACAGCAATATCGATGCATCCGAACATAGCAGTGCGTTTGCAAGTCCACTTGATGGTGTTCAACGCGATGGCCTGAAAAAAGCGCTGGTAGAGGCTATCGCTGTTCTGCCCGAGCGCGAGCGTATGGTTTTAGCGCTCTACTATGACCAGGAATTAAATTTAAAGGAAATCGGGTTGGTGCTCGGGGTCAGTGAATCGCGCGTGAGCCAGATCCACAGTCAGGCGGCTGCGCGGCTGCGCGCTAAACTGTCCGATTGGTAACCGACCTGGCAGCTGTCCGAATCGTCAACAGCATGAGAAAAAACCTTAGACCAAATTGCACCAGACCCGGTAAAACTGCTGTGGTTTCAGCGATTTGGACTATGATTCGAATTAAAAGTTGAAGAATTCTGCGCCGGAACTGGCTGAAGCTTCAACACCTACTAGACTATGATTAAATGAAAAATCCCGTCAGGGTGAGTGGAGGTTGCGTTGGATAAGAATATGAAAATCTTGATTGTTGATGACTTCTCAACAATGCGACGGATTATTAAAAACCTGCTGCGGGACTTGGGTTTTTCCAATACCCACGAAGCGGATGATGGGGTTACTGCTTTGCCTATGTTGAAAAGTGGCGATTTTCAATTTTTGGTTACCGATTGGAATATGCCAGGTATGACTGGCATCGATTTGCTTAAAGCAGTGCGTGCCGATGAAAAGCTGCGCACCTTACCTGTATTGATGGTAACGGCCGAGGCGAAACGCGACCAAATCATCGAAGCGGCGCAAGCCGGTGTTAATGGCTACGTGGTCAAGCCATTCACGGCGCAAGCGCTGAAGGAAAAAATTGAGAAAATTTTTGATCGAGTAGGTTAGGTCAACCGGTCGAATAAAAAATAAGGCGTTGTCATGGCATCTGAACTTCAAACATCTTTCAATGAAGAATTTGTTATCGAATTGAAAGAGTGCGCCAAGTTGCTCACTGAAAAATTGCAGAGCGATCAATTCGAAGAAGCATCGATTTTGATCCACACCATCACCCAGGCGCGCGACCGTCACATTTTCCAGTCAGTCGGACGTTTGACCCGTGGGTTGCACAACGCGATTGTGAATTTCAATGTCGATGCGGATTTAAGCAAAGAGCCACCAAAAATTGCTAACTCAGATATTCACGATGCTTCCAATCGTTTGAACTACGTCATTGAACTAACACAAAAAGCCGCCGAAAAAACCATGGACGTAGTTGATGAAGCTGCACCTATAGCCATGAACCTTGGTCAGGAAGCAAGTAGTTTGCGTATCGAGTGGGCGCGCTTGAAGCGGCGTGAAATGGGGCTTGATGAATTTCGCCAGCTTTATGACCGCATGGATAGTTTCCTTGGGCAAATGGTTACTGGCACCGAGCAATTAAGCAAAAATTTACAGGATATTGTGCTTGAGCAAGGCTTTCAGGATCTCACTGGCCAGGTATTAAAGCGTGTTATTGGATTAATCAACGATGTTGAAAAAGACCTGGTCAGCCTTGTGCGTATTGCCGGTCAAGTAGAAGAGATCGCCGGCCTTTCAACTGACAGCGAAACGATTCAGCGCGATGCAGAAATTATGCAAAAGCGTAAAACTGAAGCCGAAGGTCCACAAATTAATAAAGAGCGTGCAGATGTAATGTCCGGGCAAGACGATGTTGATGATCTTTTGTCGAGTCTTGGTTTTTAGAGTTGCAGATCACGCGAGGAAAGTTGAATGAGTTTTGGTGATGACGAGGATATCCTTCAGGATTTTCTGGTAGAGGCAGGGGAAATCCTTGAGCGCCTGAGCCAGCAATTGGTTGACCTGGAGCAACGTCCCGAAGACAAAGATTTGCTGAACGCCATCTTCCGCGGTTTCCATACCGTCAAAGGTGGTGCCGGCTTTTTGGCGTTGACCCCGATGGTCGAGTGCTGTCATCTCACCGAAAACCTGTTTGATATTTTGCGCAATGGCAAACGTACCGTTACTCCCGAGCTGATGGATGTTGTGTTGCAAGCTCTTGATATGGTGAATCAACAATTTGAATTGGTTTCCCAGCGTGA
>DATIDX010000307.1:0-7982 GCA_035456025.1 Cellvibrio sp. | reverse complement strand
CAATAATCGGCAGCAGCGGTTGCACGCGCATATCAAAGGCCATTTTGCCGGCCAATAATTTCTCCATGTCCAACAAATCGTTGATCAGCAGCGTCAATCGCTGGGCATTTTTATGCGCTATGGCCAGCATATTTTGCACTCCGTCGGGCAACTCGCCGAGCATGCCGCTGCCAATCAGCCCGAGCGAACCGGAGATGGAGGTAAGCGGCGTACGCAGCTCATGGCTGACAGCCGACACAAATTCATTTTTCATCTGCTCGATGCGTTTGCGCTCGGTAATATCCTGGATAAACGACCAAATTTGTTGCACGCCCTCCGCATTTTCAATCAACACACCGTTGAGCAATACCGGAATTAAATGCCCGTCTTTATGGATGTATTGTTTTTCGTAGGGGCCGTAGCGCCCGCTGTGCAGCAGGCCTTCAATCACCTCGCGATCAGACTCGGTATATTCCGCCGGAGTGATATCCGCATAGCGGGTGCGCTGGATTTCGGCCGGGGTATAGCCAATGATTTTGGCAAATTCCGGATTGCATTCGACAAAGCGGCCGTCCGCCAGACTATTGAGCACTATGGCGACCGGTGCCAGATTGTAGAGCGTCGATAATTTTTGCTCGTTGCGCGCAATTACTTTACGCGCCTCTTCAGCCACGGTGATATCCCAGATAAAACCGTCGATATATTTGAGCTCCTCGTCAGCACCGTAAACCCCGCGCCCCACTTCTTCCACCCAGCGCCAACTAGAGTCCGCGTGCTGGATGCGATAGGTGATGTGGAACGGCTGTTTGCGCAGCAGTGCCTCCTGCACTTGCTCATAGACCAGGGGCACATCTTCGCTGTGGGTAATATCGGTCAGGCTGAGTGAATCCTTCGCCAGAAAACTCTCGGCCGGGTAACCGGTCAATTGCTTAACCGCCGCGCTCAAATACAACATGGTCCAGCGCGCATTATTTTCACAGCGGTACACGGCGCCAGGGAAATTACTGACCATGGTCTGCAGGCGCTGCTCACTTTCGAGTAACTTTTCGCGCGAGTTGTGCAATTCGGTGATGTCGCTATGGGTGCCCGACATCCACAGTGGTTGGCCTTCAGCGGTGAAATTGACCACCCGTCCACAGGCGAGCACCGTTATCCAGTGGCCGAGCTTATGCCGCATCCGACAGCGGCATTCATAAAATTTCAAATCCCCGCGAAAGTGTTGCTCAAGCAACTCTGCGGAGATTTTTGCGTCGTCCGGATGCACCAGCGACAGCCAGGTGGCGAGGGAGACGGGAGCAAGCTCCGCCAGGGTATAGCCAACAATTTTGGCCCAGCGCTCGTTCAACACCAGGTCGCCGGTTTGTACATTCCAGCGCCAGGTACCAAGATTGGCCCCCCTCAAAACATCATCAAAATTTTCGCGCTCCTGCGCGAGGGCGAGGTTGGCTTCGCGCAATTGCAGCAGTTGCACGACCTGCCGGGCTAGCAATTTCAGAGCAGACAACTGCGCGCTGCCGAGCTTGCGCGGCACGCGGTCGATAATGCACAGCGTACCCAAGGCGTGGCCGCTGTGGGTTACCAGTGGCGCGCCGGCATAAAAGCGGATGTGCGGCTCGTTCAGCACCAAAGGATTATCGCTGAAGCGGTTATCGTACAGGGCGTTCTCAACCACCAGTACATCATCGGGTGTGAGTATGGCGTGCGCACAAAAGGCGACATCGCGCGCGGTTTCGCTGGCATCTAGCCCCAGGCAGCTTTTAAACCATTGGCGGTCGCGATCCACCAATGAAACTACGGCGATAGGCACGTCACACAGATTCATCGCCAACTGGGCGATATCATCAAAACTTTGCTCCCGCTTGGTATCCAAAATATCCAGCCGGTGCAGATAGGCCAGGCGTTCATTTTCATGGACAGGCAACGCCGCTTTCATTACACAACTCCTCCGGTTTCTCCACGCACGCTGGTGAGCGCCTGCCCGACCACAGTTTCAAGCTGGCCGTTGGCCAGCGGTTTTTGCAGCCAGAATACCGCCTCGCGCGACAACAGCCCGGGCACGCTGGCTTTACCCTCGTCGATCAAGCCGGTAATAATCACGATCGGCAACTTTTTAGCCGGGTTGCGCTGAATGGATTCGCGCTGGCGGATTTGCTCCGCAATGGCGCTGCCATCTATGTCTGGCAAATGCAAATCGAGCGTAATCAGGTCGTAATCGCGCAGTTGCAAATGCTCCAGCGCCGATTGCCCGGTAGCCGCACAATCCACATCGTAACCCTGCGCGATGAGCGCGGTAACCAGGATCTCTGCGGTTTCTGCATCATCCTCCACCACTAACAAATACGGTTTGCTTTTGGTGGGCTCACGGCGGGTAGACGGGCTTTTGTGCGTGGCATCGCCGCAGGGCAAATCGAAATAGAAACTGGCGCCCTCGCCCGGCACTGAATGCACGCCGACTTTGCCGCCCATGCGCTCTATGATTTCCTTGCAAATAGCCAGCCCTAAACCGGTGCCGCCTTTTTGGCGCGTATCGGATGAATCAGCCTGGGAAAACTTCTGGAACAGGCGCGCGCGGAAACTGTCGGGGATGCCCGGCCCTTTATCGGTCACAGTGACGCGCACACTGCCGAAGTGGCTTTCGACCTGCACCTTCACCACATCATTGAGCGGGGAAAATTTAGCGGCGTTGGAGAGGTAATTGGCCAGCACTTGCAGTAGCCGCTGGTGATCCACCGAGACTTTTACATCGTCGCCATCGGAGGTTAATTCATAGGTCACGCCGTACTGCTGTGCAAAGGCGGCGTTGGATTCAATGCTTTGCTGGATCAACGGCAGCAGCCGGTGGCTCTGGAAATCAAAATGCATTTTGCCGGCGACCAGTTTTTCCATGTCGAGCAAATCGTTGACCAAATGGATCAAGCGCTGCGAATTATTATGCGCAATCTGGATCATGCGCCTCGCCTGCTCGGGCAGGCCGCCCGCCAGCCCATTCACCAAAATGCCGAGCGCGCCGCTGATGGCGGTGAGCGGCGTGCGCAACTCATGGCTGACGGTGGAGATAAATTCTGTTTTCATCTGGTCGATACGTTTAATTTCGCTGATGTCCCGCGCGATCCCCATAAAGCCGGTGATCTCGCCCTCCAGATCGCGCAGCGCCGACACGGTAAGCAACACCGGGAACCGGCTGCCGTCCTTGCGCACATACTGCCACTCATTTTCGTCGACCCCGCCCTCCAGCGCGCGGGCGACAAAAACATCAAACCCCGGCTTGATTTCATAGCCCAACTCACAGGTCAGCCGCTGCGCTTGGGCAGTTATCTCCTCGGGCAGATGGATGATGGCAGGGGTCTGTTTATCGACCATCTCCTCAGCGCGGTAGCCGAGCATGACCTCGGCACCGTGGTTAAAGGTTTTGATAACACCCTGTTTATCGGCCGAGATAATGGCCAGGCTGGCGGCATCGAGAATCGCCTTGCGCAGCGAGTTAATTTCCTTGAGTCGCAACTCGGCCTGCTTCAATTGGGTGACATCGGAAACATAGCCGTGCCAGAGCACACTGCCGTCGTCGAGCTTTTCCGGAATCGATTCGATGTGGGTCCAGATCATGCCGCGCTGGGGATTATTGACGCGCACCGTCGCCACCCAGGGCGTGAGGTGCGCAGCGGAATAAGACACAGTTTCTGCCACCCAACCGGCGTCATCGGGATGGATGACCCCGAACACCCCCCTGGCCGAGACAGCCACATCTTCCGGCTGGACGTCGTAGATATTTTTAATGCCGGGGCTGGCGTAAGGGAAAAACGAACTGCCGTCGGGGCGCAACTGGAATTGATAGAGAAAGCCGGGCAGCCGCTCACTGAGTTTCTGGAAGCGGTGGAGGATGACTTTTTTCTCCGCGTCCTGCTGCCAGCGCTCGACCACCGAGCTGATCCAGCGCGCCAGCAACCGCACAAAATCCTTGTCGAGCGTGTCGTATTGGTGATGGCGGCTCTTGCGCGAACAGAAATACAGAGTTCCATAGATGGCTCCGTTTATCCACAGAGGCGCACCTATATAGGATTCAACCTGGGTGAGCAGGTAGGCCGGATGCTGGTGAAAGCTGCTTGCGGGGATATCGTCCTCCGCCACTACATCGCGCGCGGCCAGGGTCAGGCTGCAATAGGTTTTGGCGAGTGAGCTGGAGCCGGCAATATCCCCCTGGGCCTGGGCAGAAAACTGCACATGCACCCTGTATTCATCGCCATCTATCTGGCTGATTACGCCCTTACTCAAACCCAGGTAGCGCGCCCCCAAACTCAGGGCGCGGCGCAATTGTTCATCGGGATCAACCGAGGAGAGGGACGCAATTTCATTGAGTGAGTGGAGTGCGGCCTGCTGGCGGATACTGATCAGCTCGGTGTTTTTACGCTCGGTGATATCGGTGTAAACACCCACCATCAGCGCGGCTTTGCCGTCGGGCTGCCACTCAACTACTTTGCCGCGGGTGAGTATCCATTTGTAGCTGCCATCGTGCACCTTGAGCCGATATTCGTTCTCGTACATAGGTGTTTCGCCTTTGATATGGCGAATGATGTCACTGTAGCTGGTGCGCTTGTCTGCGGGGTGAACGCGGCTCATCCACTCATCCAGGTCAAGCGAGCTGGGCGATTCTGGGCCAATGCCGCACAACTGGCGCCATTCAGGCGAGAACCGGGCCTTATCTGTCGCGATATCCCACTCCCAGAAGCCGGAATCACTGGAGCGCAGCGCCAGTGCCAATCGCTGGCGCGCCTGTTCGCTTACCGCGTGCTCCTCGCGCATCTGCTCGCCATGCTGCAACACCAGACTATTCAGGTACTGGCGGTTGCAGCGCACAAACACGACCAATAGCAACTGGGCGCAGACCAGCGCCGTAAGCCACTTGGCGATCACCCGTTGGCGGATGGACACATAGGCATCGTGAACCGGAGTGATATCGCTCCACACCAGCATCGCCACTCCGGATTTCTCCTGCAGCGTGTCGGTTTGTTGCAAGGGCAGCCATGAGGCGAGATAGGTTCGCCCGTCGGCCTCCAACAATTGGCCGCGCTGATTGATGGGGATCATGCCCCGGCTCCACCAGGTGTGCAGCTGCGGGTCGGTGGTACCCTCCAGCCGCCAGTCATCGACGGTGGTGGGATTAGTCTTGTTCAACTCCTGCCGCGTCTGCTCCCACAAGACTTGCTCGACTTCTTCCTTGCGCAAAAAGATCGCCATCTGGATCGGTGCCGGTTGGTCTGCCGCTACCTGCGGCAGCGACGACATACCCACCTCCAACACCGCAATCACCCCGCCAGTCTGGTCACTATTGGCGGTTATGGGCAGCACTGCGCGATAACCGCTGCCCTGGCGCGCGACATCCATGCCCCAAGTGGGTACGCCTGAAGTAAATGCACTGGTGATCAGCGGGCGAACCCCGCTCAAACTATCGCCGTAGCGATCGGGACGATGCATGCGCAGGAAGTTAACGGCGCCAGGCGCAAAGTAGACACTTAGCTGGCGCACGCCCAACTCCTCCATCCCACCCCAATAATCCTGCAGTTTTGTCTGGAGCGCCTGCCGCTCAGCGCGCAACTGCTCCACACCAGTCACGCCATTCTCGGTAGTAAAAATCTTATGCGCAGAACGCAACCGGTCAGTGACTGACTGGTCGCGGCCGATCAACTGCGCCAGCAGCATCGCCTGCTGGGTGAGGTCGCGCCCGGTCGCGGCCAAATAATCCTGTTGGCTTTGGCTATTCCACGCCAGACGCTCATTCCACACCTGCTGGTGTACGCGCAAATCCGCAAACATAAATAGCAGAAATACCACGGCCAAACCCAGGGCGGAAAGCCAGGGTAGCCAGCGGTATAGGCGTTTGTAATTCAGCGGCATGAAGTCTCTCGGGGCCCGTTGTCATAACCACTTCCGGCCAGCGGAAAACGGCGGAAGCATTACCCCAGTGTAGTGCAAATTTTTGGGCGAGCTGCGCCGTGGCTTGGGTCAGCGCCGGTGGCGCATCCGGCGCTGTGGCTGGCAGAGAGGATATAAAGAAAGCAGGAGGAACTATTCAGCTACGAGGCGCTCATTGGGCGGCGAGCTAGCATCGCTTTTCTCTGCACGCTTACGGCGCGCATCTTTGGGATCAGAAACCAGCGGGCGATAAATCTCTACGCGGTCGCCAGCATGCAGAACGTGTTTGTCAGCGGATTCCAACCCCTTGGTACCCAGCGATTGACCGAAAATGCCCATCTTGGCAGTGGTGATATCCAAGCCGGGAAAATGATCAGCGATATGCGAGCGTTTTACCGCCGCCATTGCCGTAGTGCCGGGCTCAACTAAAAGCGCGATAATTTTTTGTTTATGCGGCAGTGCGTAGGCCACTTCCACCGGGATGAGATCAAAATCGGCCATGCCGGACTCCCATAAAATAAGTCATAAAAACAACACGCGGTTACTTGTAGACATGTTTGGCGCGCGCGCAGAGCGCATCTACCTGCTTGTTGCTCACCGCTTCAAACAATTTGCCCACCGCCATGCCCAACAGGCGGTTTTGCAATTCAAACTCCAGCTCGAATGTCACCTTGCAGGCGCGCTCACCCAACGCGGTAAAACGCCAGACACCACGCAGGTATTTAAAGGGGCCATCGACCAGATTCATGCTCATACTGTGCGGCGCTTGCAACTGGTTGCGGGTAACAAAACTCTGGCTCACGCCAGCCTTGCTCAGCTCCAGCCGCGCCTCCAGCCAATCATCCCCGCGCGCCAGGATTGTCGCCCCGGTGCAACCATCCATAAATTGCGGATAAGCCTCAATATCGTTGACCAATTCAAACATCTGTTGCGGCGAATAATTCACCAGCGCCGACCGCTCTACCCGATGTGCCACACCATCACCCCGCAAAATCACCGGCGCCAATCAAGCAGGCGCTAAAAGCGAATTGTACCCAGATTGGGCGGAGCGTATAAGCCCGGCCTGTGGCCTACACCAAGACATTGCCGCGCCTTTGCCGATATAATGCCCGCCCGTTTCGACTTAAGTAGCATCCAGTTCATGGCCAAAAAAGCGCAAAAAAACCAGGGCAACACCATCGCCCTCAATAAGAAAGCCAAATTCGATTACGAATTACACGATCGCTTTGAAGCAGGTGTTGCCCTGACCGGTTGGGAAGTAAAGAGCCTGCGCTCAGGCAAAGGCAATATCACCGACTGTTATGTGATTTTTAAAAATAACGAAGCATGGTTACAGGCAGCACAAATCCAACCGCTGCTCAGCGCCTCCACTCACTTCGTGACCGACCCGTTTCGCAATCGCAAATTGCTACTCAATCGCCGCGAAATCTCCCGCCTGCAAGAAGCGGTTGAACAAAAAGGTTACACCGTTGTGCCCACGGCGCTCTACTGGAAAGACCATTTAATCAAACTGGAAATCGCCATCGCCAAAGGTAAGCAGTTGCACGACAAACGCGAAACCGAAAAAGAACGCGATTGGGCGCGCGATAAACAACGCCTGTTCCATAAAGATCAGAAAGGTTAATTCAGCCTCGATCTAAACAATCCCCAATAAAAAATGCCGGCACTTTTCAGTACCGGCATTTTTATTTGCGCTACAAGTGGCTGGATAATTAGCCCTTGGCGCGCTCTTCCAGAATCGCAACTGCTGGCAATACTTTACCCTCTACGAATTCAAGGAACGCACCGCCGCCAGTAGAAACGTAAGAGATTTTATCGGCCAGGTTCCACTTGTCGATTGCCGCCAAAGTATCGCCACCACCCGCAACCGAGAATGCAGCGCTATCAGCGATTGCACGCGAAATCGTTTCAGTACCCTGTGCAAACGCATCAAATTCGAATACGCCGCAGGGGCCGTTCCACAATACGGTTTTGGCGTTTTTGATAATCTCGGCAACGCGCGCTGCTGTCTCAGGACCGTAATCGATAATTTCTTCATCGGCCTGGATTTCGTTGGCTTTTTTCGCCACAGCAACGGAATTGTGATTCCAGGATTT
>DATIDX010000306.1:0-12026 GCA_035456025.1 Cellvibrio sp. | reverse complement strand
AACAAACAGGACGAAGCGTTTCATTGTTATTTGAAGTCGTTATTGTTGTGAATCGTCAGGGCTGCGCTATCGCAAAAATCGCAGCACATTAGCACACTTTTGGCGCGAGCGCGGCAGGAATTGTAAAAGCCCAAAGTAGGTTAAAGGGGGAATGTGACGGTTGTATAAAAATTTAGGCGGCGATTGAACAAAGGGGTAGGCAATATATGCGGAATTTGCCAAGTGTGCTTATGCCCACCGTAGTACGACGCCGGCTCGTTCTATGTAGATATATTCTGCTTTATGTGTAACCGGATGGCAGGCATGTCGCAAATGATGGTGATCAAGGGTTGAACCCATGTACTCCCAGCATTGGTTTTCGTGGACACACAAGGCATCTCCACCATTCAATCGATAGTTGGCCAACTCATTCCACATTTTCTGCCACTCTGGATGATTAATGTCGAGGTACTCCATAAAATATCCTTTATGTTGTGTCGCCAGATTAAATATTGTTCACTTATTCTGGATTATTAAATTACTTTGTCAAGAGTATCAATTAACTTAATGATTTATATGGTGTTATTTAATTAAAATACGTGCACTGTGTTGATTGTTGTAGCTGAAATAATATTGTTATATGGCGCTTAATATTCTTTTTTTCTCTCAAAAGGGAGAAAAATTCTCGCAAAAAGTTGCTGGTGGTTATAAATAGCAGTTTTTTAAGTTAACCTTGCAGTAACTGAAATGTTTGGGGGCTATTTACCGAAATGGGTAGGTCAGGGGGGTGTAATGAATATTAGCCAGGCTGCACAGGCGTGCGGTTTACCAAATAAAACCATCCGTTATTACGAGGAGATAGGTCTGGTGGTGCCCAAGCGGCAAGTGGGGAACGACTATCGGACATACTCATTAGTCGATGTGGCACAGCTGCGGTTTTTACAGCGGGCGAGGGCGGTGGGCTTTAGCCTTGATGAGTGCCGGGAGCTATTGGCGCTTTATGCTAATTCCGAGCGCAGGTGTGCCCAAGTCAAAGCTTTGGTAAGCGAAAAAATTACCCAAGTTGATCAGCAGCTAATTGCGTTACACGCCATGCGCAACACCTTGGTGGATATGGCTAACGAATGCGCTGGTGATGACACCAGCGATTGCGCCATTATCAACCAGCTTGCAGTGGCGGAGTCGCGGCAACAGGCGAGGCCTGCCGCTATGGCATTCACGTTGGTGGATGTCTCAGGCGAGGGTGCGTCAACTAAAGGCTCATGAAATGGGGTGCGGTGTTTTTCTACCCTGAAAAAGGCTATGATGCGCGCCGTTTAACTATTTGCAATTGGAGCGAGTATGAGCATCAAATCCGATAAGTGGATGCGCCGAATGGCCGAAGAGCACGGCATGATCGAACCCTTTGAGCCGGGCCAGATTCGCTACGATGCCGCTGGTCAGCGCATAGTCTCTTACGGGACATCCAGTTATGGTTATGATGTTCGCTGTGCTGATGAATTTAAGATTTTCACTAACGTTCACTCTACTGTGGTTGATCCAAAAAATTTCGACGAAAAAAGTTTTGTCGATATCAAAAGTGATGTTTGTATTATTCCTCCCAATTCTTTTGCGCTTGCACGTACGGTTGAGTACTTTCGCATACCACGCAGTATTCTGACTGTCTGTTTGGGTAAATCCACCTACGCGCGCTGCGGGATCATTGTTAACGTGACACCGTTGGAGCCCGAGTGGGAAGGGCACGTAACCCTGGAGTTTTCCAACACCACACCCTTGCCGGCAAAAATTTATGCTAACGAGGGTGTTGCACAAATGTTGTTTTTTGAGTCCGACGAAATTTGTGAAACCTCCTACCGCGATCGCGGTGGAAAATATCAAGGGCAGCGTGGCGTGACTCTGCCGCGCACCTGATTTGGACCTGTTGCATGGGCGACGTTATCCAGTTTAAAAAGCCAAGCCCTTTTGATAAACATAAAGGCAAAACATTGTGCCGTAGTGGTTTTCATAAGTGGGTAGTGGTGAAAGAAAAGCAGTTTGATGTAAAGCAGGGCAAGTTGGTGACGATTTATAAATGCAGTCGCTGCGGCGAACAAAAAGTTGATTTGAAATAATTTCCAGGCGCGACTGGATTATCTTTGAAATTAAAAAGGCTCCTTCGCGGAGCCTTTTTTTTTACATTTACGCAGAGTGATTAGTGGTGATGATGACCGCCGGCGCCGTGTGCGTGACCGTGATTCAATTCATCCTCGGTAGCAGCGCGAACTTCGGTGATTTCTACATCAAAGTTCAGGTCAACACCAGCTAATGGGTGGTTGCCATCGATGGTCACTTGGTCGCCTTCTACTTTGGTCACGGTAACTACTTGCAGGCCTTGTTCGGTTTCAGCGTGGAATTCCATGCCGACTTCAATATTGTCGATACCGGAGAACATATTGGATGGCAGTTCTTGTACGAGGCTGTCGTCGCGCAGGCCGTAAGCTTGAGCTGCACCAACGGCAACATTCAATTTGTCGCCAATTGTCCTGCCCTCGAGTGCATCTTCCAGTCCGGGAATGATGTTGCCTGCACCGTGCAAGTAAGACAGTGGCTCCTGGCCTTCGGAGGAGTCGAGTACTTTGCCGCTGCCGTCGGTCAGGGTGTAGTGGAAGCTTGCAACGCAATTTTCAGAAATATTCATAAAAAGCCTTTTGGTGTAGAAATATAGATGTAGGGAATGATGTTTTGGTGGTTAAAATTTTTCGATGGCTTTGCCATTAAGGGTCGCTTTGTGAATGTATATTGTATAAGCCTCCCCTTTTTCTTCCTGCTGTAAGCGAACCAGAAGATAATTCCAGTCTTTAGCTAGCCAGGCATAGGTGACCCGCTCATCGTTCTCGCGGCTGCGCTTTATTTTCACGGTATTCACTTTGCCCAGCGGGGTATCAAGGATTTCCTCACCAACAAGTGCAAATTTGTATTCTTTCAGACGGCCGCCGTCGGCGATCTGGTAAACAAAATTTTTGTGGCCATTAAGCAAGTCTTGTTGCAATTGAACTTGGTAGCTCAGTTTATCTTGCACTTTTTGCGCTATGTCCATCTGCCAACTGGTTTTTTGCACGTTATTAGTGACAGTTTTGTTGGCCCAATCGAAGGACAATTCCGCAGTGCGGTCTTTGCTCAGGCCACGCCTTGCATAACTGTAATGCAGCGGGCTGATTGTCTGCTGGGCAGTGTTCCATTGCATTTTACTTTGTTCGGTAATGTTGCCGACCATAGAATCCGCTTTAAACAGCAGCTCATACTGGTTGTCTGCGGTTTTGGTCAAGCGATTGGTAACGGTAATGTTAAAACCGTAAAGCTTGGCCTTGTACTCATTATCAAAGGTTTGCGGCGGGTTGGCCGCCTGCGTCATGCTGGCGAACAAGGTCGTGGTGCATAAAATCATAGCGCGGAGGCTTCGCATGGGTGTTCCTTTTAGGGCTCATTTGCCTCAATTTGATAACCGCACATGGGTAAAAGTTCACCATCCAATGCGGCTTTACCATCCACCATGGCCAGTTTACCCTGTGCAAACCATTTAACTGCCAGTGGGTAAATTATGTGTTCTTGTCGTTGTACGCGCTTCGCGAGCGTGCTGGCATCGTCGTCGGCGATGATGGGGACGACAGCCTGTACCACTGACGGCCCACCATCCAACTCTGCGGTCACAAAATGCACGGTTACACCATGCTTGCTCTCGCCAGCATCAATCGCGCGCTGGTGAGTATGCAGCCCCTGAAACTTGGGTAATAGTGAAGGATGGATATTGAGCATCCGCCCTAAATAGTGCTGGGTAAACTCCGCAGTAAGAATCCGCATGAACCCGGCGAGAACCACCAGGCCGGGATTATAGGCGTCAATGACGCGCATTAATTCCTGGTCAAAGGCCTCGCGGCTGGCGAAGCCTTTGTGATCCAGCACAACCGTTGCGATACCGGCTTGGGTTGCGCGGTTCAAACCCAATACATCCGGGCGATTGCTAATCACAGCGGCTATTTCGATAGGTAAATCGCCTTGGGCGACACCGTCAATCAAGGCTTGCAGGTTGCTACCACTACCTGAAATTAAGACAACAACCCGCAAAATTTTTACATCACTGGACGACATTCGATTACAGACCCTGCAACTCAACCTGGGGCTCATCACCAGTGGCTTTGGCAATAGCGCCAATCACAAAGGCATTCTCACCTGCGGCGCGCAGGATATTCAGGGCATTGTCTTTTTCGCTGGCGGGTACTGCAATCACCATGCCCACGCCGCAGTTAAAAGTGCGGTACATTTCGCGGATGTCCACATTGCCGCCGCGCTGCAGCCACTGGAATACTGGTGGTAACGCCCAGCTTTTGGTGTCGATAACCGCTTTGCAGTCATCGGGCAACACGCGCGGGATGTTTTCGGTCAAGCCACCGCCAGTAATATGCGCCATAGCGTTGACTTGCGATTCCTTGATCAACTTCAGCACCGACTTAACATAGATGCGGGTTGGTTCCATCAGTGCGTCCGCCAATGGTTTGCCGCCACAGTCCTGATTCAAATCAGCATTGTTAACATCGATAATTTTGCGGATCAGCGAGTAGCCATTTGAGTGTGGGCCGCTTGAGGTCAATGCGATCAAGGCATCGCCAGCCTGTACTTTGCTGCCGTCGATGATTTCAGATTTCTCCACTACGCCGACACAGAAGCCAGCGAGGTCGTAATCTTCGCCTTCGTACATGCCAGGCATTTCCGCCGTTTCGCCGCCAACCAATGAGCAGCCGGACAATTCGCAGCCATCGCCAATGCCGGCTACAACAGCTGCCGCCACGTCAACATTGAGTTTGCCGGTGGCATAGTAGTCGAGGAAAAACAACGGTTCGGCGCCGGTCACGACCAGATCATTTACGCACATGGCTACCAAGTCGATACCTATGGTGTCGTGCTTTTGCAGGTTCATCGCCAGGCGCAATTTGGTGCCCACGCCGTCAGTGCCGGATACCAGCACCGGTTGGCGGTAGCCTTCCGGGATTTCACACAGAGCAGCAAAGCCTCCCAAACCGGCCATTACCTCGGGGCGACGGGTGCGTTTGGCGACGCTTTTGATGCGTTCAACCAGAGCATCGCCCGCGTCAATGTCGACGCCTGCATCTTTATAGCTAAGGGATGGGGTGGGAGTTTGGTTTTGGCTCATAGGAATGGCTCACAGCTCGGGCAAGTTGGACTGGTTGAAAAAAAGGCCGCCATTCTAACAGCTTATGGCGGGGCTTGCAGTCCAAAGCGAGATCCGCAGCTAAGTTATTGTTTGACCGGCCTTAAGTGGCCAGGTGCGAATCTGCAGAATTTGTGCATACCGCCCCAATCGGTGCTTGCCGTGCCCTCGTTTAAGCCTGTTACAATGCCGACCTAACTGATTTTAATAGCTGCGTTCAGGGGTAAGATTTGTTGCGCTCTTCATTTATTCGCCTGCTGGTTTCTTGCGTGATCCTAGGTTTTGTCAGCCCCCTGTGGGCTGGGCAGTCGGTCAATATTTATAGCGCCGACACTTTGGTGAAAAGCCAGGCAGAGGCCGAGCGAAACGCCGCTGCGCGGGCGACTCTGGGGGAGGTGATTGTGCGTGTGTCAGGCCAGCGCGACGCCGCCAATCATCCGTCTATTAAAGGGGCGATGACCAAAGCGCAGAATTATTTGTTTGGTTTTAGCTACAAGTCATCCAGTGAAAAAATTACTGTCGATGGCAAGACTTCTCCAGCGATAGGCTTGCAGCTCAATTTTGCACCCCAGGCGATTGAGCAATTATTGCGTCAGGCGCAGTTGCCATTATGGCCGGCACAACGCCCGAAAGTGTTGGTCTGGTTGGTTGCGAAGGATCAAGCGGGTTTACACTTGGCGGCCGATCCGGCGGATATCCGATCGATGCAGGCGCAGGCGCAATATCGCGGTTTGCCTCTGGTGATTGGCGATGCCGGGATTGAAGCGGGCGATTTGTGGAATACCAATGCGGACACGATTCAGGCGGTGTCGGCTAAATATAAAGCCGATGCCATTTTGGTCGGCCGATATACACCTTATAGTCTGGGGCCAATTCCCCCTGCCGGTGCTTCTGATGCTGCCTCCACTGCCGCTGGTGTTGCCCAAGGGCAGGGGCCATGGGTCGGGGATTGGCAATTATTCCATAACGGGAATGTTCAGGCCTTTAATGACGAAACGCCGGAAGTAAAAGGGTTGTTCACATCAGTGGTGGATCGTGCAGCTGACTATTTCGCCAATCAGTATGCAATCATGCCCAGCGGGCAGGGGCCGCAAGCGCTCTTGTTGCACGTGGGTAATATCACCAGTTTCGGCGAGTTCAAGCAGGTGCAGGCCTATCTGGATGAGCTTGCGATGGTGCAGCGCATGGAAGTCATCACCGTAAATGCGGAGGGTATATTGGTGCGCCTGACGACCGAAGGCGATGCTAAATTGCTGGTCACTACGCTTGCCCTTGGCCGCCGGCTGATGCCGGCCAATGTTGGGTCAGTGGGCGCAAGCTCAGAAGCGACCTCTGCCCAGGCGGCTGGTGTTGATGCCGAAGCTATGGCTGAACTGGATCAAGCGTTAGCCAACGAAAACGCCGGCGGCGGGGTAGTTGGAACGACTCCAGTATCGGCGCCCAGCCCGGTAAATACCGGCACCATTAATTCACCTTTGATGTACCTCTGGCAAAAGTAGTCATGATTAATCTGCCACAGCAATTATCTTTAAGCGTCAACTTGAATGATGACGCTACCTTCGAAAATTTTTACGCCCCCGCGCACAGCCATAATGCGATGGTGGTACAGGGCTTGCGCCAACAGGTGGATGCCAGCGGCGATGCCTTCATTTATTTATGGGGCGCGCCCGGTTGCGGCCTTACCCATCTCTTACAAGCGGCTTGTCATCAGGCGCAGGCCAGTGGTTTGTCGGTGCAGTATTTACCGCTGCGCGATCTAGTTGGCTACGCGCCGGAAGAATTGTTTACTGGTCTTGAGGTGGTGGATCTGGTTTGTCTGGATTGCCTGCCGACCGTCGCCGGCCGGCCGGACTGGGAGCTGGCGATTTTCAACCTATACAATCGTCTGCGCGAGGGCGGCAAGCGCTTGTTGGTTGCCGCTGAATTCAGCCCCCGCGAATTGGCTTTGGTTCTTGAGGATCTGCGCTCCCGATTGCAGTGGGGTGTGACCTATCAGGTGCACAGCCTGAATGACGATGAAAAACAGCAGGCATTGCAGATGCGCGCCCGCGCTCGTGGGTTGGAGTTGGGCGATGAGGTGGCGCAGTACATTATCCAGCGCCTGCCGCGCGACACCAATGAACTCTTCTGGCAATTGCAGCGGCTCGACCACGCCTCGCTCGCCGAGCAACGTAAACTTACTATTCCTTTTGTAAAGAAAGTATTAGCGATTTGATCTCCATCCGCTTCCCATCCAGACTCCTACCAACCTGATCCCCAGTTTAGGTTTTCGCGCAAAACGGAACGCCAGTATGCTCCCGATGGGGTAACTTCCGTCTGGCGAGCGCGATCGTTCGAACTACAGAATAACAATCTACAAACATAACTATGACAGGTCGACACGGCCTGCTTTGGAGAATTCAATGGCGTTATTTCCCCTGAGCCGATTGGCATCGGTATTTGCGATAATCAGTTTGTCCGGATTCATGTATGGCTGCGGTAGCGGTGGAGGAGGTAGCAAAGGCGGCTCGGCTGGCAGCTCGGCTAAACCTGCCTCATCTGCAGCGGCAGTCAGTAGTCTGGCGGCCAGCTCTGTTGCGGTCAGTTCTGCTACCGCGACCAGTGCTGCCACAAGTTCAATCGCGGCCGTCAGTGGTTACATCAAGGTAAACCAGTTGGGTTTTTTGCCTGAGTCGGCCAAATGGGCGGTAGTCCCGGCGGGTGCGGCAACGAGTTTCAAAGTGATTGATGTGGCGACTAATGCGGAAGTATTGAGTGGCACCTTAAGTGCAGCAGCTACCTGGAGTGCATCTGAAGAAAGTGTCCGCCTGGCCGATTTTTCCAGCCTCAAGACCGCCGGCAATTATCTGATCCGAGTTGAGGGGGTTAATGATTCCTATAAGTTCACCATCGCTAATGATGCGTATAACGCGGTCAACGCTGCAAGCATCAAGGCGTTCTATTTCAACCGCAACAGTGCTGAATTGTTGGCTGCCCACGCCGGTGTCTATGCGCGTCCGCTTGGGCATGCCGACACACAAGTGCTGGTACATGCGTCCGCTGCCACAGCAACGCGTCCGGCAGGTACTGTGATATCCAGTCCCAAAGGCTGGTATGACGCCGGCGACTACAACAAATACATAGTCAACTCAGGGATCGCGACCTATTCACTGCTCGCCGCCTATGAGCATTTTCCGGTCATGTTTGACGGCCAGGATTTAAGTATCCCGGAAAGCGGCGACACAGTTCCCGATCTGCTGAATGAAGCCCTCTGGAATCTGGAGTGGATGTTAACTATGCAAGACCCGGATGACGGCGGGGTCTACCATAAACTGACCAATAAAAACTTTGACGGCACTGTGATGCCGCACCAAGCCACCAGCCAACGCTACGTGGTGCAGAAAACAACTGCGGCTGCGCTGGATTTTGCAGCGGTAATGGCAACAGCCAGCCGTGCGCTCGCACAGTATGAAGCTCAGTTACCACCGAATATGTCGGCGGCAAAAATGCTTGCCGCTGCAGAATCTGCCTGGACTTGGGCGCAAGCCAATCCTGCTATTACCTATAAACAGCCGGACGATATAAAAACCGGCGAGTATGGCGATGGTAATCTTACTGACGAATTTGCCTGGGCCGCGGCTGAGTTATACATCACCACTAAAAAAGATGCTTACTACACCGCGATGAAACCGACCGAAACCTGGGCAACGGTTCCGTCATGGGGCGACGTGCGCAGCTTGGGATGGATTTCACTTGCGCATCATCGCGACCAATTGACTGCGATCGCCGATAAGCAATTAATTGCCAACCGCATTGATGGTGTAGCGACAAATTTACAGTCGGTATGGGCGGCGTCTCCCTATCGCGTCACCATGCAAAAAAATGATTTTGTGTGGGGCAGCAATTCGGTAGCACTGGGTCAGGCGATGATGTTAGTGCAGGGCTATAAGTTGAATGGCAAACGCGAATATCTGGATGCCGCACAAGCGATGCTCGATTACGTTTTAGGTCGCAACGCGACTGACACTTCCTTCGTTACCGGCTACGGTGATAAATCGACCTTACATCCACATCATCGTCCATCGGAGGCCGATGGTATTGCTGCACCGATTCCCGGATTTATCGCCGGTGGTCCGCAGCCGGGGCAGCAGGATAAATCGGGTTGCAGCGTCGCCTATCCATCAAATATCGCCGCTAAATCCTATCTCGACCACTACTGCAGTTACGCCAGTAATGAAATCGCCATTAACTGGAACGCACCTTTGGTGTACGTCTCTGCTGCGATCCAAACTTTGACTCCAAAGTAAGGGTGTGGCCACTAGTATTTGACTTCAGCCGGCTCTGCGCCGGCTTTTTTATTTTTGTGACCAAGCGAACGGACGGTGAGCTATTACAAAACGCATGATTAATTGATTGCCATGACCGGCTTTTTTTGAGGGCACTACAATGGAAAGCGAAGTAAAAAAATTACTGCTTATCAGCTGTTTGATGTCTCTCGTATCCTGCGGTGGCGGTGGCGGTGGCGGTGGCGGTGGCGGAGGAAAAAATACTAACCCTCCGGCATCCTCAGTGAATCTTACGTCCAGTGTCGCCAATTCGTCGCAGATGAATTTGTCGAGTGCCTTTAATTCGCTAACTGCATCATCAAGCGCTGGCAATACCTTGTCTGGTTTGTCTGCGCGCCCATCCAATAAAACCTGTCTGGCGCCGGCACCGGTTAAGTCAACAACTCCGACCAGTATTAGTTGGCAAGCGGTATTTCCGTCGCTGCCGAATATTGCTAATGCCACGAATCTAATCCAGATACCAGGGGACAATAATTATTGGTATGCAACCCGGCAGCCGGGTAGGGTGCTGCGTTTCCAAAATAATACCACCGCCAATGTATTGACCGAGGTGCTTAATATCGAAGATCGCGTTGATTTTCCCGGTGGCGAAACGGGTTTGCTCGGCATTGCATTTCATCCGCAATTTACAGCCAAGCGCTATGTTTATCTCAATTACATTGGACGCGATGCCAGCGATAAAATGGAAACGCGCGTGTCGCGTTTTGATGTGACTGCTGATGGAATTATCAATCCCAATTCGGAAATAATTCTCTTGCGCTTTGAGCAACCCTATTCCAATCACAACGGCGGGCAATTGGCTTTCGGTGATGACGGTTATCTTTATATCAGTTCCGGTGATGGCGGCAGTGGCGGCGATCCGCATCAGAACGGACAAGACAAAAATAATTTGCTTGGAAAAATTTTGCGCATTGATGTGGATAACACCAGCACGGGGCGCAACTACGCAATTCCCACAGACAATCCATTTGCCGTCAGCGGTGGTGCGCCGGAAATTTGGGCCTACGGTTTGCGTAACCCTTGGCGGTTTAGTTTCGATAAAGAAACCGGTGAACTTTGGTCAGGTGATGTAGGCCAGAGTGCGTGGGAAGAAGTTAATCTCATCACTCGCGGTGGTAATTATGGTTGGGGCGATATGGAAGGTGATAGCTGTTACAGCGGCCGGCCTAATTGTTCCACGGCAAATAAAATTAAACCGGTTTTATCAATCAGCCATAACACCAATGTCTGCTCGGTAATTGGTGGCTATGTTTATCGCGGTAGCCAATATCCAGCGGTGCGCGGAGAATATTTTTTTACCGACTATTGCGTGAATACCATGCAATCCATCACGCGTAATGTAGATGCTTCGATCAGTGTCGGCAACCACGGCAATGTGCCGGTCGATATAGTGTCATTTGCACAGGATAACCAAGGCGAACTCTATGCAATCGGGCAATCCGGCGCCGGTTCGCAAATTGTCAAACTGCAAGCAACGGGCGGCGAATCCGTTCCCGGCAATATGGCAGCCAATTTATCCGCAACCGGTTGTGTAAATGCAACTAATCCTAAGCTACCGTCAGAAGCGATGATTCCCTATGCAGTGCAAAACGAACTCTGGTCAGATGGGGCTGCAAAAGAGCGCTATCTGTCACTGCCTGACAATACCAAAATAACCCTGGCGAACGATGGCGATTTTTTATT
The DNA here is from genome assembly GCA_035456025.1 of Cellvibrio sp. Lineage (GTDB taxonomy): Bacteria > Pseudomonadota > Gammaproteobacteria > Pseudomonadales > Cellvibrionaceae > Cellvibrio. The sequence goes on along the minus strand of DATIDX010000306.1, from coordinate 836 downwards.
TCCCATCGGCAGCGTGTTGATGAAACATTTTATGTTGAATGACAAATTTGTTGAAACACGGGTGTTTGCGCGCGGTGAATTGGGTTGGCAGGGCTTTAGCTACGAATGGCGCGACGATCAAACTGATGCGCAGTTGCTCGCAGACGGAAAAGAAAAAACTGTCGATACTATTCAATGGCAATTTCCGAGCCCCGCCCAGTGTTTGATTTGCCATACCAAAACGGCCAATTTTTCGCTCGGGCTCGAGTCGGCGCAATTAAATTCGCATATGCAATATCCTTCCACCCAAATCAATGCCCATCAGTTGGATACCTTGGTCCAGATCAAACTATTTTCAAATGCGCTCACCGAAAACCAAAAAATGCAAAAATTATTTTCATTGGATGACACTAGCGCGACCTTAGCGCAGCGTGCCCGCAGTTACTTACACAGCAATTGCAGCAACTGCCACCGCCCCGATGGCACCACGCCGGTCAATCTGGATTTACGCTACAGCACTGCATTGTCTGCGACGCAAACTTGCGATCTGCAACCCGCTGCGGGCGATCTCGGTATTAGTAATGCGCGCATAGTTGCGCCTGGCGAACCCGAGCGCTCGATATTGTTAACGCGAATGAAAGTGCGTGATGTCAATCAAATGCCGCCCCTGGCTTCACACATTGTCGACCAGCAAGCCGTTGATGTGATTGCGGCTTGGATTGGTGGGCTGGTCGGGTGCCAGTAACGTATGTATTTGGCAGAACTTCATCTGCCAAATACAGGTGACACGTTTATTTTACGGTGCAACACAATCCAGGCACTGTACGTAAATGCCTTGTGGATCGTGCATTTTTTTT
>DATIDX010000305.1:0-13228 GCA_035456025.1 Cellvibrio sp. | reverse complement strand
TGATCATCCTGTTTTTAAGGATCGTCGCCCACAGACCGAATTGGAATTCTCCAGTTCGACGTTTGTGAAAGACATTAGCCGTGCGCGAACCTTCGGCTTTATGCATGAAATTGAATACTTGCGTTCCAAGGGGTTGGCGCGTGGTGGCAGTATGGAGAACGCACTTGTGGTTGATCAGTATCGGATTTTGAACGAGGATGGCCTGCGTTTTGAGGACGAATTTGTGAAGCACAAGGTGCTCGATGCAATCGGCGATTTGTACATGTTAGGTAATAGTTTGATCTGTGAATACCGGGCCCATAAGTCTGGCCACTCGCTCAACAATCGCGTTCTGCGCCAACTCCTTGAGCAGCCGGATGCGTGGGAAATTGTCACTTTTGACAAGAATCAGCAGTTACCTATTACCTTTATTGAGCCAATCGCCGCCGCGTAAACTTTATTTTGGCGCAGTGTTCGTTTTGTGAACGCCGCCTAAATTTCTGCTTGTGAAAACCTTCCTATCTGTGCGATATTTCGGGCACGCCTTCATCTGAGGGTTATGCAAGGATTCTCTGCACGGCATTATTTCCATCGTGAAATCTGTGTAACTAATTGTTTTAAAACACTTTTTACTAGCGTAGTAATAATTATAAAGTGTTTTAGCAGATGTCTAACTGCGTCTTGTCCGGAAATGAGGCGCGATCTGAAAGTCGAAACTTTTATCGAAAATCCCGTCGGGTAATACCCGAAGCGAATGGTTTCTTTAACCCATAAAAAAGTAGATTTCTGAATGAAGATTATTATCGTTAACAAAGATCATGCGCAGGCCCGTAGTTTTACCCTGGGTGGGTGGACTCGTGCATTCCTGTCAGTGTGTCTGTTGGGAATTCCCACCTTTGTTGGCGCTTGGGGTTATAGCTGGCTCGTATCTGACGAGCGTGATGGTTTTTTTAATACCGATACTAAAGCATGGATGGATATTCTTTCTGCGCGTGAATCTGAAATCGAGCAGGAGCGCGAAGCTTCTGAGGCGCAAATCGCAGCACTAACGAGCAAGATGGGCGAATTGCAGGCGCGCCTGATGCGTCTGGATGCGTTGGGCGAAAAGCTCACATCCGCAGCCAACCTTAAACAAGGCGAGTTTGATTTCAGCCAAGTCCCGGCGCTTGGTGGCCCGTCTCAAGTTAGTCCTGATACGCTTTATTCCACCCCTAATTTTTTTGCTGCAATTGATCGAATTTCCGAACAGGTAGATAGTCGGGAACAACAACTTAACACTATAGATGCGCTGCTAGCTAACCGCAGCTTGCAGCAGGAAACTCTGGTCTCTGGTGCCCCAGTTGCAAATGCTTGGGTGTCTTCGAGTTATGGTTATCGCAAAGATCCCTTCTCGGGAAAAACCGAATTTCATTCAGGTATAGATTTCACTGCTCGCCAAGGTAGCAAAGTCAGTACGGTTGCTGCAGGTATAGTTAACTGGTCCGGTCGCCATCCCGAATATGGCAATATGGTCGAGATCAAACATGGTGACGGTCTTGTCACTCGTTATGCACATAATACTTCTAATCTTGTTAAAGCAGGTGATGTGGTAAAAAAGGGACAAGTGATTGCTCTGTCCGGGTCAACCGGGCGATCAACAGCTCCGCATGTCCACTTTGAAGTTTATAAAAATGGCCGGGTTGTAGATCCTTCTAGTTATATTCGACGGACTAATCGTTAAACGAATCCCCCCTCAGTTGATAGCAGATTTCTTCTTGCTTTAGTCGACACCTTCCTATTTACTTGCCAGCCTTGCCTTCGGGTTTTTTAGGTTATCTCACCTTTATTTCGCTGTGCAAAATTTATTCTATTTATTGGATTTTATGGTATTTAAAAAATGATCGGTAAGTTAATCAAGGCAGTTTTTGGTTCAAAAAATGATCGCGAATTAAAGCGCATGAATAAGATTGTCGCGCGGATTAATGCACTTGAACCCGATATGGAAAAGCTCAATGACGAGCAATTAAAAGCAAAAACTACTGAGTTCCGCGAGCGCTATCAAAAAGGTGAGACGCTCGATCAATTATTGCCTGAAGCTTTCGCCACCGTGCGCGAAGCTGGACGTCGTGTATTGGGTATGCGCCATTTTGATGTGCAGATGATTGGTGGTATGACCCTGCATGAAGGACGAATTGCCGAAATGCGTACGGGTGAAGGCAAGACACTGGTTTCGACCTTGCCCAGCTATTTACATGCCTTGGCGGGGAAAGGTGTGCATGTTGTTACTGTGAACGATTATCTTGCCAGCCGTGACGCTAATTGGATGATGCCGCTTTACGAATTTCTGGGAATGACCGTCGGCGTGATTCAGTCCATGCAACCGCAAGCGGTAAAACGCGCTGCATATGCAGCCGATGTAACCTACGGCACTAATAATGAATATGGTTTTGATTATCTGCGCGACAACATGGCATTGAGCAAGCGCGATAAAGTTCAGCGTGATCTCAATTATGCGGTAATCGATGAGGTGGATTCGATTCTTATCGATGAGGCCCGTACACCGCTTATTATTTCTGGGGCTGCAGAAAATAGTGCAGAAATGTACAAGCGCGTTAATCAGTTAGTATTAAAACTGAAGCGTCAGATAGATAACGGTGAAGACGGCGAGCGACGTGTTATCTCGGATCCAGGTCACTTCACTGTCGACGAAAAATCGCGTCAGGTTGAATTGACGGAAGACGGGCATCAGAAGGTAGAGGATTTATTAATTCAAGCAGGCTTATTGCAAGCCGATCAAAATCTTTATGCCGCCAACAATCTTTCGTTGCTGCATCACGTAAATTCTGCGTTGCGCGCGCATGCGCTTTTCCATCTCAATGTCGAATATATTGTTCAAGAAGGGCAGGTTGTACTAATCGATGAACATACCGGCCGCACAATGCCTGGGCGTCGTTTATCCGAAGGGTTGCACCAGGCAATTGAAGCAAAAGAAGGCGTCGCAATTCAAAGTGAGAGCCAGACGCTTGCATCAACCACATTCCAAAATTATTTCCGCCTCTATCCAACCTTAGCGGGTATGACAGGTACCGCAGATACAGAGGCATATGAGTTCCGCGAAATTTACGGTTTGGATGTTGTTGTAATTCCGACTAACAAACCCATTCAACGCTTGGATATGAATGACAAAGTATTTTTGTCGCTTGAAGAAAAATATTTGGCAATTGTTGAGGATGTTAAATTATTTCAGGCAAAAAATGCCCCTATCCTGGTAGGTACTGCGTCCATTGAAACCTCGGAAGAAATGTCGCGCCGTTTGAATCAAGCGGGCATTAAACATCAGGTGCTAAATGCAAAGTTCCATGCTCAGGAAGCTGAAATTATTGCACAGGCTGGGCGCCCTGCTGCAGTGACTATTGCCACCAATATGGCGGGGCGTGGTACCGATATTGTACTGGGTGGACGCTGGGAGTCTGATGTTGCGAAGCTCGAGCAGCCAACTCCCCAACAGATAGAGGCAGTGAAGGCTGAATGGAAAGTACGCCATGAAACTGTTTTGGCTGCTGGAGGGTTGCACATTATCGGTACGGAGCGCCATGAATCTCGTCGTATTGATAACCAATTGCGCGGTCGCGCTGGTCGTCAGGGTGATCCAGGCTTAACGCGTTTTTATTTATCATTGGAAGATAATTTGATGCGTATTTTTGCCTCAGAGCGCGTGCGGAATTTTATGCAGGCTTTGGGTATGGAAAAAGGTGAAGCGATTGAGCACCGCATGGTAAATAACGCGATTGAAAAAGCTCAGCGGAAGGTTGAAGGGCGTAACTTTGATATTCGTAAACAATTGCTTGAATTTGATGATGTGGCTAATGATCAACGGCAAATTATTTATCATCAGCGAAATGAATTACTCGATGCCGATACGATCAGGGAAACAGTAACGGCGATTCGTGTGGAAGTTGTTGAGGACTTGATTAACGGGTTTATTCCTCCCAACTCTATCGAAGATCAATGGGATATTCCCGGTTTGGAAAAGCAAATTGAATCTGATTTCGGGTTGCGCTTACCTATTGGAAAATGGCTGGAGGAAGACACTCGTTTGCATGAGGAAACACTGCGCACGAGAATTCTCGAAGAAGTCCAAGGTGCTTATGACGTTAAATGCGAGCGTGTTGGCGACATCATGCTGGAAATCGAAAAACAGGTAATGTTGCAAGTATTGGACAATGCCTGGAAGGATCATCTGGCAACTATGGATCATTTGCGTCAAGGTATTAATTTGCGTTCTTATGCGCAGAAAAACCCTAAGCAAGAATACAAGCGTGAAGCTTTTGAATTGTTTCAAAATTTGTTGCTTACAGTAAAACGTGAAACCATACATTTAATTGCGCGTGTTGAACCTATTACACGTGAGCAAATGGAAGAGATGGAAAATCAACGTCGAGAAGAATTGGCTCGCCAAAAAATGCAATTGCGTCACGACGAACTTTCTGCACTGGGGCAACCGGAAGAGCCCCAAGCGGCTGCTGCGCCTAGGACGCAAACGCCGGTGGTGCGAGAAGGTCGCAAGGTTGGACGCAATGACCCATGCCCTTGTGGTTCAGGTAAAAAATACAAGAGCTGTCACGGCTCCCTGGAGTAAAGTCAGCAATAAGAGCCTCGCAATAGCGGGGCTCTGCACATTTGAGTGGGTTGAACTAGACAAATTGATTCTGAACAAATATTGAGATTTCTATTATGGCCGTTGGTGAATATCCGTTTCCGCACATGCACCCAGTAAAGGGTGTGAAATTGACCGCAGTGAGTGCCGGTATTAAAAAAGTAGGCCGTCGTGATGTGGTTTTGTTTGAGCTCGCTGAAGGCAGTAACGTTGCAGGTGTTTTTACTAAAAATGCATTTTGCGCAGCACCGGTAACCGTTTGTAAACAGCACCTTGCAGCTGCACCCATCCGCTTCTTGTTAATTAATTCCGGTAATGCTAATGCCTGTACGGGCGATCAAGGCTTATTGGATGCGAAGGCGACCTGTGCAGCTATTGCCGAGCTAAAAGGTGTTAAACCTGAACAGGTGCTTCCATTTTCCACGGGTGTTATTGGCGAGCCGCTACCGGTTCAAAAAATTGTCGCCGTAGTGCCAGAGGCTTTGGCGAAAGTTCATGAGAATGGTTGGGAGGATGCCGGCGCAGGTATTATGACAACTGATACTCGGGCTAAAGGTTTTAGCCAACAGTTCGAATACCAAGGAAAAACAATTACCGTAAATGGCATCTCAAAAGGAGCGGGGATGATCAAGCCTAATATGGCGACTATGTTGGGTTACATCGCAACTGATGCCAAAATTTCTCAATCGCTATTGCAAGATTTATCGCGTGAAGCCGCTGACAGATCTTTTAATCGCATTACCATCGATGGTGATACATCTACCAATGATTCTTGTATTTTAATCGCTACAGGACAGGTGGATTTACCGGAGATTAAAGAGGCGAGTGGGGAATTTTATGAGAAGTTGCGTGAGGTTATTATTTCTGCACACATACATCTTGCCAAAAGTATTGTCAGCGACGGCGAGGGCGCAACCAAATTTGTTACTGTCGCAGTTAGTGGTGGTGCTAATCGGGATGAGTGTCTTAACGTTGCTTACGCTGTTGCCCATTCACCGTTGATTAAAACTGCCCTCTTTGCGTCGGATCCAAATTGGGGGCGAATCGTGGCGGCCATTGGTTATGCTGGTGTACCTAATCTGGATGCAACAAAAGTTCGTGTGCATTTAAACGATACGTTAATTGTTGAGCATGGTGGCCGTGCTAAAACTTACACAGAAGAACAGGGGCAAGCAGTCATGAGTCAAGCCGAGATTGCAATTAATATCAATCTCGGCCGTGGTGATGTTACAGAAACCGTTTGGACAACAGATCTATCGTATGAATATGTTCGAATTAACGCAGATTATCGCTCTTAAGTTTATTGCTTACTGTGAGTAAATTAATTCATGTCGCCGTCGGCGTTGTAGTTGGACCAGACGGCAAAGTGTTAATTGCCAAGCGCGCTCTGAATACACATCAGGGTGGATTGTGGGAATTTCCTGGTGGCAAGGTTGATGCAGGTGAGGTCGTTCAGCAAGCTTTAGTGCGTGAGTTGCAGGAGGAGCTTGCTATCGAAGTTCGTGCCACCGAGCCATTAATCCAGATTCGTCATCACTACCCAGACAAATGGGTGTTGCTTGATGTTCATAAAATTACACAATTTGTGGGCGAGCCTCGCGGCAACGAAGGTCAACCGATCCAATGGGTTGACGCAAAGGATCTGGATAAATTTGATTTCCCTGCAGCTAATCAACCCATAATATCGGCAATCAATTTGCCCTCAACTTATTTGATTACTGGAAACTTTGAAGACACTGCTGACTTTGCCGGGCGTTTAAATCGCGCGGTAGCGACTGGGATTAACTTCGTACAGTTGCGTATTGCGAATTTCGCTCTGCACAAACACCAGGAGCTGTTGAATATAGCCTTGGCTTCTGCTCGTGCCTCATCCGCCAACCTTACTGTCAACTGCGCCCTTTCTGAGTTTGATCGAATAGTAGAAGCTCATCCAGAGCTAAATGTAGGCCTCCATTTAAGCAGCAAAAATGCAAGAAAGCTTTATGAGCGGCCCATTGAAGGCCAGAGATTGCTCGGAGTTTCTTGTCACGATGCCGACGAAATCATTCATGCCCAGAAAATCGGGGCTGATTATTTGTTGTTGTCTCCCGTGTTGGCTACAACCTCTCATCCTGGAGCAACCCCGCTCGGATGGAATAAGTTTTCAGCGCTACTTGAGCTGGCCAATGTGCCAGTTTACGCATTGGGTGGGGTCGGGACTGCACACGTCCAGCTTGCCCAAGCTCACGGCGCTCAGGGCGTCGCCGGCATTAGCGCTTGGTGGTGATTGCGGCTGAAATCGAAATTGGTTAACGTCTTTCTTCGTCTTCTGAATTGATATCCAAGTTGTCACCAGCAATTTTGTGGTTTTCGCTTGCCCATTCGCCTAGGTCAATCAGACGGCAGCGGTCGCTACAAAAAGGTCGGTGAGGGAATGAGTCGTTCCAGAACACTGTTTTTTTGCAAGTAGGACAGGCGAGTTTCAAGCTATCTAATGCCACATCTTCTAGAGAATTTTGCATAATAAATTTAATTTTTCGAAGCAGTTGATTGGGCTAAATCCAAATAAAATTGATGCAGTTTTTCAACCTGTATATCCAGCTCATCAATATCGCCATGGTTTTGAATAATGTCATTAGCACGCGCGCAACGCTCTGTTCGCGAGAGTTGAGCGCTCATAATTGCTTTAATTTGTGCATCACTACTAGCATCCCGCCGACGCGCGCGCGCGATTTGTAAACTCTCTGTAGCGTCAATAACAAGCACGCGGTCAACGAGTTGGAATTGGGTTGTTTCAAGTAATAGAGGTGATGCCAGGATCGAGTAGTAGCTTTTTGCGGTTGAAAGCTTGTGGCGGATTTCTGCATTAATCAGCGGATGTAGAACTGACTCAAGCCATTTTTTTTCAGAAGTATCAGAGAAAATAATGTTTCGTAATTTGCCGCGATTAAGTTTGCCGGTTGCCTCTAGAATATCATCGCCAAAGTGCGATTGAATTTGTGACAAGGCTTCAGATCCAGGTTCGACAACTTCCCGCGCGACTATATCGGCGTCGACAATAAAAATACCGCGTTTGGCAAATCGCATGCAGACTTCCGATTTGCCACTGCCTATACCTCCGGTAAGCCCTACCACTAATCTCGTTGTGCTCACTTGCCTAGCCGCCAACAAAAAGTTTTAAATAGCTTTGATTGATCGTGTCGCCCCATACAAATGCAATCCAACCTGCAATCGCGAGGTATGGGCCAAAAGGAATAGGAATATTTTTGTCCCGACCGCGTATAACAATCATGCTTATGCCGATTACGGCACCTACCAGTGACGATAACAAAATAATTTGTGGCAACATTTGCCATCCCATCCAAGCACCAAGAGCAGCTAGCAATTTGAAATCGCCGTACCCCATTCCTTCCTTACCGGTTATGAGCTTGAATAACTTATAAACAGACCAGAGAGATAGGTAACCTGCTACAGCGCCCCAAAGAGCGCTGGGCAAATCGGTAAAGCTACCAAAACTATTCGCTATTAATCCCAGCCATAGTAGCGGTAAGGTAATATCATCAGGTAAGAGGTAAGTATCGAAATCAATCATGGTCGCTGCAATCAACGACCAAGTAAAAACCAATGCGGCCAAGCCATTCCAGTTGATGCCCACATGATAGATGGCTGCAACAGAAAGTAAGCCCGTCATCAGCTCAATTATAGGGTAGCGTATTGAAATACCAGATTTGCAGCTCGAGCACTTACCTCGCAAACATAGATAGCTGATAACGGGAATGTTTTCCCAGGCTCTGATTTTGTGACCGCAGTGAGGGCAGGTAGAAGCAGGAACCATCAAATTAAATGGTTCCTGGTTATGATCATTAGAAGGAAGTGTCTCCAGGTTGTTGTTATTGGTCAAAAAGTCGTTGCACTGATTTTGCCAATCCCGCTCCATCATTTTTGGAAGGCGATAGATAACTACATTTAAAAAACTACCGACCAGCAAGCCTAAGAATAATGTGCAGGCAAATCCCAAAAGTGGATAAATTTGTAGCGCTGAAAAAAATGTCACAATTAAACAACTGCCCCGAGCTGGAAGATGGGAAGGTACATAGCAATCAAAAGCCCACCAACCAATACGCCCAGTACAGACATGATAATAGGCTCTAAAAGTGAAGTTAGCGTGTCGACCATATTATCGACAGCCTCTTCATAATAAACGGCCACTTTATCTAGCATTGCGTCAAGGGCGCCTGATTCTTCCCCAATAGCAGCCATTTGTATCAATAGTGTTGGGAATATGGATCTGGCTTTGAGTGCGGTATTTAGTTGGATACCAGTTGAAACGTCTTCGCGAACCTTTATGATTGCGTCAGTATAGATTTTGTTGCCAGCAGCACCGGCAACGGACGTTAATGCGTCAATCAATGGAACACCCGCCGCAAAGGTTGTAGAGAGTGTTCGGGCGAAACGAGCCATGACAGATAAATACAATATTTTTCCAATGATAGGTAATTTAAGAAGGTATTTATCAATTGCGTAAGCAACTGCCGGCGAGCGGCGGGCGGCCTCTCTAAATGCAAATACTCCGCCGATAATTCCAACTAATATTACAAGCCAGTATGCTTGGGCAAGTTCCGAGAGATACAACACAAACAAAGTGAATGCTGGAAGTTCGGCGCCGAACCCACTGAATGTTTCCGCGAACTGCGGTACCACTTTAACCAGCAGGATTCCAGTAACAACAATAGCGACCACAACAACTGCAATCGGATAGGTTAATGCCTTTTTGATTTTGGCTTTTAATGCTTCGGTTTTTTCTTTATAAGTGGCAATTCGGTCAAGCATAGTTTCAAGCGCACCAGCCTGCTCGCCCGCATCGACCAAATTGCAGAATAATTCATCGAAGTACTTCGGATGCACTTTTAAGGAGTTGGCAAATCCTCCTCCTGCCGCAACGCTGTCCCTGATTTGCAGGACGAGCTTTTTCAGATTCGGGTTTTCGAGTCCATCGGCAACAATATCGAATGCTTGAACTAATGGAACGCCCGCCTTCATCATTGTAGCCATCTGACGGGAAAAAACTGCAATATCAGCTGGCTTGATTGCTTTTCCGCTCGATCCAAATAAAGGTTTGCCTTTTTTTGTAACGGATTTCGTTATTATTCCTTGTTTGGCCAGCAGGGTTTTAACAATGGTCGGACTGCCACCATTTATTTCTCCCTGTATTTTATTACCCTTTTTGTCTACGCCCTTATAAAGATAGGTATTTGTAGTGGCAACCGTTTTGGGTTTTGGCTTAACTGAGTTACTAACTGCGTTAGCCGATTTTGTTGTTGTTAATGCCATGGAATTAATCCTTGGTGACTCTGTTGGCCTCTTCGAGGCTGGTTAATCCCATTGCAACTTTACGCAATGCGGATACCCTTAAGTTGTTGAAGCCTGCTTCTTTTGCAGTTCTCGCAATTTGCAGCGAGTTGCCTCCTTCCATTATAAGATTCGCGATGACGGGGGTGATGCGAACTACTTCATATACCCCTACCCGCCCTTTGTATCCCCCGTTACATTTTTCACAGCCGACAGGATGGAACAGTTGGAATTCTGAGCGCGTTATGCCTATTTCGTCAAATCCTTCCTGCCGAAGTATCTCTTCTGGGATATTAGTGGCAGGTTTGCGACACACCGTACACAATCTTCGGGCCAGACGCTGGGCAATGATCAGGCTGACTGATGTTGCGACGTTAAATGCAGGAACCCCCATATTGAGTAGGCGAGTCAGGGTTTCCGGTGCAGAGTTGGTATGCAGGGTGGATAAAACCAAATGCCCAGTCTGCGCGGCTTTGATTGCGATCTCCGCCGTTTCCAAGTCACGAATCTCTCCTACCATAATTACGTCTGGATCCTGACGAAGAAAGGACCTCAAAGCTTCCGCAAAAGTAAGTCCTACTCTTGTGTTCATCTGAACCTGATTGATACCTTCCAGGTTAATTTCCACAGGATCTTCTGCCGTGGAAATATTAACTTCAGCTGTGTTCAAGATATTTAGGCCGGTATATAGCGATACCGTTTTACCACTTCCTGTCGGTCCTGTTACCAATATCATACCTTGGGACTGTGCTAATGCATCGAGGTATAGCCTTTTTTGGTCGTCTTCATAACCGAGCGCGTCGATGCCAAGTTTTGCAGAGCTAGGATCCAAAATACGCAATACAATCTTTTCGCCGAATAATGTTGGCAGGGTGTTTACCCGGAAATCTATCGCTCTGGTTTTAGACACTTTCAGTTTTATTCGCCCGTCCTGCGGGAGACGGCGTTCAGAAATATCCATTTGCGACATAACTTTAAGTCGCGCGGCCATCCTCGTAGCGAGGTTAACCGGCGGGCGAGAGACCTCCTCCAACACACCATCCGTACGGAAGCGAATCCGATAAGTTTTTTCATAGGGTTCAAAATGAATATCGGAAGAGCCGCCTTTTATTGCGTCCAATAAAACTTTATTAATATATTTGACAATCGGCGCTTCGTCGGCATCAGAAGCGTCATCCTGCTGCGGGGCGTCGCCAACTGACTGGACGTCAAGGTCCTCTAGATTGTCATCTAGCGAGCCTAACGCATCCCCTAGGTTTCCTTCTTGGGAATGAAAGTATTGTTCAAGTGCGATTTTGAGCTTGTCTGCCTCAACTAGAACTGCTTCGGTATTTATGCCTGTATTAAATTTGATTTCATCGAGCGCGTGTATATCAGTTGGATCTGTAACCGCCAAAAAAAGCCTATTTCCCCGCCTCGCGATAGGCAAGGTATAGTGCTTACGGATGAGTTTTTCATCCACCAATTTAATTGGAATTGACTCCTTATTTAGAGCCGATAAATCGAATACGGGAGAGCCAAACTCTTCTGATGCGACCCGCGCAATGGTGCGCGCATCCAGAATTTCCTTGCTGACCAGCATTTCAACAAAAGAAACGCCTTCTTTCTTTGCCTGGGCCATTGTCTTTACAGCTATGTCGCTTTCAATAAGATGATCCGCCACTAAGCGGCGGGCTAAGCCATTTAATGTGACGGAACTTGCGGGGGTGTTCATATGGATATCCGTTGAATATTTACAGATTTGAAAAAAAGAATATTAGCTTATGTTGCCATTTTATGTAGGCTAATTCTTGGTGAGTGACAAAAACCGTCACTTGTTGTCCCTGTTGGGTAGGTTACACATGGTCTGATAATTTTTATTGAGACTGTGAGTGCAGCAAAACACCTGTAATTACAGTGAACATTAATAGCTTGGCTTAGTTGGTATGCACGTTGCTTTGTTGGTAATGTGTTTAACTAACCGAGCAAGATGCTCAACTTACTCCGGAGTAGAATATGAAGACTGTACAAAAAGGTTTTACCCTTATTGAATTGATGATTGTAGTGGCGATCATTGGTATTTTGGCTGCTGTCGCGCTGCCGCAATATCAAACTTATGTTGCTAAGTCACAAGCGGCGCGTGTGATGACAGAAATTGGCTCTCTTAAAACTATTGTAGAGACATGTTTGTTGGAAGGTAGAACTACTCCGGTTGATAGCACTGGCGACGCGACAGTTGCAACTAACTGTGTTATTGGGTTTGGGGGCAGTACTTTGCTTGGTGCTAAAATCCCTGGCACCGCTCCGAAAGGCACTGGCTCTGTTAATATAACTATTACTGCAGCTACCGGAGTGGTTAGTATGGTTGGTACCTTCGGTAACAGTGCAGCAGCTGCGTTGGTTGGCACCACAGCTGGTACATTAACATGGGCTCGCGATACAAACGGTGCTTGGACTTGCAGCTCTACTGTTGATGCTAAATATGCGCCCAATGGTTGCGGTTCAGGCAGCTAATAATAGCTAACTTGCTTACTAATAAAAAAAGCGCCTTTTGGCGCTTTTTTTATTAGTTTATTTGTTATTCATAGTGACACCCTGATAAGACGTCGCTATTTAAAGTTCATGTTGGGTCAGCATTATTGCAATCTTTTGTATGAGGGGGCTGGGCGTCATGTGCTTAGCAGTATTGGAAGCCAAAACCGCGTGTTATTTTGCCGGGCACAAGCCCGCGCATTATTGGGGGTTGTGGGCAGTTATATTTTTTATATGGATATTGTTTTTTCCCTATGCAGGTATAGCCCATGATGCGCAATTATATACATTGCAAGCGCTTTCGCATGTGGCTCCAGAGCTCTACCAAAATGATATTTTTCTGCGTTTTGGCTCGCAGGATAAATTTACATTCTTTAGCCCGGTATATGCCACCTTCATCGAGTTGCTTGGGGTTGAGCGGGCGGGTGCGTTGCTCACCCTGGTTGGTCATTGCTTATTTATCAGTGCTGCTTTTTTACTGGCCAATAAAATCATGCCTGATGGTATTGCGGTTTTCTCGGTGGGGCTGATTTTAACGATTGCAAGTTCCTATGGTGCGGAACGTGTTTTTTATTACATTGAATTATTTGTTACCCCGCGCATGTTGTCAGAGGCCTTCGTACTGTTTTCAGTGGTGGCTTGGCTTAATAGAAAAAATATTATGGCAGCAGCGCTCTTGTTGGTTGCCGCATTGCTTCACCCGCTGATGGCTACGGCTGGGTTAGTGTTTCTGCTCTCAAGTGTTTATGTGGCCTATTGGCGCAGATTGAGCTT
>DATIDX010000304.1:0-4197 GCA_035456025.1 Cellvibrio sp. | reverse complement strand
AAATTACTTATGCCGGAATCGATGCGGGCCGCCGTTTTGAAATCCATTTGAATGGTGTGGTGCTGGCCAAGGTGGAATCGACCGGAAGTGCGCAAGAATTTTTTACCGTGGATTATAAAATCCCTGCCGACCTGGTTAAGCAAGCCAAGGGTAAGTACACCCTGAACTTTGTTGCTGCACCCGGTTCGGTAGCGGGAGGAATTTACGGCGTGAGATTGTTGCGCTAAGCATTTGCTAATTTACGGATCGAGCAATTGCACGCGGATCGCAACCATTTTGGGCAGCGCAATTTGGAACGCCGCTACCAATTCTGGATCAAATTGCTTGCCTGCTTCAGCGAGTATGTAACGCGTAGTGTCTTCAATCGTCCATGGCTCTTTGTAGGGGCGCTTGCTGGTGAGGGCGTCGAATACATCGGCGAGCGCCACTATACGCGCTTCAATCGGTATCGCCTCGCCCGCCAACCCCTTGGGGTAGCCACTGCCATCCCATTTTTCGTGATGGCCAAGTGCAACACGGCTCGCCATCTGCAACAGCGATGAGCTGTCATCGCCAATAATTTCTGCACCGATTTGCGCGTGCTGTTTCATGATCTCCCATTCAGCGGGCGTGAGTTTGCCCGGCTTTTGCAGAATCGCATCGGGGATGCCCATCTTGCCGACATCGTGCATAGGCGCGGCATTGAATATTTCCTCGGCATCGGCCGCGCCCATACCAGCCGCCAAGGCGATTTCACGCGCGTAGTGGCTCATGCGGATCACATGCAAGCCGGTCTCGTTGTCTTTGTACTCGGCGGCGCGCCCGAGGCGCTGGATAATCTGCAAGCGCGTCGCGCGCAGGGTTTCGGCGCTGACTAATGACAACTGGGCTTTGACCCGCGCCAGCACTATGGGGGCGCTGACCGGTTTGGTGATGTAATCCACGCAGCCGACCGCAAAACCTTCGGTTTCATCGCGGTCATCGGCGAGGGCGGTGACGAAGATGACCGGAATGTTGTGTGTAGCGGGATTTTGTTTGAGCCGCTGGCAGGTTTCCAGGCCAGTGAGGCCGGGCATCATGATATCGAGCAGGATCAAATGCGGTTGCTCTGACTGTGCGAGCGCCAGCGCTTTTTCGCCGTCGCGCGCAAAAATTAGTTGGTAATCCTGCTGCAATATTTGCCGTAAGACTTGCAGGTTCAAAGGCTCGTCATCGACGACTAGCAGGGTGGGGCGGCTGTCGCGGTGTGGGATCATGGTGCTTCTCCTGTACTCGCGGATGGTGGTATCACCCAAGTGGCAGTAGCCATCCATTGCTGCAACAAACCGGTTGCTGCATCAAAATCAAATTGGTCGAGCGCGTCTTCCAACTGCATCCAGCAGGCGCCGGGCGCCAGGGCTTTTAACTGTTCGAGGCCCGTATCATCCAGAGTGGAGTGTTGGCAGGCGGTGGTGATGCGTTGCAGCAGTGCAAGCGGAACCTGGGTGATTTCATCGGTCTGCGTTCCTTGTGCCGGTGTGGCCAGGTGCGTGCGGATCTGCGCTTCCACCTCCGACATCGCCAGCGCCAGCGCGGCTAGTTGCGCCAACTGTGGCACTGCGGATTGCTCTATGTTGGCGAGGATCTGCGCGACCTGATTAAGCCCGAGGTTGGCAGCTGCGCCTTTAAATCTGTGCGCCAGCGCTTGACTGTTGCTGTCGTCCTCCTGCAAGGGAGTGCGTTTCAATTCCTCGCAGAATTGCGCGATGGCTTTATACAGCCGCTCACTATCGCCCCAGCGCGCTGCCGCCGTGGCGGTGTCGATTGCCAAGTCGGAGCGAGAGGTTGCAGCAGCGGGAATTGTCGGGAGCCTATGGCCCGCATTATCCAGATTCAGGCAGCGCGCAATTTCGGCGTAGAGCGCAGGTTTGTCGATAGGTTTGGAGGCAAAGCCGTTCATTCCTGCCTGATAGGCGTCCTGCTGGTCTTTGGGGAGCACGCTCGCGGTGAGCGCAATAATAGGGGTTGGGTTGCGCTGCTGTAGCCGCTCCCAGTCGCGGATAATTTTGCTCGCTTGCAGGCCATCGACCTCGGGCATCTGGATATCCATCAGGATGATGTCAAAAATTTCCTCCTGGAATTTCGCCCAGGCATCCAGGCCGTTGCTGGCGGTGCGCACCTGATGGCCATCGCGGGTGAGCATCAATTCCAGCACTTCAATGTTTTGCGGTACATCGTCTGCCGCCAGGATTTTCAGTGGTGGCAACTGCGCGCTGGTGATTGTTTCCGGCCGGTCATCGGCGCTGGCAAGTGTCAGCGGCAGGAGAATGGTGAAGCAGCTGCCGTGTCCTTCGCGGCTGGTGACACTGATGGTGCCGCCCATTAGGTCGGTGAGCTGGCGGGCAATGGTGGTGCCCAATCCGGTGCCGCCAAAACGGCGCGCCATGGAGGCGTCCGCCTGGGTGAAGGGGGTAAATATATGTTCGATACGGTCGGCTGCAATGCCGATACCGGTATCGATAATCTGTAGCTGTATGCCTTTGTCGATGCTCTCCACCTTCAGGCACACCTCGCCGTGCAAGGTAAATTTGAGCGCATTGCCCAGCATATTGATGAGTATCTGGCGGATGCGCAGTTCGTCGCCCATCACAAAATCTGGTGTCGCTGCGGGATATTCCAGCTTCAGCGCTAACCCTTTTTTGTCGGCCTGCAACTGCAACTCGGCCAGGATTTGTTCGCACAAGTTTTTAAGCGAAAAGGCGCGGATATCCAACTCCAAAGCGCCGCGCTCAAGCTTGGCGGTATCGAGGATATCGTTCAGCAGCCCCAGCAGTGAGCGCGCCGAGTGGCGGACGGTCTGCATGTGTTTGTGCTGCGCTGGGTTGAGCGGTGAGTCGATCAACAGTTCGGTAAAACCGATGATCGCATTCATCGGCGTGCGGATTTCATGGCTCATATTGGCGAGGAACATACCTTTGGCCACCGCCGCCTGTTCGGCGCGCTCCTTGGCGATCAACAGATCCTGTTCCATTGCCCTGCGCTCGGTCAGGTCGATGGCGACCTTGAGTACTTTCCAGGGTTTACCATCCACATTCAGGATCGGGTTATAGGCTGCCTGAATCCAGATAAGGTTGCCTTCGCGGCCGATGCGGCAGAATTCGCCGCTCTGGAAATTGCCCTGGTTGAGGTTGTGCCAGAAGACCTGGTAGGCCGCGCTACTGGATTCTTCGGGCGAGCAAAGGATGCGGTGGTGGCGCCCCAATAATTCGCCTTTGATGTAGCCGGTCAGGCGCAGGAAGTTGTCATTTACGGCGATGATGTTGCCGTCCATATCGAATTCCGCCACCGCCAGCGCGCGGCCGATGGCCTGAACCACGCCTTCAAATTCATTGGCGCGCCGGATCGAATCGGTGATGTCGATAATTACCCCGTCAATCCACACCGCTTTACCGGCGTCGTCGTAAACACCGCAGGAGGTTTCCGAGACCCAATGCTCCGCGCCATCGCGATGGATGATGCGGTATTCGCAATGCAGCGAGTGCTTGTGGAGCAGGGCATCGTGTAACTGCCGCTCGATGCGCACCATGTCGTCGGGGTGAATCACTTCGCCCAGGTTAATCCGCTGCGCCATAAAATCTTCAGCTTTCCAGCCGGTCACGCGCAATACAGCATCGCTGATAAAAATGGTGCGCCAGGGCGGCGCCAGCTCCGCGCGGAAAGTGATACCGGGCATATTGCTGATCAGGCTGCGGTACTGCTGCTCGCGCTCGCGCAAGCGTGATTCGCTGCCCTTGAGTTGGATATTGAGCTGGCGGTAGCGCAGCAATAAATTGCCCGCGAGCGCAAAGACGCTCAGCGCGATGGTAGTGGCGGTGATCACCGAGGCGAGGAAAATATGGTTTTCAGTGGTATCGACAGTATTGTGCGCCACACCGATAAAACGGGCCGCCTCCATGCCGGTGTAGTGCATCCCTGCAATCGCCAAACCCATCACCGTACTGGCCAGCAATTGTTTTTGCAGTCCGCTCAAGCGCTGCTGCGCGCGTAAACCAAAGCGGATCCACAAGGCGAGGAGCGCCAGCAATACCGCCACTAGAATAGAAAAGCCAAACCACCAGGGATCGTATTTGAGGGTGACATCCATATGCATGGCGGCCATACCCGAATAATGCATAGTGCCGATGCCCGCGCCTACCAAAACGCCGCCGAGTAATAATCGCCGCCGGCTAATGGTTTCGC
>DATIDX010000303.1:0-3140 GCA_035456025.1 Cellvibrio sp. | reverse complement strand
GTACCTGATGGAAATTTTCCAAAATAAAATCAATCAGCAGTGGTAGGGGCATATCCTCTGTTGCAGCAACATCACCTTTGCTGGCGATACTAAATAATGCATTGGCAATAATGTCACTATCCAGATTTTTTTCTTCTGCCGCACGGCGTAGACTTTTATTGCCACCGCAACAAAAATCTAACCCTTGGCGATGAAAAATAGCTGTGGCGCCCGGAATTTTTCGTGCTAGCTGACCCAGGCTTCGGTTAAGTAAGTCGTGTGCTGTTTCTAAGCTCATGGTGTAACCCTCGCAAGCTAAAGCGGTTTATTGCATAAGCGTTGATGTTGGTACCGAAAAATCATAACCTTCTATTTTGGCGTCGTTAATCAATTGCTGAATGTATTGTGCTATGGCTTTGTGGCGAACTCGCTCCTGTAAAAATTGTGCGATCTTGATTTTTACATCATCAAATTGCAGTGCTTGCCCCGGTGTGATGCGATTGACTTTAACAATATGAAAGCCGTAGCGACTTTCAAGAGGTTGGTGATGTAAGCCGACCGGCAAGAGCAATAATTGCCGTTCAAACTCCGGCACGGTTTGGCCGCGGCTGATAACACCCAAATCTCCGCCTTCTTGTTTAGAGGGGCAGGCGGAATATGTTCGTGCAAGTTGGGAAAAATCCTGCCCCAGTTGTAATTTGATCAATAGAGCTTCAGCGTCTTGTTTTGCCGTAATACGCGCAGCTTCATCGTCCGGTGCTGCAGCGATCAAAATATGCTGCAATTCAAGCAGTGGTGAACTCATAAAACGTTGAGCATTGGCCCGGAAGTATTGCTGGCACGCCTGCTCATCGGCAGTAGGTAATTGCACTTCTTGCGCAAGTAGGGCCTCAATAAAATCCTCATCTGAGGCCTCTGCATTGTTGTCTCCTACTTGCAGCTCCAGCTGGGCCGCTCGTTGGCGTAACAACTCGCTAATGATTAAGGCCTCGGCGGCTTTAATCATCGCGTCACGCTGTGAATCCGCTGGGTGGTATTGCATTTCAGCCAAAATATGTTGTTCGCTTATGGTGGCTTGATTGACTTGAATCATAGCTTTCTCTCCTGTGCGTTATTTACGTTTGCCATTAATGCCAGGCTTTTTTGCGTACAATTTGATAACGGCGCCCTACGTATTTCACTGGCACACTAAATACATGTACCAAACGGCTGAAGGGAAATACCACAAATAAACTCATCCCCAAAAATACATGGAGTTTGTAAATCCAGTGTACTGAGGCTATAGCCGTAGCCGCTTGCGTAGGATCAAAAGTGGCGATGTTTTGTGCCCAGCTCATTAGCAACAACATCTCTTCGCCATCGGTATGCTGCGCAGAAATAAAAATAGATCCCAAGCCTAATATTAACTGCGCGTAGAGTAGCAGCAGTACGGCAATATCCATGTTGCTGCTGGTGGCGCGAATACGAGGGTTAAATAAACGGCGACGCAATAAAATGGTTAATCCAATAAAACAAATAACACCAAAAATTCCACCCAGCGTCATTGCAATAATTTGTTTGTGATGAGCGTGAATGCCGAGTAGATGCCAGAGTTCAACTGGGGTTAATAGGCCGACAAAATGACCCAATAAAACGACTATGATGCCCACATGGAATAAGCGGCTGCCAATCTTAAGTTGTTTCCCTTCCAGTAACTGGCTGGAGCTGGCTTTCCAAGTGTATTGTTCGCGGTCGTAGCGAATCCAACTGGCGATGAAACAAATAATCAATGCCAGATAGGGGTAAAGTCCAAATAATAAGGTGTTGAGATAATTCATAATGGCTCCTATTACCGCGCACTGGCTTGTAATTTAAGTAACTCATCGACGTTCAGAAATTCGACATGATCACGGCTTTGTTGTGGCGTTGGGCGTGCGGTTGAACTGCTACAACTATCGGCATTTTTTTCTGCACCGAAATTCACCACTTCATCCTCCCAGACTTTATCCAAGGCCTCTGGTGTGTCATCGCGTTTTTCTTGCTCTAATTGGGCATGTAATTCGTCGAGATTCACCTCAACACCCGAGAGCAAAATCAAACAGTGAAATAGCCCGGCATAGGGGTTATTGCGTTTTTCCAGCCGACAAGCCAGCACTGCCAAAATCGGCGCAACTTCCTCCAAACCAATACGCGCATTTTCTTCGCCCTGAGTGGATAGAAACTCCAGGTACAGCGGCAAATAGTCAGGCAATTCTTTTACTCCTATGTCCAAACCGGCATCCCGGTATTGCTGTTGTAGATTCACCATAGCTTGGCCTCTATCGCGTGATTCACCATGGATATGTTCAAACAAATGCAGCGATAGTGAGCGCCCGCGTTCGAACAAGCTGTCATAAGTAGATTGCAAATCCAGCAGCGGCGTGTGTGCGTAGTGGTTTAAAAATTCATCTAAAAAAGTGTGTATTTGTTGCTTAGACTGCGAAGGTGCTTCTATTAATTGCATGCCGATGCGCAGTACTGCTACCAGTTCGGCAGAGTTGTCTTCCGGATAGTCCATCAGGAGTGATAAAACGGTTAGTAATTTCATGGGTCTTACTCCTGAATCGATACGGGAATGACTTGGCGAACCCCTTTGGCTTTAGTGCCAAATAGGCTCACATCATTGTCGCCATCGCCACAGCCATTACCAAAACTAAAACCGCAACTGCTTTTTAAATCGTAGGCATTTTCGGCATAAGCGCGGTGACTGGTGGGTACTACAAAACGGTCTTCGTAATTGGCGATGGCCATATAGCGATACATTTCCTCTACCGTTACTACATCTAATCCGACTTGTTTAAGCACCTCCAAATCCTGCACACCGTCCACATGTTTACTACGCATATAAGCGCGCATGGCAATCATGCGTTCCAGTGCATGCTCAACGGGTTTTTCATCGCCTGCTGTTAATAAGTTAGCGAGATAGCGCAGTGGAATACGCAAGGATTTTAAATCGGGAATTTCACCATTCATGCCCACATGACCCGCTTGCGCGGCGTTTTGAATGGGCGATAGTGGTGGTATATACCAAACCATGGGCAGGGTACGATATTCAGGATGCAGCGGCAGTGCGACTTGCCATTCGACCGCCATTTTGTAAACGGGCGAACGCTGTGCGGCCTCAATCCACGCCTGTGGAATAC
>DATIDX010000302.1:0-21577 GCA_035456025.1 Cellvibrio sp. | reverse complement strand
CGAGCAGGGGCGCGGGTTTGCAGTAGTTGCCGACGAAGTACGCTCACTTGCCAAGCGCACCCAGGACTCTACCGCTGAAATCCAGCAGATCATTGAAGCCGTGCAAAAAGGTGCAGCCAATGCGATGGGCGCGATGAAAATCAGCCAGGGTAAAACTGGCGCAACCCTGGAAATGGCGGGTCAGGCGGGGCAATCCATCAACCAGATTACCCAGGCGATCACCGCGATCCTGGGGATGAATATGCAGATAGCGACGGCAGCGGAAGAGCAGAGTTATACCGCCGAAGAGATCAATAAAAATATCATCCGGGTGGTAAGCCTGATTGATAGCCTGAATCAGGATGCGCGCGCCTCGGAACAGATCGCCCGACGTTTGGATGACACAACCAAAGATTTGGAAGCGCAAATTGCACACTTTACGATTTAACTACACCGACATAAAAAAACCGGGCTGAGCCCGGTTTTTTTATGTCTGGAATAGCTTCGCTTTATTTGCGGCGACGCAACTGACCCAGTCCGATCATGCCCAAGCCCGCGAGCAACAATGCCAGGATTGATGGCTCGGGAACCTCGGTTTCGGTGCCTGGTGGCGGAGTCCAGAAGAAACCGTGGATTTCGCGCAGGCTGGTATTGGTGTAGGACTTGGCGTAAAGCGAACCGTCAAAGCCGGCACCGTCGAACACATCTGCATTGGCGGCCAATACTGAGCCTTTCACTGCCATGTAGTTAAAGTCGAGGCTGGTCGCGGTGTAGAAGTTCCACAGGGTGTTGGAGTAGCTCCAGCCGCCGGTCAGGTTGGTATTACCCACATCCACATTGCCAGACACGTTGATAATGGCCTTGGTCGCCAGACCCAAATCCAGTGAAACGCCGGAGTTTTGGAAGAAGATGTCGGCGGCGTTAAGGTTGAAGATCGCCAGTGCGTCAGTACCTGTGTATTGCAGTTTGACCTGGTTGTCGTTGCGCAACACGGCGGCGTTAGCCACCAGTGATTGGTAACTGGAGGACAGGCTGTTGATTTCGCTCGCGAGTGACACTTTTTTCGCCGTCAGGTCGACGCCGCCGGTACTGCAGTTAACACTGCCAACACAGCCGATTTCCGCAGTGGCGTCTTTGGTTTTATAAACCGCCGTTTCGCCGTGCATGATTTTCAGCTGGCCGCTGATATTGCCTGCCACTTCAAGGCCATCAAAACTCCCTTCCGGGGTGAGGTCTTTGTGGTTGAATTCGGACAACTGGGTAGAAATCAGGTTGCCGCCCACGAAGGTCATGCCTTCCACGTGTACCGCGCCATTTAGGTCGCCGGTCAACGCCAGGTTATAGTCCAGTACGCCAGCACTGGCGGTGACGGAGCATAGCCCCAGACTCGCAGCTGCCAAAAGCTTGGAAGAAAAGCTCATAAAAATATCCTTTGTAGTAGTGTCGTTTTATTTCTCGATCACCACTAAGCACAGGCTGTGCCTATGTTAGATTTTCCTTTGAAATCAATAATAGGCGCCAAACAATGCCAATTTAATCACACTAATCTGTCAATTTAGCCGACACCGATAAATTGACAGCGCTAGACATCTTTTTATTGATAAAAATTAGCAATCGGTATTTGCGGCGGGTCTGCAGCTTCCTTCAGCCTATTGTTGCGCGGGCTAACCTCGACCTGACGCCGCCGTTTTTGTGTTCATTGCCAAATATCGGTTGAGCCGCCGCAGGGTTTTGCCTAGCCTTGCGCCATCGCTGCTATATAGAGACGCATATGGAATTCCGCTTCCCCGCCATCGGCACAGTTCACTCCTGTTTCAAGGAGAAATTCGGTATACCCCGTCAGCCGGGTCTCGCCCCTCTTGCTTGCGCCGAGATAGAACTATTGCCGCCTTACAACGACCCGGCGGCGTTCGAGGGTTTGGAGGGCTGTACGCATGTGTGGATTCAGTTTGTGTTTCATGCCAACAGGCGCGATGAGTGGAAAGCCAGGGTCAAGCCGCCGCGCTTGGGCGGCAATAAAACCCTGGGGGTATTTGCCACCCGCTCGCCCACCCGGCCGGCGCCGATTGGCTTATCAGTGGTGCGCTATCGTGGTCTCGCCGCGCGCGACGGGAAATTATTTGTGCAAATTAGCGGCGTGGATTTGCTCGATGGCACACCGGTATTGGATATCAAGCCCTATGTGCCTTACGTCGATTGTGTATTGGATGCGGAAAACGCCTTTGCGGACTCGCCGCCGCCGCTGGTCGCCGTGGACATACCGGCAGGCCTGATGGCGGTGTGTGCGGATTACTGGAAACGCACCGGCATAGACCTCGCAGGGTTGATCACCCAAGTTCTGCAGCAGGATCCGCGCCCGCAATACCAACAGCCGGAAGCGGGGCGCATCTATGGGATGAAGTTGCTGGATCTGGATGTGCGCTGGCAATATCAACCCCGTGATGGGGAGCAGCGGATTTGCCTCTGCGCTATTTTGCCCCTGGTCGCGCCACCACCCACTCAGTAATAAAAAACCCGGCTGGAGGCAGCCGGGTTTAGCTTGGTCCCAATGGAGGAGCGGCAGGGAATCAGGCCGAGGGAATCACGCTGGATAGGGCCGCTGAAAGTAGATCGGCCGCTTGCGGCACCTCGCCTTTTTGCAAGTAAGTCATGGCTACGTCGGCAAATTTGGAGATCATATCCGGGCTTAAACCCAGGGCTTGGAACTGCGACAGCAACTGCGCGCCCACCTGGGTATTGGCGCCCAACTGCGCCGCTGCACCCAGCGCGCCGCTCAACAAGTTGCCACTGCCTTGCTTGGGCGCAGTCACCGCCGGCGCGGCACCTAGTAGGGAACTCATATTCGGCACGGCTTTGCTCAGGGTGCCAAAATCATTAGCCGGCATCAGCCCCTTGGCCGCCTGGAAAATTGAACCTATACCTCCAGTCGCCTGGGCCTGGGTCACGCCGAGGCTCTGGGTCAGCATCGGCACCAGCCCCAGAGCCGCTTGCACCTTGCCTTTCGAGCTGGTTGCCGCTTTGGTCACCGGAGTCAATTGCTCCTTTATAACTTTATTTGCGGCCTGCTCTTTAGCAGCCAGGGTGCTTAAGTTGTCCGCATAAACCTGGGTACTCATCAGGCTAACCAAGCCAATACAAAGCATTTTTTTCATGGTGCTGCCCTTCCCTATAAGTGAATAACATCTACTGATTAATAACACACGCTGCTAACGCCTATCTATTGATGAAGATAGCTTAGCCCTTTAAATCTGCGGCTGCCACCAGCGGTCAGGGCGACTTACCCGCCGCAACAGATGCGCGCCGGGCATCGATCACCATCCAGTAAAACATCGCCAGACCGCCCGCCGAGAGAATCACGCCCACCCAACCGGTAGACGCGTAGCCGAACCCGGCATCAATCGCCACGCCACCCAAAAACGCGCCCGCTGCATTGGCAAAATTGAACGCGGAATGGTTCATTGCCGCCGCCATGGTCTGAGCTTTGCCGGCGACATCCATCAGGCGGATCTGCACTGCCGGGCCGATCACCACCACAGTGCCGACACAAAACACCGCCACGCACGCCAACCAGAGGTAGGGCGCGGCGAGCGCGAAAAAGGCGCACACCACCATCGACCAGATCAGGCAGCGCTTGATGGTGCCGAGCAGATCACGGTCGGCCATGCGCGAGCCAAAGATATTACCCACCACCATGCCCGCGCCAAATAAGGCGAGCACAAAGGGCACACCCAGCTCGGTCAGACCGGCCAAGCTCATCAAGGTGGGTTTGACGTAGGAGAAGATCGAAAACAAACCGCCAAATCCAATCGCACCTATGCCGAGGGTGATCCACACCTGACGATTGGTGAACATCGACAATTCATGGGCGACGCGCCCACCCTGCTGCGGTGGCTCTTTGGGGACAAATTTGACGATGCAGATGGCCGATGCCAGGGCGATTACCCCGACCAGGATAAAAGCCGCGCGCCAACCGAGCCACTGCCCGAGCGCGGTCGCAATGGGTACTCCGGCCAAGGTCGCCACCGATAACCCCAACATTACGTAAGCTACCGCCCGGGTGCGCATATGCGCAGGCGCGAGCGAGGCAGCGACCAACGAGGCGATCCCGAAAAAGGTGCCGTGCGGAAAGCCGCTCAACAGGCGCAGCACCAGCATAGACCCGTAATTGGGCGCCAGTGCGCTGGCGATATTGGCGAGGGCATAAAGCCCCATCAGGATCACCAGCATCCGCGTGCGTGAGCGGCCGGTACTGAAAATCGCCAGCACCGGTGCACCTATAACCACACCCAGCGCATAGGCGCTAATCGCATGGCCGGCTTCGGGAATACTGATGGACAGGGAGGAGGAAATTTCGGGCAACAGCCCCATGGAGATAAACTCGCCCACCCCTATCGCAAAACTGCCCAGGCCAATGGCCAGGAGGGCGATATAAAACGCGGGTGAAGGTTTTTCGCGCGCTACCACTGACGATGACAAACCCAAAACCTCAACAAGACATGGTTATCCGGGACAGATAACCGGCGCCGCCATTATAGGAGCCGCACCGGCGCCGCGTAATGCAATAAATAACTATAGGGTCAGCGTCCGTCGCGCCTGAGTCCTCGCCCTCGCCAAAAACATTCGCTCAAGCCCCGCTGTGGCTGCTGCTCCCACCGGCGCCTGTGATATGATGCGCGCCTTTTTCAGCCAGCCGAAGCGCCTTAAACCTGTCGACACTTCTTATTGACAGCAACGGCCGGCTCCTCCCGTCTCCCGTTTGATGCCCTTGCTCCGGCAGACGCGCTACCAGATTTTTCACTTTAGGAGTTGTTCCCATGAGCAAGACCTCGTTAGACAAAAGCAAGATCCGCTTTTTACTGCTGGAAGGCGTACACCAATCGGCTGTAGACACCTTGCACGAGCAGGGCTACACCAATATCGAGTACCTGAAAACCGCGCTGGGCGAAGACGAGCTGATCGCCAAGATCCAGGACGCCCATTTTGTCGGCCTGCGCTCACGCACCCAATTGACCCGCCGCGTATTTGAAAATGCGCCCAAGTTGATCGCCGCCGGTTGCTTCTGCATCGGCACCAATCAGGTGGATTTGAAAGCGGCGCAAGAACACGGCGTGGCCGTATTCAATGCGCCTTACTCCAACACCCGCTCGGTGGCCGAATTGGTCATTGCCGAAGCAATTTTGTTGCTGCGTAACATCCCGCAGAAAAACTTTGTGTGCCATCGCGGCGGCTGGGACAAGTCGGCGGTTGGCTCCTATGAAATCCGCGGCAAGACCCTGGGCCTGATCGGTTACGGTTCGATTGGTAGCCAAACCAGCGTGCTGGCGGAATCACTCGGCATGAAGGTGCAGTTTTTCGACGTAATCACCAAGTTGCCACTGGGCAACGCCAGCCAGGTGCGCAACCTGGATGAACTCCTGGCCACCTCTGATATCGTCAGCCTGCACGTACCGGAAACCCAATCGACCCAGATGATGATTGGCGCACGCGAAATCGGCCTGATGAAAAAAGGCGCCATCCTGATCAACGCCTCGCGCGGTACCGTAGTGGATATTGATGCACTGGCAGCAGCCATCAAAGGTGGCAACCTGTCGGGCGCGGCCATCGACGTATTCCCGGAAGAACCCAAAGCCAACGACGACGAGTTTGTATCGCCACTGCGCGGCTTGGACAATGTGATCCTGACCCCACACATCGGCGGTTCGACCATGGAAGCACAGGCGAATATCGGTATCGAAGTGGCGGAAAAACTCATCAAGTATTCCGACAACGGCACCACCACCAGCTCGGTCAACTTTCCTGAAGTTGCGCTGCCCGGCCATCCGGACGCCCACCGCTTGCTCCACGTTCACGCCAACGTGCCGGGTGTACTGTCGAAAATTAACAAAATCTTCTCCGACAACCAGATCAACATCGCCTCGCAATACCTGCAAACCAACGACAAGGTTGGCTATGTAGTGGTGGACATCAACTCGCCTTACGATGAAATCGCGCTGGAGCAGTTGAAGAATATCGAAGGGACTATCCGTTGCAGAGTCTTGTTCTAATCCTTGTCGCTTGCGGTTTTCAACCACAATAGATTTTTAAGCGCGCATAAAAAAACGCCGCGTCCAAAAATGGACGCGGCGTTTTTGTTTTCAACTTTGGTAAATTTATACCGCTGAACTCGCCTTGCTCGCTTTGCGCGCCTTCCAGGCTTCAAACACAATTGGCAGGATCGACAGCACCAGTATGCCCAGGATCAGCAGGGTGAAGTTTTTGCGCACCACTGGCAGATTGCCGAACCAGTAACCGGCGTAAAGGAAAATCCCTACCCATAACACCGCGCCAATCACGTTGTAGATCATAAAGCGCTTGTAACCCATGCTGCTCATGCCGGCGGCAAAGGGGGCAAAGGTGCGGAAGATGGGCACGAAGCGAGTCATTACGATGGTTTTACCGCCGTGTTTTTCGTAGAAAGCGTGGGCTTTATCCAGATAGTCGCGGCGGAAAATTTTGGACTTGGGGTTGCTGAATAAGCGCTCGCCAAAGAAGTGGCCAATCGTATAGTTCACGGTATTGCCCAATATCGCCGCGCTGACCACCACCAGCGCCATCAGGTTTACATCCAGAGTAGTCCCGACAACCAATGCACCAGTGGCGAAGAGGAGTGAGTCGCCTGGTAAAAACGGGGTCACCACCAAACCGGTTTCGCAAAAAATAATCAAAAATAAAATGCCGTAAATCCACAGGCCATATTGATTAAACAATTCGGTCAAATGCTGGTCGACATGCAAAATAAAACTGATGGCCAATTGTATAAGTTCCACGGTATTTCCTTCATCTAAAGTTAAATTGAAAAATAATCTGGGCTGCCAGGAACACTAAGGTTGCATTAAAAACCTGAGGCAGCATTGAAAACCTAAGGTTGCGCTGAAAAATAGTCCCGCAGTTTTGCCATAACTTGCTGGCGGTATTCATCGCTCTCATTGACGAGCTGGTGCCGCGCCCCCTCAATAAAATAGAGCCGGGCGCGCGGCAATTTGCGTGCAATCTGACGCAGGTTGTAACGCCAGGCAACGGTTTGGTCATCCGTACCTTGCAAAACCAGCACCGATTTGTCGGGCAGCGATGGAAACGCGCGAAATTGCCGGTTCCAAGCCTTCATCGCCCCCACCCAGCGCACTGATAAGGTATGGGATTGTAAACAATCCTGTTCATCCACAAAGCGGAGAAAGTCTGGATTGTGGGAATTGCGTGAGCGGCCGCGCGGCACCCGGGTGACAAACCGGTGCACCAATTGATAGACGATGCGACCGCCGCCCCAAGCGCGCGGCAATACCAGTGGTGCACAGAGCGCAATATGTTGCAAGCGCGGCGCTATGCGCGGGGCATCATACCGCCAGAGATAATTCAATAACACCGACCCACCAGTACTTTGGCCCAGGGCGCCATAGGGCGCGGGCAACAGTGGTTGCGCCGCTGTGAGCAGCGCCTCCAGCACATCGGCGTATTGGTCAAATGAATCTATCGCCACCCGCTCACCACTACTCAGGCCATGGCCGGGTAAATCGAACGCCAGCACTGCCTTGCCCTGGGCCAAACCAAACTCAATGGCGCGGCCAAAAAGCCCGACGTGATCGTAGTAGCCATGTATGACAACCAGAGTGCCCGTGGGGTTTGCGGGCAGCCAATAATGGGTAGCGATGCGAAAACCACCCGTATCCAATGCACCAAAGCCGTGGCTTAAGCCCGGCCGGGTCTTGGCAAAATTGATCCCGTAATAGTCCAGGTAGGCGTGCGCAATTGCGTCGTCCGAAGCCACCGCATCCTGCGCCGGGATAAATGCAATATCCGCCAACTGCGCAATCAAACGGTCGCGGCCGGTCGCATCAAAAAGGGGGGAAGCGGAGCTGGAGTTACTCATAAAGCGCTTGGGCATCCGAAAATAAAAAGAGCTGGCCGCCAATATAGCGACTTTAGCCGCGATCACAAAATCACATCGCAAAACACCGCATAAACTGCGCATGACAACGAAATCACAGTGGTGGGCAATTCGATGCGACACAGCGGGAGGCATCCTCTATAATCCTGCGGTCGCAATCAGGCTGCCCTAAAAAAATAACGCCTACGACAACCAGACCTAAAACAGATAACAATGACAACCAGGGTTTGACTCATGCAAAAACACATATTCAACATACACGACGTAATCCTGTTTATGACGGTCGCCGAGTGTATCTTGCTGGTGATTTTCCAGGCGATACTACCGGTCAAAAATCAGCTCGCCAATCGTTTGTTAAGCATCTTTTTATTATCTATTGCGGTCACCTCCGCCTGTATCCTGGTACTCTGGAATGACGACGTCAGTCTGTTCAACTTGTTTGATGAAACCCTGCTGCCCTATTTCCTCGTCATCGCCCAATTACTGAAAGGGCCGATGCTACTGGTTTATGTCATCTCGCTCACGGAAGATGCGTTTAAATTTGCGCGCCGACATTTACTGCACCTGATTCCGATATTCATCGCCATCGCCTGGCTAATTATTTTCCAAATTGACAGTTCCGATTTACGGTTCCGGACAGCGCAGACAGAAACCGAGCGACAAATTGCTAACGGCGTTTGGCACTTTATTAAAATCATGCCTTTCTTTTACGCACTAGCCGCCGTCAACCGCGTGCGTTTGTACAAGATAAGTTTGCACAACCAGTACTCCAACTTCTCGCCGACTGAACCCACCTGGTTAAATATGCTCAGCCTCGGGTTTTTGTTCACCTGGAGTTTTTCGATTCTGGTACACCTTATCGCCAATACAGTTGCCGTGGGCGATCCACAAATTTCTGATTTATTTGGCATCACCGAAAATTACATTATTTTTATCCTGATCAACGCCCTCTTTATCAACAGCGTCGTGCACACCCACAAATTACTCACTACAAAACCGGAAGTGAGCAAAGATAAAACCGACGAAAAGCTCACCGACTCGGCGATCCAGCAAGTGCAGCTGGGCATGGAAGTGCAGAAATTATTCTTAAAACAAAACCTGAATATCGAAGAGTTTTCCAAACGCATCAGCCTGCCAGTCAAAGAAGTATCCGCCGTAATCAACAAACACTACGGCACCAACTTCTTCGAATTTATGAACAGCTACCGCGTGGAAGAAGCCAAGCGCCTATTAAGCGATGCACAACATGCAGATATGACAGTGATGGACGTCTTGCTACATGCGGGTTTCAACAGCAAATCTGCCTTCCACCGATTCTTTAATCGCCTGGTGGGCATGTCGCCGACAGAATTTCGCAAGCAGAGTTTGAATAAGGAATTGAAAGCGGGTTAATTGATAAGAGAAATAAGTAGCTTACATTAAAAAGCCGGCAAATTTGCCGGCTTTTATTCATCCGAATGTGCAGTTACGGCAGCGGAACAAAGTTTATTGTAATAGCGCAATCACTAGTACGTGCAGGTATGTGATATTCATTCCCTGACAAATGTCCATCACAACCACTCACAGAGTCGTAAGATATGGCAAACCCAGCAGGAGGCCAGAGTGAAATGGACTGATTAGTGTTTTTCGCTAACATAAGTGCAGTATCGGCAAACCATTCATATGAATGGAGCCCATCAGAACCAAGGGCTTCTTGCTTGGTCCTGACAATGCCACCATCACTCGTTGTAATCTTAATTTGAATTCCACGCTGATACTTAAGCTTGTTTTGATCATTACAGGCTTCAAAGAGCTTATATTCGCAAAGTTCAATTTCAGTTTTATTCGCGCCTGTCATTTCCAGAATGGTTTTATCTTCAGGATTAAATAATCTAGTCGCTGACACCCTGGTGTATGGTTTGGAAGTTAAGTTAGACCAGCCATCAGATACAAATACCTGCTCACCTCTCACCATCCAGGCCTTGCCACTGATTTTTTCATTGAAGGCAGGATGCGACCAGCCACCCCAGAAAACACCTGTGTCGAAATTTTTCGCTTTGGTTGTTACCGAAAGGTAACATTGGACCGGAATAAAATTATCTTCTTCAGGACCATGGCAAAGACTTAAATAATATGTTTCACCATGGATAGCCAAAACATCGCGGTTCATCCGCCAGGCACCATTAGAAATGGCCGTTTGTCGATGACTATCAACAACTGACCAACTTCCAGCCACATCTGATTCAAAACCATCTGCCCAACTCTTATCTGCATTTACATCCTGGGCATTGGCAAGCTTATCCAAGGGGCTACCTGTCCATCGACCAATCCAATCTGCTTCAGTCATGGTTACAGGCAAGCGCTTGACTATCGCTGCGCGCTCCAATGTTTTCTCGTCGATATAAAATAGATTATATCCAGCAGCATTTTTATTGACTGGCCATAAAGTTGTGTTGCCAACAATTAATTGCTTGTTTTTAATTTCCCAACTGAAAGTACTTTCATCCTGCGTTATCAGATCACGTTTTTTAGCGACGCCATCTGCTGTAAAAATATAGCGATATTTGTCAAGGTACCACTCGTAGCCAACAATATCCGACGCAGTAAGAGCTAAGGCATTTTCTGCACTCGTCAACCGGGCAAACGAAGAAGCCAGCACGCCTTCTTCATAAATAATCGTGTTATTGCGGGTCGCCTCGCCATATATGCGCAATTCAGCGAACTTGGAAAATTCGGCTTCAGAGATAAGTTCCAGCTCGATCACATCGAATGACAAATCACAATATTCGTAGCCTGAAGTAAGAATATCATCACATTTGAAATTGCTGAATTTATCGTCTGCAACATATGAATTAGTAGTGTATTTGACCGCTTGCGCAAATTGAATTTGTATTGTGTTAGCTTTTCGCTCCCATGAAAAATTTTCGGCAACACTATTTCTTTGCTGTTGATCGGGAAAACGCTGATCTATCGATCCTGTTCGCAGCTGACCTGTACCGTCGTCATTGAATGTCAGCTGGTACTGGGAATTAAGTGCTTCTAAAAAGTAAATTCCGGACAATTTTGCAGGAGACACATAGGTTTGCGACTTATCAAGCTGCATGCCTTCGATCTGCGAATTAAGCCAGGAAAAATTGGAAAGCCGAAAAATTTCGAGGTAGGTTTCAGACAGGTTTCGATCCTGCAAAAAGCCCAATGTAGTTTTGGCCTGCGCAGGCAAATTAAAATTAATATCCGATAAGGTGCGCGACACTATCCCGGCCTTTTCTAAGGCGCGAATCGGCTGCAATTCCAGAATGGCATTCTTACGTGCATCGTCAGTAACAATCGCCGGGTTATTAGCCACTAACTCGGCATATTGCGCACTAGTTAAAGAAGTAATATTTACACCGAAAAATTCATTTGCATTCAGAATTTTGTCGCTGCCCGCTTTTTCAATAAGGGCAGCAACTGATGGATAGGAAGCAGCTAGCTGCACCCAATCATTACTACCACTACCTGTAGCGACAGCGAAAAAGGGCTTGTCGATATCCTGATCAGGAACATCAAGCACGATGCTGTATTTCAGCGCGTTATCGATAGCTGCCTTATAGGTTTTAGCGCCTATGGTGAAGACCACCTCCCCGCCCGCCAAAGCTTCTGCAGCGGCACTACCTTGAATAGTCAACTGCGCAGTCGCCGGAGCGCTGCTTGAGGCAGCGGCAGTTGAAGAAGGTGCAATTGAGGAAGTTACTGCAACAACGCTCGATGCTGCTGCACTGGATGCCGGTGGGGTAGTTGGTTTGGAACCGGAGGAACCGCCACCACAGCCGGACAACAACAGGGATGTACCGAATAGCATCCCGCAGGATAACGAAAATAATTTATTCATGATTTTTCCACTTGTTATCGATACTAAATTACGTTAATGAATCTACCAGTACGCAGAGCACGGGATTTTTATCTTTATTCTTTCCCAGAAAAAAGCCGGCAAATTTGCCGGCTTTTTGATTACCGCACCTAAATTTTCGTGAAGCTGACGCTAATCTCGCATGTCGCTGTTAAGCCAGGAATATAATACTCATATCCGTTCAAATGCCCTTCACATCCTGTAACACTATCCAGCACATACCCGGTATCGGGGGTAATTTTTATTATTTGGCTCATTGACTTGGGAACCATAAACACCTTATCAATGCTGGGGTTAAATGTGAGATATGCATTCCAATCCAATTGCTTAAATTCCTTTGAGTAAGTTACTTCGCCACCAGCCCCTACATTCAACTTGACTTCAATACCGCGTACATAAGTATGTTTATTTGCTTCATTACAAGTATCGTTCAATTGATACTCACACAATTCAATTTCGTTTCGGCCAGCAGATGTCATTTCCAAAATCGTTTGCGCGGATCGGCTGAATAATTTATTTGCAGCCACAGGATAATATGCTTTATTCGTCCATTCGAACTTGTATTTATCGTAGTTCAGCAAATAACCCCAGATGGAAACCAGTGGTTCATCGGTCGCTTTTTCATTAAACGCAGGATGAGACCAATTTTTCCAAAAAACGGCGGTATCAAAGTTCGTTGATTTTTGTTCAATATCAAGATAACAAGCAGAGGGAACAAATGGTGTTGCATCCTCGCCCTGACAAATACTCAGGTAATATTTGTCGCCCTGTATGGAAACCATATCGCGGATCATGCGCCAGCTGCCATTAGCTAACGCGGTTTGACGATGCCCGTTGATGATTGACCAACTACCCGCTAATTGGCCTTCAAAACCATCGCGCCAGGATTTATCTTCGTTGACATCGTATAGCGAGCCTGCGCCGAAGGCTTCCTTGGGAAAGGTACTCCAGCGTCCAATCCAATCAGACTCAGCCATATTGACGCTAGTACGTCTCCATAAGGACGAAGCGGATACACGCTTATCGTCAACAGAGTAAACACCAAAACCAACGTGTGTTTTATGGCTTACCCAAAACTGCGAATCACCTATGACTACACGATTTTTTTCCAGCGTCCAATCCCGAGTGGTTTCAATTTGCGTGTGCAAATCTTTTTGCTTTACGGTTCCGTTTGAATTAAATACATAACTGTATCTAACACCAACTAATTCAGCACCGATTAAAGCATCGCGATTAATCGCTACAAGGTTTTCAACATTCAAGACTCTGGCTAATTGCGGATCCAATGCACCCTCATACACGATGGCACCATTATTTTTTCTGGTGAAAGTAACCAGGATTTTCAAATTAGCCAAATAATGGTTTTCCGTTTTGGTAATTAAATCCAGTTGGATTTCGTTAAACCGCACGTCACAAGCCTCTATCTCGGACAGGGTGTTGTAGTCATCGCAGGTAGCCCAAGTGTTGCTGGGAGTATAAATATCTTTTATATCCGCCCGTGTTAATTCATTCAATGTCAGGCTTACTGCATTCCCCGTACGAACCCATGTAAAGTTGGTCACAACCTCTGCAGCGCTATTACCTTCTACTTTTGCATGCAGGGTAGCGGCAGTCAGGGTTCCCGTACCATCGGCATTCAATGTTAAGTAGTAATTTGCATTGAGTGCTTCCAGAAAATAATTGCCGATAATCTTTTCCGCCGGAACATTTGCTTGAAGTGGATCAGCCTGAATCTGCGCAACGGAATCATTCAGGGTTGACTCGTTAGTAACACGCAGCGCTTCGAGATGGGTCTCGGCAAGATTGGCATTTAACAAATAGTCGAGCGTGGTTTTAGTTTGTGCAGGAAGATGTATATCAACATCCGTTAACAAGCGCTCTACCATCGCGGCCTGCTCCAGTGCGCGTATGGGATGAAGGCTGAATAGTGCTGAGGTGCGCTCTTCATCGGTCGCGAAAGGAAATTGTTTGCTTTTAATTTCTGCATATTCGGCGGTAGAGAGCGGAGTGATAGTTAAACCGGAATATTCTTCCGCGTTCAAGACCTTATCGCTCCCGGCTTTTTCCACTAATGATTTTACTGAAGGATAAAGTCTTGCCAGCTGCACCCAGGAATTGCCCGCGCTACCAGTAGCTACAGCGACAAATGGAGCACTGCTATCCTGCGCCGGAACATCGAGCAACATGTTGTATTTCAGCGCATTATCAATGGGTGCTTTGTAGGTTTTAGAACCGATAGTGAAGACCACCTCTCCTCCAGCCAAAGCTTCAGCAGCAGCAACCCCCTGAATAGTCAGCTGCATATTCGCCGGAGCGCTGCTTGATGCAGCGGCAGATGAAGAAGGTGCAATTGAGGAAGTTACAACAACACTCGAGGCAACAACACTCGAGGCAACAATACTGGATGCAACAACGCTCGATGCTGCTGCACTGGATGCCGGTGGGGTAGTTGGTTTTGAACCAGAGGACCCTCCGCCCCCGCCACAGCCGATCAGGGCTACCGAAGCGCTGAGCAATAGCCCGTAAGATAATGAGGACAACTTATTCATATTTTTTTCCGCAGTAGTTATTAGATATTAATTCCATGTTAAAACCCCCTCCAATAAGCCCCCTCCGGCCGCTTTTCGGGCGGCGCCTAGATTAACATTAATAAACATTCCCGATTCGCTTAGCACATAAAAATATACTGGTATACATGCGCCTCACCGGATGTTTTTATACATAAAAAAGCCAGCTCTTTTGGAGAGCTGGCTTAAGTAGTAACCCTTAACCAAGGGTTGTGGTAGTCCCTCTAATTTAAGGTTTTATCCAACGAATATTATCCAGTTGTACATGCACACCATGTTGCGAACCCCAAGTGGGCAGGATGATAAACGGGGTATTCACTTTTGATAAAACCAAACCGCCGCTCACCATATTGGCTACGGGAATTTTGAAAGTCTCCCATTGGCCATCGGCAACAAATCCCAGCGGGATATCACCGGATGAGCATGGATTAACGCAGTCGGCCTTGATGACAATGCCGCTGGTATTGTTGCCGTAATCAACCACTTTCATATCAAATTCCAGATAGCCATCGGCGGCAAATGCGGTGACATTTTTGGTGCTTGTGGCTTGTATGAATGCAACACCATTTTGGTCGGCGGTCTTGAATTTAATGTCCAACACTTTACCGCGCGCGGCATCATCGGAATCCACTATAGCCGTGTCGATGTGATCGCCACCGGTTTGCCATTCACCAATACCAAAATCCCAATGCGGTGCTACTTCGTCAACAAACACATCAACGCTTTCAGTAAGCGTTGAGTTCAGCCCTTTTAATACTGGATTGACTGCACAGTTAGCTAAGCATGAGATGCGCAGGTTATTAATTTTTATATGGGCAGTACCGCCTACTGCTTCAATCACGAAGGGGTTAATAACCCGATCCGGATTAACTGCACCCGGGTCGATATTGTTGGGTTTGAGATCAGCCAAATTTACAGAAACACTTTGCCACGCGCCCACTTGCAAATTTTTTAATTCAGCGTAACTGACATTCGGCCAACCTGAATCCACTTTAACCAACAAGGTAGTGGATGGCTGAATGGCATCTACATATAAATCAAATTTTAATTCGCCACTGGCCATTAGGTTGGTGAATTTGAATCCGTTATCAACCAATGTTTGTGCACTCATATCACCAGACATCAGGAAGGTATTACCAGGCGTGGCATTGAATGCAATATCCCACACCAATTCATCGCCCAACGCCAAGCCCGGCGTTGCAACTACATTGCCGGGAGTGTTGTTATCCCAAACAGTTGCGAGCAGCGTATTGGTTATTTTTGTCCCTTTAACATCAAATTCAAAATAGCTTGTGCCGTTTTTGAAAAGCGAAAATTCATTTTTCTGCGGCTTGGCTACCCCAATTAACGGGCTCAGGGTATCGCTGACATTGGATGCACAACCTTTACCGGTCAGCTTGTCTTTGGTGCATTCATATACGCGCACGTAATCAACTTCCATTTTTTGCGGGAAGATGGTTTGCGCATTCGGATTGCCCGGCCAGTTGCCGCCCACAGCCACATTCATAATCATGTGAAACAATTGATCGAACGGCGCTGCACCTTCGCCAATTTTGTAGCCTTCGGTTTGACCTGCCCAGTAATAGTTATACCAACCGTCTTTGGTTTGGGTGGCAAAATGAACGTCATCCACATACCAGCGAATTTCACCGTCCTCCCACTCAACCGCGTAGGTGTGGAATTCATCCCAAATATTCGTTGCAGGAACATGGTCATCGCCAATGTAGGCGTTGTTTGGCCAGGCGCGGCCAAAATGCAGGGTGCCATGCACAGTATTGCCAAAAGATCCGGTGTTTGAATTCACCGCTTCAAAAATATCTATCTCGCCGCTCAAGGGCCAACTGCCGTATTTCCATTCGGTAGGCAACATCCACAATGCAGGCCAAATGCCTTGGCCTTGCGGCATCTTCGCGCTGATTTCCATGCGCCCGTATTTCCAATCGCCTTTATTTTTGCTGCGCAGACGAGCGGAGGTGTAATCGCGAGTGACTGATTTATCATTAACATCGTAACCAGGGTCGTCATCAACTTTTGCTTGACCGGAAAAAGTTTCTTGTTTAGCAACTATGGTTAATTTTCCATTTTCAACAAAAGAGTTGTCAGCGCGATCGGTGTAACACTGCAATTCGTTATTGCCACCACCGGAACAATTTTTTTCGTGACTCCATTTGCTGCTATCAATACGGGTGCCATCAAACTCGTCGCTCCAAACCAAAGCCCAGCCAGTTCCTGCACTTGATGAACTGCTCGCTGCTTGCGACGAAGGCATTGCAGCCGAAGATGAAGCGGACGAAGACGCCAGCGAAGACGGCGCAATTGATGACACCGTTGCTGATGACGGTGCCATCGACGATTTGGCTACCGACGAGGGTGCGATTGACGACAGTGCTACAGAGGACGCTGGTGCGCTCGATGAACTCCCGCCGCCTGAACCGCCACAGCCGATCAGGCTTACAACAGCTGCACTGAGGCACAGCCGGGTTAACGCCGGTTTAAAACTATACTCATGCTTTTTCATAGGAACCTCTATTGTTATTGTTTACACACCTGGATTTTAGTTATGCCGCAACACTAAAAATGTAAGAAAGATATTTGCCGTTATTATTTTTGTAGCAATGACGGGGAACAAACCCCGTCAACAAATTCAATTTATTCTGCACAATTCGGTGCCTTTGCTTTTTTTTCGATGCGCAGGTTGTAAATAGAAAGATCAAGACTTCCCGCTGTGCTCAACATAAAGGGCGCTAACACCATATCCATTTTCACGCGTTTTTTTGCAAAGCATTCCAGCGCAATACTCACGCTACCCCATTCACCAACCCCAACTGAATGCAATTGATCGGTAATGGCAATTTCGCCTACACAATCACTACCACAATTCATGCCCACATTGACTGCGGCACTTGGTTTGGCGTTGACTTTTACATCAAACACCAAGGCGCCCTTGCTCTCGGCGTATTGGCTGAAATCCGTGCGCGTAGTTGAAACCAATGAAACCGTTGCTGTGGCAGAGCCGTCAAATTGCACGCGACGCGTATCTTCCTGCACGTGTTTGTCTTCCGACGACACAATCACTGCGCCTAATTCGCCGCGACTGCTAGTGACCGGCAGCATATTGTTGACCTGATCGAGCAATACCAACGTCCAGGGATTCATTACGCGCTGATTGAAAATGGGGGCGATAGCGGGAGCACGTGCAGCCACTGGTTGCGCTGCAGATTCATCGAGCGCAGCAGTTTCAGTGTTATCGCTATAGCTGAGCCCAAAGTTGTAGGCAAATTGTGGTTGGTAATCTGCATCGCCCAAATTTAATGGCGATTGCACCGGTGATGCTGGCCAAGAGAAAGGCAATTTACCTTTTACATCAAAATTGATTGCGCCATCGGCTTTAGTCAGCACCACATCGGAGATACCAACAGCTTCTGAGCCAGGCAGCCAGACAACAGCGAAGGCATCGGACGCATTGATAAAATTATTTACCCAGAGGGGACGGCCGGTAATAAATAGTGAAACCACTTTAATACCATCGGCCTGTAATTTTTTGAGCAGCGCAAGATGGGTTTCATTTTTATAAATCAAACTGCCGACATCGCCCTGCATTTCCGCATAGGGATCTTCACCAAACACCACAAAAGCAACATCGGGTTTGGTTTTGTAGCTGCCATCCACACTCAACTCAACTGCACCACCAGCGGCTTTCGCTGCATCGGCAATACCTTGATAAATTGAGCTGCCGCCGGGGAAGTCGGCATTCACATTGCCCGTGCCCTGCCAGGTGATGCTCCAGCCCCCGGATTGTTTGCCGATATTGTCGGCGCCATCACCCGCCACCAACATTTTGCTGTTGGCTTTTACCGGCAATGTGTGCGCATTATTTTTTAGCAACACAATTGATTCGCGCACCGCTTGGCGTGCGATGGCGCGATGTTCGGCCGAGCCGATCACTTCGCGCTTGCCGGCCAATTCGCGGGTTGAGGGCGCGCCTTTTTCAAATAATCCCGCGCGCAATTTCACCCGCAAAATGCGCGCAACTGCATCATCCAACCGCGCTTGCGAAATCTCGCCGCTTTTCACCTGCGCCAAAGTGTTGTGATACAACTCTTTCCAGCTCGCATCCGGTGCCATAAAAATATCCAGCCCGGCGTTGATCGCCTGCGGGCAACTCACAGCGGTGCAACCCGGTACAAATGCGTGGCCATTCCAATCGCCCACCACCAGACCGTCAAACCCCATCTCGGTTTTTAATTTATCGGTGAGCAAATATTGATTGCCGTGCATTTTGATATCTTGCCAACTGCTGAACGATGCCATCACCGTTTGTGCGCCCGCCGCTAGCGCCGTTTCATAACCGGCGTTATGGATTTTTACCAATTCCGCTTCACTGATTTTTGCATCGCCGCGATCTTGTCCGCCCTGAGTGCCACCATCGGCGAGGAAATGTTTGGCGGTGGCAATCACATGTTGTTCGCTGAGCAAATCCTGGCCTGCAATACCTTGCAAACCTTCTACCATTTTGCCCGCATAGGATTTCACCAGCGCCGGATCTTCCGAATAGGATTCGTAGGTGCGTCCCCAGCGATCATCGCGCACTACTGCAAGTGTCGGGGCGAAGCTCCAGTCGATACCGGTCACTGCAATTTCCGCTGCAGTCGCCGCGCCAATTTGCTTGATCAATTCCGGATTACGCGTTGCACCCAGGGCGATGTTATGCGGGAACAAAGTCGCGCCGATAATATTGTTGTGGCCGTGAACCGCATCGGTTCCCCACATAACCGGCACAGGCACGCGGCCGCCTTCGGTGCTCATGGATGCGTGATAAAACGCATCAGCAAGTGCGATCCAGTCTTCCACTTTGGCGTGCTTGTTTTCGCCGGGGAAGGATCCTCCACCGTTTAAAATCGAGCCGAGTGAATATTCGGTAATATCCGCCGGCGTCACCGCGCGCAATTCCGGCTGGATCAGCTGCCCCACTTTTTGCTCCAGGCTCAATTTGCCGAGCAGCTCGGTAATTTTTGCCTCAATCGCGGGATCTTTTGTTACAGCGCTTTGCACTTGTGGCCAGAGTGATTGCGGCGCTGCGACCACTTGGCGCGCTGCGGAAGGGGTTGCCTCAAGCGATTTTTTATCGCAACTGCTCAACCCCATTAACACCGTCAAACTGCAAGCTGATATTACAACCCGCTTAAACACCTTAGGCATAGATTACCTCGCCAAAAAATCCGCTGAAAAAAAACTGCACTTTCCGCGCTGCGCCAGCGCAGAATTGCAGCTTGATAATGGCAGTGGATTCCATCAGCGTCGTCCCACTTTGTGTCGGCAACCCAACATGGGCGCTCCACTTTTGCCCAGGTATTGGTTGGCCAGATGTCCGGTTAAATAAATGCGTGGCGATAGTTGCGCTTGTCAGTCGCATCAGCGATTAAGCCGATTCAATAATTGCGACCTGAGGCGGCGAATGGCGTTTTCATCCAGAGCGCCTAGTAAGCCCAATTTTTCTGGCGGGATATGCGCAAAATTTTCCGGTTGCGCATCAAAAATATAATAATCAAATATTGCCTTCCAACTTTTCCGCTCATCCTCGGGCAGGGATTTAATATTCATCAACGCATAATGAAATGCATCTTGCGGCGAGCCCAGGTATGTTGGGAATGCGGTCCACCAATAATTGATCAGCATATTAAACGGCGCCAATCCCTCCACATGGTGCCACCACATACTGGGAATATAAATTGCGTCGCCGGCTTCCAATTCGGCCACCTGCGCCTGTTCCAGTGCAGTGCGAAAGCGCGGAAATTTTTCCAAATCGGGCTGGTGTAAATCGACCATGCTGATTGCAGGACCGGCAGGATTAAAATCGAGCGGGCCAACATATAAATTGGGTAATTGTTCGGGAGGGAAAACGGTGAAGCGCCGCTTACCCGTCACCACACAAGCGATATTGTCAGGAATATCGTAGTGAGCAGATACGCGGGTTTTGTTGCCCATCCACACACTCACACGCGGTTTGAATTCACCCAGATTGAGATCATTGTGCGCGCGAAATCCGGGCAGGCAAAAATCTACCGGCGCTGAATCGACGTAATAAGCCTGCGCCGAACCCGCCTGTTCCAGGCGACGAATGTGTTGCAATACTTCATCCAGATAAGTGCGCTGACGCTGGTAACTAAATCCGGTGAAATCGCTGTTATAAAAAATCGCGCCGTCGTTTTCACTGTTGCCGACGGCGGTGTTGACCAATTCCCGATTGTAAAACTGGCAGATATAGCGGTAGGCAGACTCGGGCGAGGTTTGCGCTTCAATCACTACCGGCCAGTGTTTTACCAAGCCCTTCAATAGTAGTGGCTTGCTGGAAGAAAAAACAAAATCAGGAATTGCCCCGCTGCATGTTTCCACCATGTCAATTGAAGGAAGCGCGGCTATGGCAGAGTGATGATTGCCCATGATTATTGCCCGTGCCGCTGTTGCTTTTTCTTGATCAGTTTTCCCAGGTTGGCGAGCGAGGCAATGACCATATAAATCAATTCCAGAAAATTCTGGTTGTGCAAACGCGCCAACTGGTCGCCATTCAAACTTCTTAGCGTTTCCTCTTTGATGGTGTAGTAACCGCTCAACTCGATGGCTGAATTGTCCTTGAGCGGAAATTTCAAGGTGAAGGGTTCCAACAAATCTTCGGCTAACAAAATATCGACAAACCGTTTGCTCACCCCCAAGCCGTTCATCAACTCGGCGAGAATGCTGTTGATGTGTTCGAGGTAAGGGGCCTTGCCGCCGTGCTCTAAAAATACATCGACACCTTCGCAAAAACTCA
The DNA here is from genome assembly GCA_035456025.1 of Cellvibrio sp. GTDB lineage: Bacteria > Pseudomonadota > Gammaproteobacteria > Pseudomonadales > Cellvibrionaceae > Cellvibrio. The sequence goes on along the minus strand of DATIDX010000302.1, from coordinate 434 downwards.
CGCGCGGATTTTCCATATCGATGTGGATAACCGGTTGCTGCTCACCCGTCATAGGGTCAGTCGCATGGCCGATCATAAACGGAATTCGTTCAACCGAGAGTGGGATGTAATCGGCCTGCCAGCCGTTGTCATTGAGATATAAATTTTCCTGCGCGTTAAACCCGAATAACGCCACTGCTTCAAATTGGTTGCTGGCGGAAATTTTGCGAAACACAATCGGATAGTTGGCGGCGACCTGGCGAAATTCGCGCGGCACAATGACCGCATGGCCGAGCTCATAACCATAGCCTGAGCGCTGCCCGGTAATTATTTTTAAACCCTTGTGGGTAACATTATCGAGTAATACATTCTTGCCCACACAAGCTCTCCCACTGATTAGTTGTAAAAGAAAAGCCGCTGGTTAAAGCGGCCTTTCCCTGTCGCACGGGATTATC
>DATIDX010000301.1:0-10056 GCA_035456025.1 Cellvibrio sp. | reverse complement strand
TTCCTTATCACCCAGGGTCCAGAGGATTTCGCCGAGGTGCGCGCTGATTTCGGCATTGGGTGCGGCAGCATAAGCGCTGCGCAGATAACCCAGGGCTTCGGTGTATTTACCGGTGCGATACAAGAGCCAGCCCATGGAGTCCATCACGGCAGCGTCGTTCGGGTTCAAGCGCAGGGCTTTGCCAAGCAGTTCCTGGGCTTCGCCAAAGCGCTCGGTGCGGTCGGCGAGTATATAACCGAGCGAGTTGAGTGCGGCGATGTTGTCGGGCTGCTGTTTGAGTATCTGACGCAGGTCGCGCTCGGTGGCGGGCAGGCGTTTGCGCTGGTTGTTGAGCATGGCGCGGGCGAACAACAAGCGGTTGCTGTTGGCGAAATTCGCCAGACCTTCGCTAATAACCACATCGGCTTGATCCAGATGCTTGTACTTGGCCAGTGCCTGGCCGTGCAATACATAGAGGGCTTCGCTTTGGTCGGGGAAGCGCAAGCGCACCCGGTTCATATGTTGGCGGGCGCTGAGGAAATCCTCTTGGCGCACGAAAATGTCCAGCAGGCTGATGGTCGCTGAGAGGAAATCATTGCCATTTTCCACCTGCAAATAGTGAAGAATAGCTTCGGGAAAATCGCTGCGCGCCTCGGCCATGCGCCCCAGATAATAGTGGGCGCTCGAGATGTGCAAATCGCGATCGAGCAGTTCTTCAAAGGTCTGGCGCGCGGTTTCAAGGTCTTTGCGCTCCAGAGCGATAATCCCCAGCGATAGCAGCAGGTCACCGTTGCCGGGCAGCTGCTTGGTGAGGATGGTGAACTGCTCCTGGGCCAATTCCATGTCGTGGTGGGTGAGGATGCGCGCATACTGTTGACGCAGGCTGGTGTTGTCCGGGTAAAACTCCAGCAGGCCGGCCATTTTAGCGATGGCTTCCTGGTCGCGCTTCAACTGGTGTAACAGGTTAGCCTCCAGGATGGCGGCGGGGATGCTGCGTGGATGCATCTTGAGGGCTTTGTGGGCGAGGTTCATTGCCTCGTCATAGTTGCCCTGCTGTTGTAACAAAATGCCGGTGCCCACCAGCAATTGTTCGTCATCGGGGTGGTTCTGCAACTGGCCGACAAAATCCTTCAATAAGCTGGCGCGCTCGGTATCACCGAGGCTAGCGGCGTTGGCGGCGATATTCTGGAACAGTGTTTCTCCGCCTTCGTCGAGTAGGCGACGTGAGAATTCAAAGGCTTCGCGCAGTTGGCCGAGCTGCATATGGGTCATGGACAGGTTGGTAAGTGCATCCTTACTGTGCGGAGCTGTAGCCACCCATATTTGCCCCATCTCCAGGGCGGTCGCATTGTTGCCCATGTAGCGCGCGATCATGGTTGCGCGCTCCGCGATCTGGGGGTCGCGAGTCTCGCGCGCCTGCTGCACATAATTGCTCAGTGCCAGATCATATTGCGCGCGGCTGCCGGCAAGTTCGGCGGTGAGCAGGGAATAGAGCGTTTCGGTGGGAAAGGCTTTGGCGGGAATCTGGATCAGCACCTCGGTTTCCCGGGGCTCGGCTTGTGCAGACTCAAGGCCAGGCTCCTGCACAGGAAGCTGGCCGGGCGCGGCGAGACTGTTGGCCGACTGCAGGCTGCAACCGCTCAGCACCCAATAAAGGGTTACGCTCGACAAGATGATGGGGCGGTTTTTGATCATGCTAGCGACAGATACAGGGGTGGACGCATGCCAGCTGCGTGGACGGACATGATAAACGGCTGGGCAGATGATAAAAAGGGTGTTCAGGTATAGCTGTGAAAAGATCCCGTTGCCGCCCGCCGGTCAGCGCCAGCTGTGGCGCGCCAATTGCGGTTGCTGGCTATCGATGAGGCGGCGCGATTCGAGGAAGGTTTGCTGGATCAGGTAGGCATCGCCGCTGGCGCGGTGACGTTTGATGTCGAGGTGTTTTTCCAGGCGCTGCTTGGTTTTGTCCCACACTTCCAGCTGCGCCTCGGTGGCGATTATCTCGATCGGGCTGAGGTGAAAGCTGGGGTTTATCCGCGCGGCAAAAAACAGGCGGTTAAGCCAGGGGCTGTCATGGGTCCAGGCGTCGCTGTAGGCGGTGATGTCGCCCAGGAATTGATTGAGTTCCAGGCAGATGTCGCGCGGCAAGCGCCCGCGGCTTTCGATCAGCTGGCGCGATATACCGTGCACTGCCTGGGCGCTGTAGCACCAGTGGTCCCAGTCGGGTTGCGGCTGGATCAGCGCGCAGTAGCGTTCGCCACTGGTTTTAACTACCCCGATTTCAATCGGAAAGCTGCGCGAGCCAAAGCCAGAGGCTTCGATATCGATAATGGTGGGGCAGGCGGGTCTGCGCATAGATAAATCCTTTGGTCGGGTTTGATTATAGATACAACTTGCCCGTCAAACGGCTTAATACCCAGCCTTTATGACAGGATTGCGTGCTTGCCTCTTGTCACGCCACCTTTGTGACCGGACAATACCGCCCTCAAAACTAGAATGTCCTGACCGATTAGCCCCATACATGACCCTGTTAGCCTTTGGCATCAACCACACAACCGCCCCTCTTGCCCTGCGCGAGCGGGTCGCGTTTGCGCCGGAGAATTTGCATAGCGCTATGCAGGAGGCTTGCGCACACGCCGGCTTGACTGAAGTGGCGATCCTCTCGACCTGCAACCGCACCGAAATTTACGCCGCGAGTGAGGGCGACGCGATGGCGATCCGGCAGTGGCTGGTAGACCACACCGCGATTGAAGCGGCGGACCTCGCCAACAGCTACTACTGCTACGAGGATCAGGAAGCCGTGCGCCATATGATGAAGGTGGCGGGCGGATTGGATTCTCTGGTGCTCGGTGAACCGCAAATTTTAGGCCAAATGAAGTCGGCGTTTGCGGTAGCCAAAGAAGCGGGCACCTTGGGAGCGGAATTACACACCACTTTCCAGCAGGTTTTTAACATCGCCAAGCGCGTGCGCACCGAAACGGCGATTGGTGAGAACCCGGTGTCGGTCGCCTACGCGGCGGTCAGTCTCGCGCAGCAAATTTTTTCCAATCTCAAACAGGATACGGCGCTCTTAATTGGTGCGGGCGAAACCATTGAACTGGTGGCGCGCCATTTGGCGGAGCAGGGCATCAAACATATTATTGTTGCCAACCGCACGCTCGACCGCGCCCAGCGCCTTGCGCAGGAATTTAATGGCGAGGCGATTTTACTCGCCGATATTCCCGAGCAATTACACCGCGCGGATATTGTTATCTCCTCCACCGCCAGCCAGTTGCCGTTACTCGGCAAAGGCGCAGTGGAATCGGCGCTGAAAAAACGCAAACACAAACCCATGTTTATGCTCGATATCGCCGTCCCGCGCGATATCGAAGCGCAAGTCGGCGAGCTGGATGATGTGTATCTTTACACCGTGGATGACCTGCACGCGGTAATCGATGAAAACAAAAAATCCCGCGTCGCCGCTGCCGATCAAGCCGAAGAAATTATCAACGAAGGCGTCGAGTTGTTTTTGCGCCAGCAGCGCGCACTTGATGCCGTTGAAACCGTAAAAGCCTATCGCAACAAAGCGGAGCAATTGCGCGACCTGGAATTGCAAAAAGCATTGCGCAGTTTGCAGGCGGGCACTAATCCAGAACAGGTGTTACAGCAATTTGCGCGCAACTTGACCAACAAGTTAATCCATTCGCCCACGACTGTATTGAAAGAGGCGAGTGCCGGTTCCCGCCACCATGTTATCCAGGTGGCACAGGAACTCTTTGAACTGTCAGTTAACCCAGCTGCCGAATTTGGCAGCGATGCAAGTGAGTCATAATGAAAGCGTCTATTTTAGAAAAACTGGATCGCCTTAAAGAGCGCTACGAAGAAGTGAGTGCGATGCTGTCGGAAGCCGACGTCATCAACAATCAAAACAAATTTCGCGATCTGTCCAAAGAGTACGCCGAATTAGAACCGGTGGTGCAGGGCTATCAAAACTATTTGAACTTGCTTGCCAATATCGCAGAAGCCAAACACCTGTTGGTGGATGGCGATGCCGATATGAAAGAAATGGCCGAAGAAGAGTTGAAAGATTGCGAAGCACAGCTCGAACCCATGCAGTTGGAATTGCAAAAACTCTTGCTGCCGAAAGACCCTAACGATGAGAAAAACTGCTACCTCGAAATTCGCGCCGGTACCGGTGGCGACGAAGCGGCGATTTTCTCTGGCGATCTCTTCCGCATGTATTCGCGCTTTGCAGAAACCCAGGGGTGGCGTGTAGAAATTTTGAGCCAGAACGAAGGCGAGCATGGCGGCTTCAAAGAAATTATCAGCTTGGTAAGCGGCCAGGGCGTGTATTCCAAATTGAAATTCGAATCGGGCGCACACCGCGTGCAGCGTGTACCGGAAACTGAATCCCAAGGCCGTATTCACACCTCTGCCTGCACGGTTGCAGTAATGCCGGAAGCGGATGAGTTGGAAGAAATCAATATCAACAAAGCCGATTTGCGAATCGATACTTTCCGCGCATCCGGTGCGGGTGGTCAGCACGTTAACAAAACGGATTCAGCGATCCGCATTGTGCATTTGCCCACTGGCTTGGTGGTGGAATGCCAGGATGAGCGTTCGCAACATAAAAATCGCGCTCGTGCGCTGAGTTTGCTCGCCACCAAATTAAAACAGCAGCAGGAAGATGCCGCGCACAAATCGCTCTCGGATGAACGCCGCAGCCTGGTCGGCTCCGGCGACCGCTCCGAGCGTATCCGCACCTACAATTATCCGCAGGGTCGCGTCACTGATCATCGCATCAACCTCACGCTTTATTCCTTGGATGCGATTATGCAAGGCGATTTAAATCCGGTTGTGCAGCCGCTGGCAAATGAATATCAAGCCGATCAATTGGCGGCGATTGCGGATTAATGTTTTCGCACCCGTAGGTTGCTGGTGAGCTTGCGAACCGCAACATTCCGAACCGGATTGACACGTTGCGGTTCGTTCCTCACCAGCAACCTACGGACTCCCCTATGAACAGCATCACCGTTGCACAATGTTTACAGCTTGCACCGCAATTGGAATTGGTAAGCGATTCCACCCGGTTGGATATAGAATTAATCCTCTGCCATATCCTGCAAAAAAATCGCACCTGGCTTTTCACTTGGCCAGATAAAAATCTCACCGCTGAACAACAGCAGTTATTTAATGAATTTTTTGCACGACGCAAAAACGGTGAACCGATTGCGCATATCCTCGGTCAGCGCGAATTCTGGTCGTTGCCACTCTCCGTCAATAATTCAACCTTAATTCCGCGCCCGGATACCGAATTGCTGGTCGAACTGGTACTGGAATTATTTGCGCAAGACCCACCGCAACAACAACGCAGCTGCCTCGATTTGGGCACCGGAACCGGCGCGATTGTTCTCGCGATTGCCAGTGAAAAACTGGCTTGGCAATTAGTGGGAGTGGATAAATCGAATGATGCTGTCGCTCTTGCAGAACTGAATCGTGTCCAGCTTGATTTTCAGCATGTGCAGATTAAACAGAGCGATTGGTTTGCCAACATAGGCGCGCAATATTTCGATGTTATCGTCAGCAACCCACCTTATATAGATCCACAGGATCCGCATCTCGATCAGGGCGATGTACGTTTTGAACCGCGCTCGGCATTGATTGCGGACAACAAAGGTTTGGCCGATATCGAATTTATCATCCACCAAAGTTGGGATTATATGTTGGCCGATGGTTGGCTGCTGTTAGAACACGGTTATGACCAAGGCGCAGCGGTGCGCGATTTATTGAATGCACGCGGTTTTGTACAAGTGCAAACGCGGCGCGATCTGGGCGGTAATGAGCGCGTGTCTTTTGGTAAAAAAGAAGTGGCGGGTAAAAAAGCGGCAGCTGGCAAAAAAGGGGATGCATTGTGAACGACGAACAACTACTGCGCTACTCGCGCCAGATAATGCTGCCGGACGTTGATATCGACGGCCAGGAAAAGTTACTGGCTGCACGCGTATTGATTATCGGCCTCGGCGGATTGGGTTCTCCGGTCGCAATGTATCTGGCGGCGGCAGGTGTCGGCCATTTAACGCTGGTGGATTTTGATGCGGTTGATCTCACCAATCTGCAGCGGCAGATTGCGCATACCAGCGCGCGCATAGGCGCAAACAAAGCGGCATCGGCGGCGCAGTGCTTGCGCGAATTAAATCCTGAAGTTGAAATATATTGCATCGAAAAATTATTGGATACCGATGAGCTTGCCGCGCAGGTACAACTGGCGACGGTGGTGGTCGATTGCACCGATAATTTCCACACCCGTTTTGCCATCAATGCCGCTTGCGTTGCAGCCAAAGTGCCGCTGGTATCGGGCGCGGCAATTCGTTTGGAAGGACAAGTGGCGGTATTTGATGCGCGCGACGGCAAAAGCCCCTGCTATCGCTGCCTGTATGAAGAAGACAGCGATGATTTAACCTGTGCTGCCAATGGCGTACTGGCGCCACTGGTGGGCATCATCGGCTCCATGCAGGCGCTGGAAACCATCAAATTGATCTGCGGTTTTGGAACCAATCTCGCCGGGCGTTTGCTACTGCTGGATGCGCGTCACAGCCAATGGCGCGAACTGAAATTACCCAGAGACGAGAATTGTCCGGTGTGCGTAGGTAAGTCTTTGTAAAGGGGTTGTTTTTTGTCATCTGAACCTTATATTGGCGCTAACTAAAATTCTATTGAGAGAAAGGTGTACTAATGAGTGAAATTCCCCCGGTATACAAAAGTGGTTTTTTACCCGCTTTGATTTTTAGCTCGCGCTGGTTACAACTGCCACTTTATTTGGGTTTGATTATTGCGCAGTGCGCCTATGTTTTTCTCTTTCTAACTGAGCTGGTTCATCTGGTTAAAGATGTACACAAGCTGGGTGAACAGCAGATTATGCTGATCGTATTGGGTCTGATCGATGTAGTGATGATCTCCAATTTATTGGTGATGGTTATTGTCGGCGGTTATGAAACCTTCGTGTCCCGCTTGCGTTTGGACGGACATCCTGACCAACCCGAGTGGTTGAGCCACGTCAATGCGACTGTGCTAAAAGTAAAACTCGCAATGGCGATCATTGGCATATCCTCAATCCACCTGTTAAAAACCTTTATCGAGGCCGGTAATATTGGCATGCCCGGTGCGAAATTTACCGAAGAAGGTGTTATGTGGCAGACCATTATCCACATGGCCTTTATCGCCTCCGCCGTCGGCATTGCTTACACCGATTTGTTGATGCAGCGGGTAAGTTCCGCGAATAAAGCTGCGCATCATTAATACTCAATAAGGAGCGGTGCCCGCCGCTCCTTCCTCATCTGTGCCTCCGGTAAAAGATGTGACAATCGAACCTAATACTGTGTATTGCATTGATGGGTTCACGGTTAATATCACCCACAGGCAAATCCTCACTCCACAGCAGACCCTCAAGGTTAGGCCCAAAACTTTTTCGCTATTGCTGCTCTTTCTTGAGAATCCGCACCAGGTTCTTACAAAAGAATTATTGCTCACGCAAATCTGGGACGATGTAAAAGTTGAAGAGCAAGTATTGGTGCAATCCATTCGCGAATTGCGCCAATTATTTTCCCCGCTGGAGGTTATCCAAACACATCCGCGTAAAGGTTATGCGTGGATTGCTCCGGTGGAAAAAGTTTCCCCGCCGCTGGAAACCATTCCCGCAGTCGCGGCAACAACGCCATCCGCATCCAACCGCACCAAACGCCCGATAGTATTTGCCGCATTTGCGCTGGTGATCTTATTGGGGTTAGGCGTTTTGGCCATCAAATATTTTTCTGAGCCCGAAGCGCCCGCCAAAAATATCATTACTGTATTGCCGGTGGATAACCGCACCGAAGGTTCCAGTTTGGTGTGGGCCAGGTTGGGCATGATGGATCAGTTGATCCAGGCCTTGCAGTTCTCATCAGGCGTGCAGGTGTTTGATGTGCCCTACGTGTTGAACTTGTTGGATGTATCCGGTGTTGATGCCAATGATCGCGTGCAATTGGCCAACCGGATTTTCGAAATTAGTGGTTCGAGTTTGGTGGTCGATCTGCAACTATCGGGTTCAGTGAATGATTACCGCCTGCTGTATCGCCTTTATACCCCGCGTGACCAATCCTCCGGTGTGATCATTGAGCACCAGTTGGATAAGCTGGTAGAAGGCCTGGCCCGGATTATTGCCACCAAAACCGATGCGCAGCTGGATCTCTCCCATTTGCACGCGGAATTTAATTCCAGTTTATTGGCTGAGGCGGTGGAGCAATGGAATCAACAGCAACCGGAAAGCGCGCTTAGCTTGTTGCAAACAGCGGTCACTATAGAGCCGGCTAATTTTTTAGCGCACCAGCTATTAATTGAGTATGAGCTGGCGCAACAGCAGTGGCCGCAGGCAGTGGCGAACGCGCAGCGTATTTTAGGCAGTGCCGAACAGCATTATGACAAAGAGTATGTGTTTTATTATTTGTTGGCCAAAGCGGAGTTTGCTCAGGGGAATTTGGAGCAGGCGCAGCGCGATTTAACTCGCGCGCAACAATTGGCCGAACAGGCATTCGACAGTTTGTACCAAGCCTACGCAGCGACTCTGCAAGGTGATATGGAATTAACGGCTGGCAATGCGGATGCTGCCGAAACTGCGTATCAACGCGCACTACATCATCACCAGGCGATTGCCTGCCCGATTGGTGTCAGTGTGGTGCGGTTGAAATTGATTGAGTTGTACAGCGCGCAACAGCGAAATGAATTAGCGGTTGAGCAGTGGCAGCAACTTAAAATTCTTATCGCAAAACATAAGCTGCCAATTTCACTGCCGAAACTGGATGCTATTCAGGCGATTTAGTCTATTAACGGCGGTTTCATAAAATTTCATAAATTTTAATTGGTTAATAATCCTGTCCGCTGCAGACACTAGCCCGACATTTTTGATCGGGTTAATTCTATGGCTTCCACTCACCCCCGCTGGCGCAGTTTTATCAGTCTCTCGCTGTTGCTCGCGTTAATTGTTCTTCTCATTACATCGCTGCTGATGTTCATCCAACCGCATCAGGAGCGGGTTGCGCTCTTGCACACCATTTTTGGTTTTTGGTTGCTGCTGTTATTGGGCTGGCATCTTAAAAATAACCTTAAGCCGCTCGCAAATTACCTGCGCACTAAAGCGGCAGGCAATATTAACTATGTCGCCTGGATGAGTGCGGTTGTGTGTGCTGTGCTGCTGGTATTGGCTTATCGCCAGATGGCTCCGTTTATCCAGTTTTACCATTGGGGACAAACACTGCGCGCGGCAACGGCGGGGGTTGAGGACAATCGCCAAACTTTTGAAGTGCGACGCATCCGGCCAGCTATGGCAGCGGGTCCCGGGTTTACCATCGAGCTGCGCAAAGGGCCATTTTTTATGTGGCCGCAGTATGCAATCTGGCTGGAAACCCTGGACGGAAAATTTATCCAGCCCTTGTATATCACCTCCAAGCTGGCCGGTAATAATTTTGCCAACAAGGTGACGCGCAAAAACCCGCAGCGGGTATTTACCGACAATCCGTTTAGCAGTGGTGAAGATGAAGCAGAAATCTTTGAATACCAGTGGGATGAAGCCAGTAAACACGAGCGTATGCGCCCCGAGTCGCTGCCGGTATTTCTCCATGCGCTGGGTATGCAATCTGCGACCGGAGCTATAGCGCCAGAAACAGCCCCGGCAGTGGACGCCTACGCGGGCGCGACAATGCTGGATAATTTTTTGCTGACCACCGCCGCCCTGGCGGAGCTACCGGAGCAATTCCGCATTCGTTTCGAGATTAACCAGTCGTTCGATTTTAATGACTACTACTCCAGCGACCGTTTTCCGGAGGATGAGATTTATTCCGGCAATGGTTTTTCGGCGCAGCCTTCGGTGGTTTATGAAGCGGTTATCAATCGCGAGGATCAGCAACCGGTGTATTTGTTGAGGCTGATTGGACAGGGACATCATTCAGGGCGTGACGGTAAGATAAATCCGGATACCAGCAAGCTGACGACGGCAAAGCAGCTGGTCGACAGGATTATTGTGGAACTTTATCAGGATTGATGCGGACGAAAAAAAACGCAGGCCATGAG
>DATIDX010000300.1:0-8892 GCA_035456025.1 Cellvibrio sp. | reverse complement strand
TTATTCCATGGGCGCGCAATCCCCAGGAAGCAGGCGTAGAGCCAGGACACGGCTGAGACCACCGCCGTCACCACAATAAAGAGTTGCTCGCCCGCGCCCTGCCCGATAAACCCCTGGGGCGACATCAAGCGCGGGAAACTGTAGTAGTGCAGGAACAGGCCGTTGAGGGTGAGGATGCTGACCACGGTAAATTTGGCCCAGAGCTTCTGGTTCATCAGGTAGGCAGGGTTATCCAGGTAGCCGTGTACCACCAGACCCAACCCGGTAATCCACAGGACCACCAGCGCCACAAAGACAATACCGGCACTTTTTTGCAGATCCGCAATCATGTCCGCGTTCATGGGGCGCCCGCGCAATTTAGACAGCGCCAGATCCTGGATCAGGAGGATACCGATGGCGATGCAGGCGGCAATAAGATGGGCGTAAACAAGGAGTGTTTTCATATCAGGTTCCTTTATTTTTATCAGGGGGGAGTTTTATCGATTAAAGCGATGGGCAAACGGGATTATTGTTAGTAAGCGCCAGTACCGGTCAGCGAGGGGCGGCCTGGCAAATCATTATTCAATGGAACAACGGCGGATCTCTTGATCTAGAACAACCAGAATTGACGCCGATGCGAATTTATTCGCGCCGGCGCGCGCGCAGGATGCCCGATTTTTTATCCATAGAAATCGTCCTGGGCGAGTGCGCGCGAGCGCCGCACTTGAAGTCAATCGTCATCACCCCCACATCCGCGCCTAGATTAATTTCAGGCAATCGGACTGATCAGGTTATGAGCGAACTTTTTATCCTGCAAAACCAAGACAAACTTTTCCTCGGCCGCCAGAACAACTGGCTGGACGGACGCGACCTGGCCGCGCTCTATAAAACTGCGCACAAAGACGAAGCCATCAACCAGATGGTAGAGGCCAGCGCGAAAGACTATAAGCAGCGCATCAAGATCGTCAGCTGCGGTGCCAATGAAAAAGGGTTACCGTTAATCGACCCGGAAATCCTGCCCGAACCTTTGCCAAAACCGGGCAAAGACCTGCTGGAAGGGCTGGAGCAAGACAGCGCACTCCCGTCTGGAGAAGACACCCCCTCCACAACACCGGCTGACTTGGCCTAAACTCAACCCCATACGGCTGTCATCGCTGCCCCCGCGGCTCACCTGATCGCTCTTGAAGCTAAAGGAATCTGAAGTGTCTGTATCCCAAGGTCTATCGCGCGCCCTGCTCGCCGCCTTTGCCGAACCCGCCGCCAATAACAGTCTGCGCGGCATTTTGCGCGGCCTGGAAAAAGAGAGCCTGCGCGTAACGCCCAAAGGCACTCTGGCGCAGAGCGACCACCCGCCAGCGCTTGGCTCGGCACTGACGCATCCACATATCACCACCGACTACAGCGAAGCCCTGCTCGAATTTATTACCGAGCCCTTTGCCGACGTCAAAGACCTGCTGGCACAGCTCGACGACATCCACCGCTTTACCTACCAACAGCTGGCCGCCAACCGCGAGCGCCTCTGGCCCGCGAGCATGCCCTGCATCCTCGGCAGCGACCTGGAAATTCCCGTCGCACGCTACGGCAGTTCCAACAGCGGCAAGATGAAAACTGTGTATCGCGTGGGCTTGGGACATCGCTATGGCCGCTCCATGCAAACCATCGCTGGCATCCACTACAACTTCAGCCTGCCCGACGATTTCTGGCGCGCGCTGCAAACCCAAATTGGCAATCAACAATCGCTCAAGGATTTTAAAACCGACCGCTATTTCGGCCTGATCCGCAATTTCCGCCGCAACTTCTGGCTGCTGATTTACCTGTTCGGCGCATCGCCCGCAGTCTGCTCGTGCTTCGTCCACAACCGCGCGCACAAATTGCAGCCGTTCCCCGCCGCCGAGCAAACCATGTATTTGCCCTACGCAACATCGCTGCGCATGGGCGATCTTGGCTACCAGAGCGATGCGCAAAAATCCCTGGTCATCAGCTACAACAGCCTCAGCGATTATCTAAAAACCCTGTGCGGCGCCATCACCCACAGTCATCCGCCCTATGAGCAAATCGGCGTGAAAGACAGCGCCGGCCATTACCAGCAACTCAACAGCAGCTTGCTGCAAATCGAAAACGAGTTTTACTCCAGCATCCGCCCCAAGCGCACTACCGAGCGCGGCGAAACGGCCTTGCAAGCATTGCGGCTGCGCGGCGTGGAATATGTGGAAGTGCGCTGCGTGGATTTGAACCCCTACGAGCCGCTCGGCATTACCATCGAGCAGATGGAAGTAATGGATGCGTTTTTACTTTACTGTTTATTGAGCGATAGCCCCGAGACTGACGAGGGCGAGTTTTACCAGGTACAGGAAAACCAGAAGCGCATCGTCAACAGCGGGCGCGAACCGGCGCTGGAATTAATGCGTGGCGACCAGAGCATCAGCATGCGCAGCTGGGCGCAAGAAATTTTGCAAGGCAGTGCGGCCTGTGCCCAATTGCTCGACCAGGCCAAAGGCAGCACTAGCTACCAGCAAGCGATCGATTTGCAAGTGGCCAAGCTGGAAAATCCCGAGCTGACACCGTCTGCGCGCGTGCTGCGCGATATGACCGGCGCACGCCAAAGTTTTTATGCGCACACACTCGCGCTTGCAGAACAACATCGCGCCTGGTTTGAAACCCATCCGCTAACGGAGGAAAGCAATTCCCGATTTGTGCGCATGAGCGAAGAATCCCGGCGCGCGCAAACCGAATTGGAAACCAATCAGCAGCTGGATTTCGACCAATACCTGGAGAATTACTACACCCAATATCACGGTTGTAGCTGTGAAAGTAGTAGCGAGAATAATTGAGAGCGGAAGGATGAGGCAGAACCCGTCACCAGGGCGACGGGTTGATCGGAATACTTCTGCTCGACTTATTTCAGCATCGGTTGTTGCTGCACGATTTATTTTTGTACAACAAAATTATTAAAGAATAAATCCGACGCAGGGCCTTTGACCGGTTTGATGCTGGCGATATCTGGCACAGCAGTGCTCTTCGGTTCTTCCTTATGTGCTTCATCGGCATGTGCCGCTTCTGAATGCGCTTCATCTGCCTTATGCTCCGACGCCTTCACTTCGTCATGTTTGGCCGTGGTTTTTTCCTTTTCTTTCTTGGCTTTTTTCTTGTCAGCGCCATGATCGCCGCCGTGCTCATCGACATCGTGGCCTTCGACTTTTAGCAGCGCCTTATTGATTTCCGCCAGCGCATAAACGCGCAAATATTCCTTACCTTCAGCAGTGCTGATTGCCTCTTCGGTTTGTGCGCTCAGGATGCTGACCAGACGGTCGCGCACCAGCGGCAGATGGTGGATCACCTCGGTGGCATCCGCCCCCGTCTCAGTGCGGATCGATAATTCCGCTTTAATAAAACGCGCCTTGCCCGGCCCGCCGTAATTCACCACCAGCGCCGGTTCAATCGCAATATAATTCACGCCTTCTGCGACCTTGGGGCCGCCGCCACTGGCCAGCGCCGGCAGCACCGCAATCGAACCCGCGATCACCACACAGCATTTAACAAAGCTTTTCATACGCACTCCACACACCTGAACTTGCGCAATGTTTTGCGCTCCAACTGACGCGATAATCGCACTGCCTCAAAGCATAGACCATTCCGCCCGGGCTATAGGCCGCTTTTGCCATCACCTTGAGCGGCAGAAAATTGCTGGCTCTGGCGCAGGCTTATTGCTTACCATGAGCGCCGAATCTGCTCGACTCAACACGCTAGTCGACCCACCAATAAGTAGCACCCACTTTTAAGGATTTACTATGGTCCACAGTGTCCGCAAAACCAATTTCACGATCTTCATCGCCTGCACACTAATGATCCTGGCCGCGCTCTATATGGAACATGTGATGAAGATGAACCCCTGCCCGCTATGTATCACCCAGCGCGGTTTTGTCATGCTGACCGGTTTGATCGCGCTGCTTGCCGCACTTCACAACCCCGGCTTAACGGGGCAGCGCACCTATGCAATATTGGGAATTATCAGCCCCCTCCTTGGCGCCGGTTTCTCTGGCCGCCAACTCTGGTTGCAATACATGCCGGCCGAGCAGGTCGCATCCTGCGGCCCCAGCAGCCTCTCTTACATTTTGGAGGAATTTCCACTGCTGGAAGGTTTGGATCTTCTCTTACAAGGTGACGGCAGTTGCGCCCATATCGATAAAATTTTCGGCCTGAGTCTCGCACTCTGGACATTTATTGCCTTTATCGGCCTCGCTGGCGTGAATCTTTACCAACTGTTGCGCAAGCGCGACAAACTCGCCTAGGTGTCTTGCCCTCGCCAGTGAGATGGCCTATTGTGGCAAACTCGTAAAGTGGCAAACCCAAAATTAACAGCTGTTTGTTTGAATTTTGCCGGCGCTAGCCTGCTCCGACAAAAACAAACCGCGCTGGACAACGCATAGGATCATCGGATGTTAGAAAATTGCAAAACTGCCAAAGAGCGCTGGGGCGGTGTGAATGAAATCATCGACCGCTGGCTGGAAGACCGTCAGGCAATGCTGGTGCAATACTGCGCACTGAGCGGATTGGAGTTGAACCTGAGCGACTTGCAACGCGGCGAGAAATTGCGCAGCTTTTGCCAGATCCTGGTGGACTATGTATCAGCCGGGCATTTTGAGGTTTACGATCAACTGATCAAAGAAGGGCGCGAGTTTGACGATGCCGAAGCGCTGCAAGAGGCTAGCAAACTCTACGACACCATCGACAACACCACCGAGCGACTGCTCGATTTCAACGATAAGTATCTCGAGACCGACGACCTCAGTTCACTGAGCAGTGATTTGTCAGCCTTGGGCGAAGCGCTCGAAGTGCGTTTCAGCACCGAAGACCGCTTGATCTCGGTATTGCACACCTCGCACAAAGATTTAGTCAGCTAAGCCAAGCTCCTTCAAGATGGTTCTGCGCGCAGCGCAGCAAATCCCGAGCATAAAAAAACCCGCCTAAGCGCGGGTTTTTTTGTGGTTTGCAGCAGGAGCTGCAATCCTTATTTCTTTTTCGCAGCTGCTTCTGGTGCTTTGATTTCCAGCAATTCAACTTCGAAAATCAAAGTTGATGATGGAGGGATTGGACCCTGACCGCCAGCACCGTAAGCCAATTCTGATGGGATTACGATTTCCCACTTGGAGCCTTGTGGCATCAATTGCAGGGCTTCAGTCCAACCTGGAATTACACCATCCAGCGGGAAAGTAGCTGGCTGGCCATTTTTAACAGAGCTGTCGAACTCGGTACCGTTGATCAGTTTGCCAACGTAGTTCACTGTTACAGTGTCAGTCGCTTTTGGCTTAGGGCCTTTACCTTCAGTGATCACTTTGTACTGCAAGCCGCTAGCAGTAGTAGTTACGCCTTCTTTCGCTTTGTTTTCTTCGAGGAATTTCTTGCCTTCAGCAACATTGGCTTCGCCTAATTTCTTTTGTTCTTCTTCTTGCTTGGCCATCGCTTTTTGCTGAACTTCTTGCATGATCTTCTGCATATCTTCTTCGCTGATGCGTGAAGGCTTGCCATCGCGTACATCAACCAGTGCCAGTGCCAATGAGTCAGGCTCAATTGTCAGGCCGCCGTTTTGCAGGTTTTTACCCAGGTTTTGACCAATGATGTAGTTAGCCTTTTGCTCCAGAGTGGCCAGCTTGGCGTTGTCATCAACTGGTTTTACTTCTTCTTTTTTGTCGCAGCCAATCAAGCCAGCAGTAGCAGCCATCAGGCCAACAACCAATAAACGTTTGTTAAACATAATGCACCTTATTAGTAATCATTGATTTGTAATCGTCTGTGTGAAGCAAGCGTGCCGCTCACTTGGTTCTAGCCGACACCTTACTGCGGCGCCAGAGCAGGCGGCAATGGTATACCAAGTCCAGACAAATGTGCGCGTTTTTAGCGCCGACATAGTCCAAACAACCAATCAAAGTGTGTGCTGCGCCCCATTTACCTGAGGGTGCGCAAAGCCCGCGGTTAGCAGAACCGTTTCAGACTCTACAGCCTGTGCAAAGTTCACGCATGGCTCGCAGCTTTAACAGGGCTGCACCGGCGGTTGAAACCGTCCAATCGCCTGCGCAAGGCATACCTTTTTTAGCAGGGCACAGCTACAATTCGCTCGAAATGCTCATTGCAGTTACTCAGCTCCTTAATCTGATTTTTCCAACGCTTTTTTCATACAGGTATATTTTATGGCCGCCTCCAAAACTCCTAAAAATTCAATTGCTGAATTGGAACAAGAAATCGCCAGAATCAGTGCCGCACTCGATAAAGCGCGCGCACAAGAATTAGCTGCTGCTGAAAAAGCATTTGCGGCTGAAAACAAAGCTCTGCTCAGCGCCAGGAAAAAAGTTGCTGATTTGTCGACTAAAGAGAGCAAAACTCCCGCAGCAAAAACTCGCCTGAGCCAAGCGAAAAAAGATCTGGCAGCGCAAACGAAAGCCGTTGCAACTGCACAGGCATCACTGGACTCATTGAAATCGGCACAAGCAACCAGTAAAGAAGTGGCTAAAGCGATTGCCGAACACGCCAAAGGTAAAACCAAAAAGGCCAGCAAACCGGCGAAGGCAAAATCAGAGAAAGTAAAATCAGCAACAGCAGCGCCAGCAAAAGAAAAGGCTCCCGCAAAAAAAGTTGCGAAAAATGCTGCGTCAACTGAAAGCAAAGCAGCTTCACCAGCCAAACCCAAAGCGGTAAAAGCGAAAACCAAACCCACAGCAAAAGCAGTAGCAGCAGCACCGGCACAACCGGAAACGGCACTCCCGAACGCGGCCGAAGCGAAGCCTGCTCCAAAGCAACCTGTTGAGAAGAAAGCAACTGCGAAGAAACCTGCGGCGAAAAAAGCTGCACCCGACGCTAAACCGACCCCCGTTGTTGAAACACCTGCGCCGGTAGATGCACCAGAGCCCGGTGAAATCCCGCCTTCAGTAGAAGCGCCGGTTGTAGAGTCGCCATCACCGGAAACCAATGTTGAATCTATAGCAGTAGAAAATCCTCGCACTGATTTCGATGACGACAAGGGCGCGCTTAATTAACCAAGACCCCAAAAAAACAGAGGGCGCCGCGAGCGCCCTTTTTATTTCCAATTAAATCCCACCGGAATAGCACCGTTTCAATTAGCGCACGCTGATTGGGAACCAAACAACGCCAGAATTTGTGCAATCGCCGCCTCTGTGACGTTCATATGCTGCAAATAAAACCGAAGGTTATGCCAGTCGGTGAGTCGATTGATTTCGGGCTTGTCGTCCCAACTGGTCGCCAATATCTCCAACCACAACTGCAATTGCCGCTCAGCCAATAATTCCGCGTGTTTAATCTGCGCGCGCACAGCTTCGATCGCCGCATCCTCCACACCGAATTCCGCTTTCATGCGACGCCGCAACTGGCGCAAGGGCACCACGTAGTGTTCATCCCAAGCGTGGATGCGCTTGCGCCCGCTGTGCAGGCGCACCTCATCCAAAGCTATAGCGCGCGTGTCCAACCAGGCGCACCAGAGCAACAAATTGACGTTGATCGCCTGCGTGTCCTGCAAATGCAGACAAGCGTCGGCGACACCGGGGCGGGCGTATAACTCGAGGGAGAAATCCCACAAACCTGAGAGTGCAGGCTGCATAAATAAAATCCGCTAGCAGGGGCTTGGCGCAAGTCTGCTAGAATGCGCGCCATGATTCAATTACAAAACATCTCCGTACAACGTGGCACCAAATTTTTATTGGATGCCGCTGACCTCACTATTTATCCGGGCCAAAAAGTCGGTTTGATCGGCGCTAATGGCACTGGCAAATCCACCTTGTTCCAATTATTGCTGGGCAAATTGCACAGCGATACCGGCACGCTCGATATCCCCAAGCAGTGGCGAGTGGCGCATATGGCGCAAGAGGTTGGCCACACGTCGCGCAGCGCGCTCGATTACGTGCTGGATGGCGATAGCGAATTGCGCCGCCTGGAGCAGGAAATCGCCACCGCTTTACAAGATCCCGAACACAACGGCGAACAGCTCGCGCATCTGTACAGCGATATGGAAAACATCCACGCCTACACCGCCCCCTCGCGTGCGCAGCAATTACTGAATGGCTTGGGGTTCGCGCCCGGTGATGATAAACGCCCGGTCTCGGATTTCTCCGGCGGTTGGCGTATTCGCTTAAACCTCGCGCAAGCGCTCATGTGTCCGTCGGATTTATTGTTGCTCGATGAACCGACCAACCATTTGGATTTGGATGCAACCCTGTGGCTGGAAGAATGGCTCAAGCGCTATCCCGGCACCTTGATTATTATTTCGCACGACCGCGATTTCCTCGACAATATTGTCGATCGCATTGTGAATATCGAAAAACAAAAACTCGATAACTACAGCGGCAACTACTCTGCGTTTGAACGCCAGCGTGCGGAAAAACTCGCACAGCAACAGGCGAGTTTTGAGAAGCAGCAAGAGCGTATTGCGCACGTCGAAAATTATATCCGCCGCTTCCGTGCACAAGCGACCAAAGCGCGCCAGGCGCAAAGCCGGATTAAAGAATTGGAGCGCATGGAAAAAATTGCGCCCGCGCATATCGATTCGCCGTTCAGTTTTACCTTTAAGTGTAACGACAAAATG
The DNA here is from genome assembly GCA_035456025.1 of Cellvibrio sp. GTDB lineage: Bacteria > Pseudomonadota > Gammaproteobacteria > Pseudomonadales > Cellvibrionaceae > Cellvibrio. The sequence continues at coordinate 326 of DATIDX010000300.1, read as the reverse complement.
TCGGTGCCCTTGGTGCATATCGCGCGCGCGGATATTGGTTATGGCAGTAAAATTATTCTCAATAAAGTCGAGCTGGCAATTCGCGCCGAAACCCGTATTGGTTTGCTCGGCCCAAATGGTGCAGGTAAATCGAGCCTGGTGAAAACACTGGCAGGCTCATTGCCGTTGATTACCGGTGACCGCACTAACGGCGAACATTTTAAGCTCGGCTACTTTGCGCAACACCAATTGGAAGCGCTGGATATTAATGCGTCTGCGGCGCTGCATATCCAACGGTTATCGCCTATGGCGCGCGAGCAGGAAATCCGCGATTTCCTCGGCAGTTT
>DATIDX010000299.1:0-3354 GCA_035456025.1 Cellvibrio sp. | reverse complement strand
AGTCGCATTGGTGTTGATGAAGTGCTTGAAGCGTTTTTGCAATTCTTCATTCTCCACTGTGGTTTTCCATTCACACTGGTATTGGCTAATGTTGTAAGCCATTTGTGCTTCAAGCTCAGCGCACAGACCCAGCTTGTCATCGATCACGACTTTCTTGAGGTAATCCAAACCGCCTTCCATATTTTCCAGCCATACCGAGGTACGCTGCAGACGATCACCGGTACGGATATAGAACATCATTACCCGGTCGATATATTTAATTAAGGTCGCATCGTCCAGGCCGGTTGCGAACAAATCAGCATGGCGTGGGCGCATACCACCGTTACCGCACACATATAAACTCCAACCAGTTTCGGTGGCGATTACGCCAAAATCTTTTGATTGCGCTTCTGCACATTCACGCGTACAGCCCGACACACCGAATTTCATTTTGTGCGGTGAACGAACACCTTTGTAGCGATTCTCCAACTCAACCGCCATGCCAACCGAATCAAGAACACCATAGCGACACCAGGTCGAACCCACACAGGATTTCACAGTGCGCAAGGATTTACCGTAGGCGTGGCCCGTTTCAAAACCGGCATCCACTAATTTTTTCCAAATGGTCGGCAGCTGATGCAATTGTGCACCGAATAAATCGATACGTTGGCCACCAGTGATTTTGGTGTAGAGCTTGTACTCTTTGGCAACTTGACCCAGGGCAATTAATTTGTCTGGCGTAATTTCACCGCCGGCAACGCGCGGCACAATTGAGTAAGTGCCATCTTTTTGCATATTGCCGAGGAAAATATCGTTGGTGTCTTGCAGGCCGATGTGTTTTTTATCCAACACATATTCGTTCCAGAAACCGGCGAGGATAGAGCCAACAGCAGGTTTACAAATATCGCAACCCAACCCGTGGCCGTGTTGATCCAACAAATCATCAAACGATTTAATTTGTTTGATGCGCACTATGTCGGCCAATTCCTGACGTGAATGCGGGAAGTGTTCGCAAATATGGTTGCTGACTTCCACACCGAGTTTTACCAACTCGGAATCCATTACTTGCTTGGTCAATGCAGCGCAACCGCCACAACCGGTAGATGCCTTGGTGATCGCTTTGATGTCGCCCATGGTGCGCGCACCATCTTGCACTGCGCAGCAAATTGCACCCTTGCTTACATCGTAGCAAGAACAAATCATTGCCGCTTCTGGCAGCGCATCTACACCGATTGCCATACCGCCGCCTTCTACGTTGGGCAGGATCAGGCAGTTAGGATCTTCCGGCAAATCCATGCCATTCACGCACATTTGTTGCAGAGTGCCGTAGGCTTCTACATCACCTACCAATACTGCACCCAACAATTTTTTATTGTCGGCAGACACAATCATGCGCTTGTAAACTTCGTCTACATCGTTGCTGTAGGTGTAGCTCAATGAGCCTGGGGTAGTGCCGTGCGCATCGCCGATGGATGCTACATCGACGCCGAGCAATTTCAATTTGGTGCTCATATCGGCACCCATAAACTGATCGCTGCCGCCAGTGATATGGGACACCGCCACTTTCGCCATTTGATAGCCAGGCGCAACCAAACCGTAAATGCGGTTATTCCAGAGTGCGCACTCACCGATGGCATACACATCAGCAATAGTAGTTTGGCAATTGTTGTCCACCACAATGCCGCCACGCTCACCCAAACCGATTCCGCATTTGCGTGCGAGTTCGTCCTGCGGGCGAATACCAGCAGAGAATAAAATCATATCGGTTTCAAGATAGCTGCCATCAGCAAAGTTCATGCGGTAGCGCGCTTCAGTACCCGCGACAATTTCGTTGGTCGCTTTTTGGGTGTGAACTTTTACACCTATGGCCTCAATTTTACGGCGCAATAATTTACCGCCGCCTTCATCAAGTTGTACCGCCATCAAACGCGGGGCAAATTCCACTACGTGAGTTTCAAGACCAGCTGCTTTTAACGCGGCAGCCGCTTCCAATCCGAGCAGACCACCACCCACAACGACACCCACTTTGCTTTGCGCTGCTGAACGGGTGATTGCTTCCAAATCTTCGATGGTGCGATAAACCAAACAGTGTTCACCGTTGTTACCAGGAATTGGCGGAACAAACGGGAATGAACCTGTAGCAAGGATTAATTTGTCATAGGCTTCGCGGCGACCGGAAGCTGTGATCACTTCTTTGTTTTCAAAATCCAGATCGATCACTTTGTCTTTTAAAATAAATTCGACTTTTTTCTCGGTGTAATAATCTTCGCTGGTCAGCATCAGATCGTCGGCAGTTGAGCCGGAAAAATATTTGGAGAGTTGCACGCGGTCATACGCAAGACGCGGCTCTTCCGAAAAGGTAATTACCTGATACTGATCAGCATCCGCGTGATTTACCATGTTATCGATAAACTTGTGCCCTACCATGCCGTTTCCGACTACTACAATGCGCTTCTTCATATCTGCCTCACGGTCGTGAAATTTTTGTATTAACTAATTTGAGTTCTTAAATCGGGAAACCAATCAAGCCAACAGGTAGCGCGCTTCGGCGGCATGCGCCTGAACGGTGACCTGCAATTTTTCTTTCATGCGCACCACTTCGCCGACAATAATCAACGCCGGTGATTGCACTTGCTCGCGGAGCACCGCAGCAGGAAATTCATTGAGAGTGGAAATAATGTCGCGCTGGTCTTTGCGGCAACCGTTTTCAATAATCGCGACTGGAGTGTCGGCAGCCAAACCACCCGCCAACAACTTTGCAGAGATTTCATCGGCGCGCGTCAGGCCCATGTAAAACACCAGCGTGTGCTTCAACTGCGCCAGCGCATCCCAATTGATATCCAGAGTTTTTTCGGCGTGGCCAGTCACAAACGTACAGCCTTGTGATAAGCCGCGATGGGTTAATGGGATATCGGCATAGGTGCTGCAGCCAGAGGCAGAGGTAATTCCCGGAATCACTTCTGCTTCGATACCGGCAGTGCGCAGCTCCAACAATTCTTCGCCGCCGCGGCCAAATACAAACGGATCGCCACCTTTAATGCGGCACACGGTCAAACCGAGTTGTGCCTGCTTAACCAGTAATTGGTTCAAGTCTTCCTGCGCGATGCTGTGTTGGTTTTTTGCTTTACCGACATAGTGGGCAGGAATATTTTTAGGAAAGAGTGCGCGTATATCGGCGCTGACCAGATAATCGTAAAAAATAATATCGGCAGTAGTGATCGCACGCAGGGCTTTTACAGTTAATAGTTCTGCATCACCAGGACCAGCCCCTACCAGCCAGACTTTACCCAAGCGCGATGTTTTTGCGCGCTCATTCCTATCGCCATTTTTATGGGAGCTACGCTGTTTGAGCATCGCTGAAGGAAGAACGTCTAC
>DATIDX010000298.1:0-16876 GCA_035456025.1 Cellvibrio sp. | reverse complement strand
CCATCAATAATTTGTAACTGGGCATGGCGACGAGACAGGTGAGCCGCAGCCAAACTAATATCGCACTCACTTGCCCTACCAATCACATTGATTTCTTTTAGCGGGAAAACGCGGTTGGCCAAGGCTGTGTGGTTGGCCTTGAGCGACCATCCTGTGGCTTTAGGTGCGCGCAGCTGGGTGACATTCACCGATTCCTCAGCGACGACTTTTGCTTCACGTTTTGGATCTATAACAATTAGTTCAACCAAACCAAGGATTATTTTGTCGTCTGGTTTGAGTTCGCAGGCACCTGTCACCGTCTGGCCATTAACAATGATGGGCTGGGTGGGAATAAGATTTCGCAGCGTCAGATGTTCGTTGTCGACCAGGACTTCCATATGGACATCGGCAGCGAGCGGGTCATCAATCACCAATGCATTAGTTGCCGACCGGCCGATAGTAATTTTAGGCTCTACTAACCACACCGCATTGTATTTATTATCTTTAAAGCGGATTTTAAGCATAAAAAATAACCTGGAGGCAATGACCGAAACGGGCTGTGATAATGCAATAGCCGCCCGGTGATTTCAACACCTCAATCCAACTGCCACATTAAGGTAGATAGAGCTTTAACACGCCACCACCCAGCGGGCCATTGTTGGCGATTGTCATATAACCATGCCCTTTTCTGGATTTATGTAATTCGAGCACTTTTCGCGCAAATAACAACCCAAGGCGTGTATTACCTGAACTAAATGACACCGCAGTTTGCGGCAATGGCCCAAGAAGCATATTGTCTGGATAACCTTGCCCATCATCAGCAACAGAAATACAGAGAAAACCATTTTCCTCAGTCGCGCTAATAAGCAATTGTTTTCGGCAATAACGTGCGCAGTTAACGATCAAATTATTCAGCACGCCGCCAATCAGTTCGCTATCAAAGTACCAAATCAAATCGCTATCGCAATCGACATGTAATTCAATGTTGCGCGAATTCAGTAAGCTGTCATTGCGTGCCACCTGCTCTTCAATAATGTCGATAGTATGGTGCTCGTCGACGACCAGCATCATGGTTTTTTCATCCATGCGGTAGAGCGACAACAACTGCACCAATTCGCCATTAATTCGCGCTGCCTCATATTCAAGCGTGGAAAAAAAGCGCGCCTGCTCCGGATCTTTAGGCGGGGAGTTTTCCATCATGGCCGATAAGGTATTCAATAACATACCCAGCGAATTTTTCATGTCATGTACGCTGGACGCCAATACAAATGAGAAATCAATCGCTACCTGACTGGAATCTGCATTTTCAGATTGATGTTCGGATGTAGTATTCAAAATTAACCTCGTTTGTCTTTTTCGTAAGTCCTGACCAAAGCGTTATAAACATCGTTCAATTGGCGATACCGTTGAAATTGTGGATGCTGCTGGGAAATGATGGCGCTGGTCTTGGTAAAGGTTTGCTGAATTTTTTCACTCACACTTATATCGAAGCGGGTTTTTAATTTATCGATCATCGCCTGGACATAATTCAAACGCAGACCAACATGGTTAGGTAATTTTTGCAGCGCCGTATTAAACGCTTCCGCCGCCGCAGAGAAATCCTTGGAATTGTAGAAAGTAATTCCCTTTTTATTAATGTCGGCCACCATTAGTTTATTTTTCTCACTGCGCGGCTCGTCCAGAAGCACATCCAGACGCTGCAAGCAATCCTCGTTATTAGCATAGCGATGCAGCAGGTTGTTCAATTGTGATTGCGCCTCATCGACTTTTCCAATCAGGCGCAAGGCGCGAACAAGTTCAATTTCCACTGCAAGGGCAGCTTCATCATTGGTATCGCCTAGCGATGATTTTGCGCTGGCCAGTGCATCCTGTGCCCTGCGATGGTCACCTGCGCAGACTTGTAGTTGGCTTTCTAATAGAAGCGACTCCACTTTGCGCAAATTGGTTTTGCCAAAATTGTTTTCCAAATTGTTAATGCAATTAATTGCTTCACGAACCAGCGGCTTTGCCAATTCTTTGTCAATCGAAAATAAGTCAATCGTGGTTTGGGCAAAAAGTGTATGAACATCAGCTTTATCAAAGCAAGAGTTCTCGCCGAGCTTGACAGCGCGCTTGAGCGCGTTAGCGGCGGTTACCAAATCATTATTTTGTTGGGCAACGTTACCCAAAGCTTGTTGGCGAAGGATTGCCAAAGGCGAAATATCGGTCGCCTTCTGCAACACATTTTGCAGTTTCTCCATGTCATTTTGCATCTTGAACAAGTCGGCCTGTAGATCATAAGCTTTCATGCACAAAGGATTGGCTTGCAAGATATTTTCTAACCACTGCTGCGCGCCCAACAAATCATTTTGCGCCAACTTAGTTCTAACCATCCCCAGCTGTGCCCATTCCAGCTCGCGGTTATCGAGCACAGTGCGATAAACCTCTTCCGCTGCCGCGATATCATTTCTTTTAAGGTAAAGCTGACCCAGTAATTTCTGGCAGGTATTGGTATGGCGGCTGCCTTTGGCGATCAATTCTTTACCAAGCGAGATTGCCAACTGGTCATCACCCGCTTTTTGGGCGGCTAGCACGGCTTTAAGTTCTACACGCTGCTCGATAAGCCTGCTTAAACGTTGATCGAGCGCTTTGGGGTTGATGGGTTTGGCGAGGTAGGCATCCGGCTCGTAATCATAAGCCGCCATGATGATGCCTTTGCTGCTCTCGGCAGAGACGAGGATGAACAGGCTGTCGGAACAAGGATTGTCGGTGGTGCGCAACTCTTCAAGCACTTGCTGGCCGCTTTTACCTTTCCCTAAATTATTATCGCAAAGGATAAGGTCATACGCGCGCGCCTTGCAAAAACGTAGCGCCTCCTCCCCGCTGGCTGCTGAGTCGGCATTGCCGATTCCCAGATCCATGAGCATTTTGTAGAGAGTTCCACGAAAATTCTCAAAATCATCAACGATCAGCGCGTGCATCTTGTAGTAGCCAAGATCAGCCATTAGTCCACCTCCATTGAGAAACTAGACTAAGGATAGCCCAGGATTTTCAGCCTGCTACCGACTTACCCGACTCTTTTGCGGCTTGGATCTCACTAATCAATGCGGGCGATTTGCGGCTTCCGCCGGCGCGAATGGAACAATTGATTACCGCCCTGCATTTTTGCACTGTGTTTTGCCTCCGCCAATAACTGCGATACCTGATGATGGGTTTTACAAAATTCCACGTCGGGTATCACGCTGCCAATGGCCAACGTCAAGGCTCCAAATTTTTGGCGCTGGCCCTGACGATCCTCACTCCAATACTCGGTTATTTCGGTGGGAAGTAACATGCGACTGGCCTCGGCAAATCGATTTAAAACCTGCTCGCAGCGAACCTGCCAATCGAGACTGCAAAATACCAGAATAAAATCATCGCCGCCGACATGCCCAACAAAGTCGTGTTGCATGTCAACACACTCGCACAGAATTCGGCTCAATTGCAAAATTGCATCATCGCCGGCGCTGTAGCCGAATGCATCATTAAATGGCTTGAAGTGGTTGATATCGCAATAGGCCACCACGAATTCTTTTTGCCTCAATAATAAATGATCAATCCATTCATACAGCGGCACATTACCCGGCAATTGAGTCAGTGGATTGCTATGCCTTGCTACACGCAATTTTTCTTCGGTAATGGAGCGCAATAAATCGCGTACCTTGCCGACGCCAAGGAAGCGGTCGTTGTCGCATACAATAAAGTCAACGCTTAAATTCTGTTGAGGATCTTCACTGATCAATTGGCCTACGGCTTTAAGATCGGTTTTGACATCAACGATAATTGATAGTGGACTAATAAAATCCCGAATGGGTTTTTGCGCATGCAATTCATGGGCAAAACGGCGCGAAAAAATATTCAATATTTCGGCGCGGCTAACCATACCCAACGGTTTTTCGCCGTCGATAACCGGAAGACAAGCCAGCCGCACATCGGCGCGAAACATTTTAACAACGGCCTCCGCGCTAGTAGCGGGTGCAATCCGCGCGGAATCTGTGACTATCTCGCCAACCGTGCGAGTGAAATGATCCTGGTAACGCCGCATTGAACTGCGGGTAAGATTTGTTATGACGGCGGGCGTCTCCGTCGAGGGTAAAGTCTGCGGACGGGCGATGTAATAACCCTGTACGTATTCAATTCCCATCGTCATCAATGTACCGAATTCCGCTGCTGTTTCGATTCCTTCGGCTATCGCCTTGTGTCCCATGCGATGCGCTATATCCAGCATCGCGCGCACAAACTCGCGCTTTACCGGATCTTTATCGATGCCGGAAATAAAATGGCGATCTATTTTTACGTAGTCCGGGCAGAGCTCACTCCATACCCGCAATCCGGCGTAGCCCGCCCCTAAATCATCCAGAGCAACCGCAAAGCCTTGCCGCTGAAAATGATCTGAAGCCGCGCGCAATAAATCCAGCTCATCGAGCGGCTGGCTCTCGGTCAATTCAAACACCAAGCGCTCAGCACTCAAGCCGACACGCTGTAATATTTCGCGCGTGACGCCATCGCGGTATTGGCTGTCGGTGAAACTGATGGGACTCATATTGAGAAATAATTTGCCGGGCAAATTCAATGCCGCAAACCGCTCGCAGGAGACTTCCCTGCAAGCAAACTCCAGCGTGGCCAACAACCGCGATGCTCGCGCGACTTCAAAGAGCGCATCGGGTTTGTGTAGCGGGCTCTCGTCCGGACCACGGATCAAGGCCTCGTAGCCAATAATGCGCGGATTTTCCACTGCCACTATCGGCTGAAATACCGGTGTCAAAAGCTTGAACTCAATCAAGCGACGCAATTCCTTTTGCAGGTTAGTTTGGCTAACAACAGAATTCTGCAAAGACATAAAGTGACAACTTAATAACAGCGACGGTGACAGGGCAGGAATATTCCTGCGGAAATATGACAGTTTTATGAATTTCCCAATTTGTTGTCACATTCAATGAGGGTTACAATACGCCCGCTCAATTTTCCTCTCTATTACGCCACCAATCAGTCGTTCACTATGCAAGATACCAATCCCGATACCATTTACGCCAATCCCTTGGCGGAGGTTAGCCGTTTCGTATTTGATCAGCGTGTGGTCGATGTCTTTCCTGACATGATCAAACGCTCAGTGCCCGGCTACGCCACCATCATCAATATGATCGGCAATCTTGCAGAGCGCTATGTACAAGCGAATAGCCACTGCTACGACTTAGGCTGCTCCCTGGGTGCGGCAACACTTGCGATGCGTCATCGCATCCAGGCCGCCAATTGCAAAATTATTGGCGTGGATAATTCAGCGGCAATGATTGCGCGCTGCAAACAAGTCATAGCCGCTGATAGTGGCGAAGTCCCCGTTGAATTGATTGAAGGAAAAATCCAGGACGTTGCATTGCATAACGCCTCCATGGCAGTGCTTAATTTCACCTTGCAATTCATTCTCGTGGATGAGCGATTGGAAATGCTCCGCAATATATGTGAGGGATTAAACCCGGGCGGTGTATTGATTGTTTCAGAAAAAGTCGCCTTTGATGACGAACCCCATCAACATCTGATGACCGAGCTACATCACAACTTCAAGCGGGCGAATGGCTACAGCGATTTGGAAATCGCGCAAAAACGCGCAGCGATTGAAAATTATTTAATTCCCGAAACGCTTGATACTCATCGCCAACGTTTGCGCCAGGCAGGTTTCAGCAGTGTCGATGTGTGGTTTCAATGTTTTAACTTCGCGTCGCTGATCGCGATTAAATAGAGTAATACATGAAGGCAACTATTAATTACGATCAATTGCTCGATGCACTTAAAGATTCGCCTTTATCAAAGTGGGCCGAACAATTGCCAGCGCAAATCGCTGCTGGATTATGTGAAAAACGGTACGGCGACCTCGCCGGATGGAAAGCCTCATTGGCTAAATTACCGGAGGTGGAATCTTCCCTGGTAGCGCTTACTAGTGAAGTCCGTATTGGTCACACCAATGATTGTGATGCAACAACACGCGAAAATATCCGCACTGCCTTGCAGGAGTTGATCCCCTGGCGAAAAGGCCCCTACTTTATCCACGACATACACATAGATACCGAATGGCGGTCGGACTGGAAATGGGATCGCGTATTACCGCACCTCGCGCCCTTGAAAGACCGCTTAATTCTTGATGTCGGTTGTGGCAACGGCTACCACTGCTGGCGCATGCTTGGCGCAGGCGCAAAAAGAGTGATAGGAATAGATCCATCGCCGCGCTTTATTGTGCAATTTCATATGATCAAACACTTCGCTGGCGCTGATTACCCCGTAGATGTTCTGCCAGTCGGTATTGAAGATGTACCGGAAAAATTGCAGGCATTTGACACTGTATTTTCGATGGGAGTTTTTTATCATCGCCGCTCGCCGATGGATCACTTGCTGGAATTAAAAAATACCCTGCGCCCGGGCGGACAATTGGTACTGGAAACGTTGGTGATTGAAGGGAAACTGGGCGATGTATTAGTGCCGGAAGGCCGCTATGGCATGATGAACAACGTGTGGTTTTTGCCCAGCTGCGACACCATGCTGTCCTGGTTGCGCAAAATGGGATTTAGCAATCCACGCGTAGTAGATGTCTGCCCAACTACCACTGAAGAACAGCACTCAACAGAATGGATGCGCTTTCATTCACTGCCAGAATTTTTGCACCCGGAAAATCCATCCTTAACCGCCGAAAACCACCCCGCCCCAATCCGCGCTGTATTTGTGGCGGAAGCTTAAAAAAACGAAGGGCGCATAGTGCGCCCCTCGTCTACTAAATACAGGTAAAAATTCTACCCAATTTTAGTCATCAAGCATTTCCAGCGGTGAATCCAAACCGAACTCGACGTGGATTTGTGTACACCAGCGATTTAAACGCTCCGCAGTGAGATTTTCCTGTTGGTCTTCATCTAATGCCAAGCCAACAAACATACCTGCGCCGGGAATTTCTGCCTTTGAGGCATCAAACTCATAACCTTCCGTAGGCCAGTGACCGACGATTTCCGGGCCAGATTGGATAATCACGTCGTGCAACATACCCATAGCGTCGAGGAAATAATCGCCGTAACCAAACTGGTCGCCCAAACCAAACAGGGCCACTTGTTTGCCGGAAAAATCTACCGCTGCCACATCCTCCCAGAACTCTTCCCAGTCTGACTGGATCTGACCGAAGTCCCAGGTAGGTATGCCGAGGATAATTTTGTCGTAGTTGGCAAAGTCCAGTTGGGTTACATCAGATATATCGCGGACATCGACAACATCTGAGCCGAAACGCTGCTGGATACGATACGCGACACGTTCGGTATTACCTTCATCACTGCCAAAAAACAGACCTATTGGGGCCACGATAACCTCGGGATACAGGGAAATTAGGATAGTTAAAAACGGCGCGGATTTTCCCAAGATTGGGCGACGCAAGCAAGCCCGTATGGTCAGTAGCAGTTAACAAAAACCCCCGGCATGCCGGGGGTTGTGGTGAAAACGAACGTAAATATTAACTTTTAGTGGGTTCACTGGCGTCTTTGCGTTCGTTCTTGCGCTCAATACGCTTGGCCTTGAGTTCTGCGAATGTCTGCTTTTGCTCCGGGGTGAGCACTGCCAAAAACGCCTTTTGGGCTTTTACACCTGCCAGCGCTTGCTGCGCATGTAATTTGCCGACTGTATCCGCCAGCGCGTTCAACTCAACTTCGTTTGCACCGGCATCAACTGCCGTTGCCAGTGCCTGGCGTGCATCTGCAAGCTTGGTGTGGAGCGCATCGCGGGCGGGCTTGTCTGCCTCACGCTGGATTTTCAGCGTTTCCTTTTGCGCGTCGGTCAACGCCAGCTCGCGCCCGAGATGCCTGAATTCGCCTCCACCAAAACCATCATGCCCTGACCATTTGGCAGCGTGATGTTTACCGCGGCAATTTTCGCCATCGCCAGCCAAAGACGTAGTCGCCATACCGGCAACGCTCAATAACAAGATGCCAGTCGCTAATAATTTGTTTGATTTCATATCTGTACCTCTCGATGTAAGGGATTCATTCGTCGCACCACTCAGCTGCTGCTCCGGAATCAGCGCCGGTAAATTCATTATGGTGACTATAATGTTAAGATTGGTTAATGAAATCTAAAGAATCATGACTCTCAACAGGGGCTGGTGCACACTCACCGGCTTCATTACCGGAGGCTGTAACCCACCATGCTTAAAGTTCTTCTCATCGACGACGACAAAGAACTCAGTCAATTACTGAGCGAATACCTGCAGACCGAAGGCTTCGCTATTGACACGGCTTATGATGGCCAAACCGCATTGGAACTCGCCCTCAAGCACTCCTATTCCGCTATTGTTCTGGATGTGATGTTGCCGGTTCGCAACGGTTTTGATGTATTGAAAAATTTGCGTCAACACAGCCAGACACCGGTTATTATGCTGACCGCAAAAGGCGACACGGTTGACCGTGTAATCGGACTTGAAATTGGTGCAGATGATTACTTGTCCAAACCTTGCGACCCGCGCGAATTAGTTGCACGCATCCGCGCAATTTTGCGCCGCGCCAATCAAAAAGAAATCGCGCCGAGCAGCATCGAAAAACTGGCCTCGGGAAAATTATCACTTCATTTGGGCACTCGCACTACCACTTGGGATAACCAGGAAGTTCCACTGACCGGAACAGAATTCAGTGTGCTGGAAATCCTCGTTCGCCGCGCCGGCCAAGTCATCAGTAAAGATGACATGACTGAGCAGGCACTCAATCGCAAACTTACTCCCTATGATCGCAGTATCGATGTGCACGTCAGCAACATTCGCAAGAAAATTGCGGCTGCGGGCTCCTCAAAGGATTTGATCATTAATGTGCGCGGCGCGGGCTACATGCTGACCATGAATGATGATGAATCCGCAAATTAATGACGCGCCTCTATTTAAAAATCTTTTTTACTTTCTGGCTGATTACGGTGGCGATTATTATCACCACCAACATTGTTGTTCACTGGTTCGACATTACCCCTGAAGGCAATTTGCAGCACACCAGTGAAACAAATGATGAAGATCCAGCCAAGCGATTGTTGTTCCAACTGGTAGGCAACGCCGTTAACCGCAATACACGGCAACTCATTCAAGATTTGCGCGCAATGCCCGATTGGTCAACACGTTTTGTATATGTGGTTGATAAAGAAAATCGCGATTTGCTTGATCGCCCGCTTCCGCCCGGCGTTATGTTTCTCGCGCCGCGTCTCACGTTTAAACATCCTTTCGATAAAGTGCAGGATCGCAATCGCAAACTGTTTGGTCGATACATCACCCTGAATGACGGCAACAGCGTGAAATTAATTACGATTTCTGCCGGTCGCGATGAAGGGCAAGATCGCGACATTATTTGGGAATTATTTCTCGATAATATTTGGCCGCTGCTACTGGTATCGATACTTGTCAGCGGTTCCGCCTGTTTTTTTCTCGCGCGCCATTTTACGCGCAGCATAAACACACTGCAGAAAGCCACCCACCAAATTGCACGCGGCGATTTAAGCGTGCGTATCAGTGAACAATTCAGTGGGCGTAACGATGAGATCGCTGCGCTTGGTCGCGATTTCGACCACATGACAGAGCGTCTTGAAAAATCCATGCAGGAACAGAAACGGCTGATCAAAGATGTATCGCACGAATTGCGTACCCCACTCGCTCGCCTGCAAATTGCGCTAGCGCTAGCGCGGCAACGTAGCAATGGAGTAGTCGACCATGAGCTGGATCGAATTAAACAAGCGGCGGATTACCTGAACGACATCATCACCGACATCCTTACCCTACCCGTGCAAGGCCAAGACAGTTGGGTGCTGGACGACGTTTTGGATTTGGTCAGCCTCTTACAAACACTTATGGACAATTACCAACCCGAAGCTTATGAGAAGAATATCAACATCCGTTTTAAATGCTCATTGGAAGAAGCTTTAGTGGCCACCCACGGGAATATGCTGGTGGGAGTGTTTGAAAATACGTTGCGCAACGCGCTTTTATATACACCAGAAAACTCGGAAATTTGCATCGTACTGGGTGAAACCGGCGACGGCGAAAATTATCGCATCGACATCATGGATCAAGGGCCTGGAGTACCGGACGACGCACTGGAAGATATCTTCCAACCCTTCTTCCGCACTGACCAAGCCCGCGCACGCGAGAGTGGAGGCTATGGTTTAGGGCTGGCAATTGCCCAGCGCAGCGTTTCCTTGCATCAGGGGCGAATCTGGGCGGAAAATCGTCAGGAAGGCGGCCTCAGTTTGGGCGTCCTTTTACCGCAGATCAAAAGCTAAGCTCAGCAAACTTCTTTTCCCTAGCACCGCTCCCCGACTCATAACGACAAACTTTTGACTAGCGGCAAGTTTTTTCCGTTTTTGCGGAAATAGCTGTGTGGACTTCTTGACGAGAAAAACACCCTTAGCCACATGACAACGAAATCTATCTTATTGATTAATAAGCAATTAAAAATCAAAAAATCACATGGCATAGATTTCGCTAAATAGCCGATATCGACGTCCAAATTTGCATAGCGGCAACAGTGGCGGATAACTTAAATAAAGTGGCAGGTGCAATTATGCGGGATATGACTATGGTGACCAGCGCTCACAAAGCGAACGGCGCAAGCATCCCTTTCAGTCCGCTCAGTCCCGAACAGGAACTCACAACACGGGTTCGACTGGCACAGGCCCTGCAAATGAGCCTGGATACGGCTGAAGTCCTCAAGATCTTTTACACCCATATCCAGACAGTCGTTAGCCTGTCGGGCCTGACCTTCAAATCTGCCAACACCGATGACGATATTAAAATCGGTCGCACTTGCTTGCACCATTGCGATTACCGCTTAACCACCGATGAAGGTTACCTCGGCGAAATTATTTTCAGCCGCAGCAAACGCTTTGCAGAATCCGAATTAATCACACTGGAGTTTTTGCTAGGCTCGTTAATATATCCGTTACGTAACGCAATCCGCTATCAAAACGCAATGCGCCTCGCCTTGCTGGATCACCTCACCCTAATTGGCAACCGTACGGCTCTCGACACTGTATTGAAGCGCGAATTACAAATGGCAGAACGCCACCAGCACGAGCTATCGCTTTTGATGATCGATGTGGATTTTTTTAAAAAATTTAACGACGAGTATGGCCATCACTGCGGCGACTTGGTGTTGTGCGCCATTGCCAAATCGATTCAATCGGCTTGCCGAGGGTCGGATATCACTTTCCGCTACGGCGGAGAAGAGTTTGTGGTTGTTTTAGGTAAAACCGACGCTGAGGGTGCAAAAACTATTGCTGAGCGTATTCGCCAACAAATCGCTGAGGCTCATATCAAACACAACGGCATGACGATAAAAACCACGGTAAGCATCGGCATAGCCACACGCCAGGCAATGCGACATGAACAGGTGAGCAATTTATTTGAACGCGCCGATCAGGCACTGTACCTCGCCAAAAAAGCAGGTAGGAATTGTGTGGTGAGTAGCAGTGAAATAGCTGGGCAATAATAACAACGACTGGGTTCGATAACTTCCGCTTTGAAAATCGGGAAATTGCCGAGCCCTGTGATCCACCAACCAATCAGTACTTAACAACAAGTTGGATTAGCGTTGACGGCCGGAGCCTTAATAATCTATTTCCGAAAAGCCCAGTAAAATCTTGGCAATAACAGCGCCAACAAAATCACCCCAAACAAAACCGCCTCCAAATAACTGGAGCGCACCTGCATAAACACATGAACCCACGCAAGCACTGCAATAAGGTAAATGGATTTATGCACACGAAGCCAGTTTTTCCCCAATTTCCGCATCATCGCTTTGGTTGATGTAACTCCCAAAGCGATAAGCAAAACAACGGCCGGAATTGTGACGAGTATGTAAGGGCGCTCCACTAACTCTTTACCAAAGCGGGAAAAATCCAACCCTAAGATGAACACAAGAAAAGCAAGTACATGCAAAATCGCATAAAACAAGGTAAATAAACCCAGCATGCGCCGGTGAATCTGCAACCACCGAAAGTGTAAATGATTAAAATTAATCAATCGCCGCAGAGGTGTTACGGCAAGGGTGATGAATAAAAAATAGATCGTCCACTCGCCGGTAAATAAGACAATCGTTTTTGCCGGATCAGCGCCTAGCTGGTTAGCTAATGCTTTATAAATAATCCACACCAACGGAATTAATGAGACTGCAAAAATTATTATTCTTCGCCAAAGAACAGGCATATCCCACCCTTAATA
Organism: Cellvibrio sp.; assembly: GCA_035456025.1. GTDB lineage: Bacteria > Pseudomonadota > Gammaproteobacteria > Pseudomonadales > Cellvibrionaceae > Cellvibrio. The sequence continues at coordinate 4,671 of DATIDX010000298.1, read as the reverse complement.
GAATTTACGCAGATCCATATCTTTGTAAAGGTGAGTCACCTGTTCCGCATAACCATTAAATAATTGCGTAGGAATGATATTCGGACGCAGCAACCCGCTTGGTAAGCGACGCTCTTCCGCCTGGCTCCACCGAGGATGATTTACCTTCGGATTTACATTGGCGTAGAAACCATATTCCTCAGGAGCAATCATGCTCCAGGTAGTTTTAGGTTGCTTCTCGACGAATTCGATTTTCACAATGGATTTAATGTATTTAAAACCATACTTCCAAGGCACAACCAAGCGCAGCGGCGCCCCATTTTGATTGGGTAGCACTTTGCCATACAAACCCACAGCCAAAGTGGTTAACGGGTGCATGGCTTCATCCATGCGCAGGCCTTCGCGGTACGGCCAATCAATAGTGCTGAACGAACTTTTCTGTCCAGGCATTTCCGATGGCCGCTCCAGCGTCGTAAACGCAACATATTTCGCTTTACTGGTAGGTTCTGCCCGTTTGATTAAGTCAGCAAGCGAAAACCCGACCCAAGGTACCACCATCGACCAAGCTTCTACACAGCGCAGGCGATAAATGCGCTCTTCCAGTGCGATGCCCTTCAATAAATCTTCTAACGCAAATGTTCCAGGTTTAGCGACCTCGCCTGCAATTTCCACCGTCCATGGGTGAGGCTTCAACACATGCGCCTTATCGGCGGGATCGGTTTTATCGTAGCCGTACTCGTAGAAATTGTTATAGCCAGTAACGTGATCATAAGGCGTAAGCGCTTCGGTAATTTTTTCCTTATTAGCACCGGCAGTTGCGATTTGCTGTTTCAACCAATCGGGTCCTTTTACATCCACATCTGCTGTATTCGTAGGTGCGGCCAGTATGCCCGGCGCTGCCAAACTGCCTACGCCAAGAGCCGCAACACTCATTGCGCCGCGCATAAATTCTCGTCGTGCGTTATAAACTGCCTCGGGCGTAATTTCAGAGGATTGAATATCACTGGGCTTTTTTATCAGCATACCGACCTCAACAAAGAATGATTGGTGTATAGACTATGGCTAACAGGTTTTGTTACTGCGACTCAAAAATATAATTTCTACCTTGGAAGTCGCAGACGTAACGGGCAACCGTGAGCAGGACACAATCCTGCAACTGCAATCCTTGCGGGGCATTTGAGGACTCGCTCACACCCATGTTTGCTTTATCTTTTTTAAGAAAGCTATACATGATTTCAAAACGCTCCGCAAAATCCAAACCTTTGGTTTGCAAGTCCTGATAAAGATACGCAAATTTTCGATAGGTCATGGTTACGCCGCACAAGCCAATGTCGCACATTTTGTCGATGTATTGTTGGTAAGCACGGATGAGATACTGACTAAACCCGCTTTCGCTGTAGCGCGGCAAATTCATTTTATTATCAGTTGCCAAGGCACCTTTAGCCAAGCGCTGGTTTGCCTTATTCCCAATCAGGTTAAACACCTGGTTACCACAACGAATTTGTTTGGCGCGCAACATACAGTCCGCTCCACTACCTGATTCGCTAACAGCACGTTCGGGAACAGCAGCTGGTTCATTCACAACAGCTTTGAGACGGGTAGTTGCTGATCTATCTGCTTGTGTAACAGAAGTTAGTGGCGATGGCGTTGCTTTACGCGCTGGTGCCGGCAACTTGATTCCATTGCGCTCTGCCGGCCGTTTGAGTAACGAGGCCTGCACCAATTCATCATTTTTTTTGAATTGATTAAATGATGGTAGACCTTTAGTTTGCGCTTTGGCCTGTAGCTGGCAATAAACCTGCTCGTAATAGGTTTCAGCAAGCGCGAAGCAGAACTGGTCTGCACTCGCACCCGCAGCCAGTACCAACAAAAAGTAAATACTGAAACTCACATAGCGCATAGGCAGACCTTTAACACCTAGTGAGTGATCAACCAACATTGATGAATTTTAGGATTGCGCTTAAAGTCTTCATCAATTGTTTTCGCACTTATATCTTTGATTGTGTAGGCATTCAGTGCGTCGAGGTCCAGCTTAAAACTGCGCAGATTGTTAGAGAAAATCAAGGTCCCCCCTTCGGCCAAGGCGCGCATCGCATTATTGATCATACCGACATGATCGCGCTGCACATCCAATACATCTTCCATGCGTTTTGAATTGGAAAAACTTGGCGGATCAAGCAAGATCAAATCGAATTGCTGGTCATTATCGTCCAGCCATTTCAAACAATCGGCTTGCTCCAGGCGATTGCGCGATTCACTTAAACCGTTCAAAGCATAATTCTTACGCGCCCAATTCAGGTAGGTGTTGGACATATCCACACTCACCGTATAACGAGCTCCTGCCATGGCCGCATGTACGCTGGCGGTTGCGGTGTAGCAAAACAGATTGAGAAAGCGTTTATCTTTGGCTAGATCCGCAATCATCAAACGAACCGGACGGTGATCGAGGAACAGACCTGTATCCAAATACTGCCACATATTGATATGCAGTTTTGCTTGCCCTTCCTGCACACTGAATAGATCGCCGGTCGGACGCTCGCTGATTTTTTCGTATTGGCTCGCGCCTTTGTTACGACGGCGTTGTTTGTAGCTGATGTTGGCCGCGGGGATGTCGAGCACAAAGGGCACTGCCATTTCTATTTCAGCAAATCGCGCTGCCGCTTTTTCTTCATCCACCGATTTGGGAGCCGCGTACTCCTGAACATGGGCATACAGTTGGGGCGCGCGGTTAGGTTGGGTTTGGCCGCGATAAATATCAATCGCTGCGGAATATTCCGGCATATCCGCATCGTACAAGCGATAACAACTGATGTCGTTTTTCTTCGCCCATTTTTCCAATTGTTTGAGATTTTTTTGCAGGCGATTAACCAGCATCTGCGCACCATTGGATAAAGCAGCAGCCTGTTCTTTTTTGTTTTCAACTTTAACGCGCTGCTCAGCTTCTTTGCGCTCTTCGTCATCTTTACTGAAGCGTGCGTCCTGATCGACACGGCTTTGTACAAACGCATCGCTGCTGATACTGAACATCAATAATTCACTGGCGATGGTGCCGTTAAAAAATTTATATTTTTTATCCGCGCGCAATCCCATTTGTTTTCCGAGTTCGGGGTTGCCGGTAAAAACCCCCGCACGCCAACCCTGGAACTCATTGCGCAACCGCTCGCCCAAATGCGCATACAGTAATTTGAGCGATTCAACTTCACCCAACCGCTCACCATAAGGCGGGTTGCTGATGACGATGCCAAAATCCATGGCTTTGTGCGTAGGTTTAACAAAATCTTTTAATTCTTTACGGCTCACACGCAACCAATGATCCAACTCGGCACTGACAATATTGTCTTCCGCCGCACGAATCACACTTACATCCGCATCGTAACCGCGAATTTCCGGCAGATTATCTCGTGCCAACCCGGCTTTTTTGCGCGCAAAAGCCTCTTCACGCAAATCCAGCCAAATATCGTTGCGATGATTGAGCCAGCGCTCAAAACCAAAACTGCCGCGCAGTAATCCGGGTGCTATATCGGCAGCGATCAGGGCTGCCTCAATCAGGATGGTTCCCGAGCCGCACATAGGGTCGAGCAATGCTCCGCCCTGCGCCGCGATTTCCGGCCAGCCAGCGCGAATCAAAATGCCGGCAGCCAGGTTTTCCTTCATAGGCGCACTACCCTGTTTTACGCGGTAACCACGGCGGTGCAGGCTGTCGCCTGACAAATCGACGCTAACGATCACTTTGTTTTTGGACAGGCGCACATTTACACGCAAATCTGGATCGCGCTTGGCAACGGAAGGTCGTTCACCGCTGAAATCGCGCAGGCAATCGACAATTGCATCTTTCACTTTCACCGCACCGAACTGGGTATTGCGGATGGCGTCGTTGGTGCCGATAAAATCCACCAACAAGCTGCCATTAGGGCTCAGGTGTTCCTCCCAACGCAGTTCGCGGACACCGTCATAAAGCTCTTCCTGGCTATTGGCCTCGAAGCTGGCAAGCGGCAAAAGCACCTTATTGGCCAGGCGCGACCACAAGCAGGCGCGGTAAGCCATAGCTATGTCACCCGAAAAATAGATGCCTGCGACCGTCTCGCGGAGGTCATCGGCGCCAAGTGCCTGCAACTCGCTGAACAACAGGCCTTCAAGGCCTTTGGGGCAGGTGGCGAAATATTGATGTGTCATTTGTGCGTTTCCAAACTGAACTTTCATGAATAGCAGCTGACTAAATCAGGGTACGTCATAAAGTTGTCAAATATATTTGCTAGGCCGATATGCCATATAGAACGGCCTATGTATAAAAATTTAATCGTTCACGACACCATATAAATCTGGTGTACTCACCCAACCTGTCACCCCTAAGGAGATTGCAAAAACCAGTCAGACAAGTAAGTGAAAGACCGCAAGACCGCTTCCGTCGATAAGTAACATCCTATCGATAAACCACAATATAGAGGTGCAATAACTGATGAAACGTCAAAAACGTGACCAAACAGAACGCGCATTTGTTAAAGGGTATCAAGCAGGTATTGATGGGCGTTCCAAAAGCCTTTGTCCCCATGAGACCGGCCAAGCCCGCCAGCAATGGCTTAACGGGTGGCGCGAATCGCGCATCGATCAGTGGGACGGCTATAGTCGTTTGGCACAGGTTCAAAAAGTCAGCAATATCCAACCTATGGCCATGGGTGGCTAATCAACACCTAC
>DATIDX010000297.1:0-12456 GCA_035456025.1 Cellvibrio sp. | reverse complement strand
GGATAAGAAAACCCAGTAGGTCGATAAGTTGCCACCCAGAACGCCAGCGGCACCAATACTAAAAACAATCCGAGCTTTATCCAGCCATTTAGCTCTTCCTTGCGGAAACACCAAGTCAGACCCGCAATCGCGAACACACCGACACCGTTAACCGGTGGCAACCATTGCAATAAAATCAAGCCGAAAACAACTGCAATTAAAATCCCCGACAATATTTTTTCTGACGCAACATTAAGCATTTGCATTCCTTTATAAAAACCTGGATCGGGCAGGTTAAACGAATCGATATTTAAGATATGAAGCGGTAGCGCTAGTGCGCAACAGATTTGGAGAACACATTCATAATAATTACGCCCGTCAGGATAAAACCTATTCCCAACAATGCAGGAAAATCGAGTTTTTGCTTGAACAGCAGCAACCCAATGATACTAACCCCGATAATACCTACTCCTGACCAAACAGCGTAAGCAACGCCGATCGGAATGGTTTTTAAGGTGAGCGATAAAAAATAAAACGCCAAACCATATCCAACTAATACCATCATCGACGGCGTAGTTTTGGAGAAACCCTCACTCGCCTTTAACGCCGAAGTTGCAACCACTTCAGATAAAATTGCAATTCCTAAAAATAACCAGCTTTTCATCGCTAAACCTCCTGTATTTGAGTTGAAATAAATTGCCGCACTTGACCCTAACCTATAACAGTCTTGTGATTTTTTTCAAAAGTCTAGGCACACAATAAAAAAGGCCGACTCTTTCGAATCGGCCTTATCGATTTATCGATCAACTACTCATTAAAAAACTTCTTCACCCCATCAAACCAACTCGACTGTTTCGGCGAATACTTCCCGCCTTTCATGGTGGCCTGGAAATCGCGCAGCAATTCTTTTTGTTTACCGGTGAGATTGACCGGCGTTTCTACAACGACACGACAAAGTAAATCGCCCACTCCACCACCGCGCACAGGTGTTACACCTTTGCCGCGCAATTTGAAGAGTTTGCCCGTTTGGGTTTCTGCTGGGACTTTTAGTTTCACGCGGCCATCAAGCGTGGGAACTTCGAGCTCGCCGCCGAGTGCTGCATCGACGAAATCGATTGGGACTTCGCAATATAAATCGGCGCCGTCGCGCTTAAAAATATCGTGCTCGCGCACATGCACTTGCACGTAGAGGTCGCCGCTGGGGCCGCCATCAGCGCCCGCCTCACCTTCACCAGACAAACGGATGCGATCGCCGGTATCTACACCTGCTGGCACCTTAACGGAGAGAGTTTTGGTTTCTTCTACGCGGCCTTGCCCATGACAGGATTTGCACGGATCAGAAATGATAGTGCCGCGCCCGCGACAAGTAGGGCAGGTTTGTTGCACCGAGAAAAAGCCCTGCTGCATACGCACTTGGCCGTGTCCGCCACAAGTGGTACAGGTCACAGGTTTACTGCCTGCTTTTGCACCGGAACCGTCACAGGTTTTACAGCTGACGAGCGTGGGCACTTTGATTTGTACGCTAGTACCTTTTACGGCCTCTTCCAGACTCAGCTCAAGGTTGTAACGTAGGTCAGAACCGCGAGCCGGGCCGCCGCGACCACCACGTCCGCCGCCACCGCCAAAAATATCGCCAAATACATCGCCAAAAATATCGCTGAAATTATTGAAGCCGGCACCGCCCATACCCGCTTGGCCATCTACACCAGCGTGACCATGGCGATCATAGGCCGCGCGCTTGTTATCATCGGAGAGCACTTCGTAGGCTTCGTTTGCTTCTTTGAATTTTTCTTCCGCACCGGGATCATCCGGATTTCTGTCCGGATGGAATTTCATCGCCACGCGACGGTAAGCTTTTTTCAATTCTGCCGCGTCAACATCTTTTTTGACGCCGAGCACTTCGTAGTAATCACGCTTTGCCATAATGAGACCAGATAGTTAAATCAGTTAATCAATCGCGACTAAACCGCGCGATTTTTTTTGACGATAAATTTTAATTACTTCTTACATGACAAATGCGGGCAAGCCCGCATTTGTGTTTGGATCCCAAAATCGAATCCGCATCGCGATGGGCAAGGCTTGCGCCTTTACCCATCTTGCGAGTTACTTGTTGTCTTCTTTCACTTCTTCAAATTCAGCATCTACAACGCCATCATCTGCTGCTTTGCTGTTGCCGCCTGCTTGTTGCGCACCTGCATTCGCACCAGCTGCCTGCTGCTCAGCGTAAAGTTTTTGTGCAAGCGAACCCGAGGCTTCAGTCAACTTGGTGGTTGCTGCTTCGATCTTCGCAAGGTCATCTGCTTTAGCTGCATCACGGGCTTCAGACAAAGCCGCTTCGATCGCTGATTTTTCTTCCGCCGTTGCTTTATCGCCCGCATCTTTCAGGGTTTTTTCCGTTGCGTGGATCAAACCTTCAAGCGTGTTGCGCGCGGTGACTACTTCCGCGAATTTGCGATCTGACTCAGCATTGGCTTCCGCGTCTTTAATCATTTTCTGGATTTCATCATCGCTCAAACCGGAAGAGGCTTTGATTACGATGGACTGCTCTTTACCAGTGGCCTTGTCTTTCGCGCTAACGTTCAAAATACCGTTGGCATCGATATCGAAGGTCACCTCAATTTGTGGCATACCGCGTTGCGCCGGCGGAATATCGCTCAGGTCAAAACGGCCGAGCGATTTGTTTTGCGACGCTTGTTTACGCTCACCTTGCACTACGTGAATCGTTACCGCTGTTTGGTTGTCATCCGCAGTCGAGAAAATTTGCGATTTCTTGGTAGGAATCGTGGTGTTTTTGTCGATCAACGGCGTTGCAACGCCACCCATGGTTTCAATACCGAGAGTCAATGGGGTTACATCCAACAACAACACGTTGGTGGTATCACCAGACAGTACTGAGCCTTGAATTGCAGCACCAATTGCTACGGCTTCGTCAGGGTTTACATCTTTACGCGCTTCTTTACCAAAGAAATCCGCAACGGCTTTTTGTACCAGTGGCATACGGGTTTGACCACCCACCAGAATCACGTCGTCGATTTCGCTAATGGATTTGCCGGAATCTTTAATCGCTTGCTTCACTGGCTCCATAGATTTGGTAACCAGGTCTTCCACCAAAGATTCAAGTTTTGCGCGCGTCAGTTTTACTACCAAGTGCTTTGGACCAGTCGCATCAGCAGTGATGTAGGGCAAATTCACTTCGGTTTGCTGCGCTGACGACAATTCGATTTTCGCTTTTTCAGCCGCTTCTTTCAGACGTTGCAACGCGAGCGGATCATTGTGCAAATCGATACCGTTGTCTTTCTTAAAAGTATCTGCCAGGAACTCGATCAAACGCATATCGAAGTCTTCACCGCCGAGGAAAGTATCACCGTTGGTTGAAAGCACTTCGAATTGGTGCTCGCCGTCTACATCCGCGATTTCGATAATGGAAATATCGAAGGTACCACCACCCAGGTCGTATACCGCGATGGTGCGGTCGCCTACACCTTTATCCAAACCGTAAGCCAGTGCAGCAGCAGTGGGTTCGTTGATGATACGTTTTACATCCAGACCAGCAATACGGCCCGCATCTTTAGTTGCTTGACGCTGTGAATCGTTGAAGTAAGCCGGGACGGTAATTACCGCTTCAGTTACTGATTCGCCGAGATAATCTTCAGCGGTCTTTTTCATTTTCTTCAATACTTCAGCAGAAATTTGCGGCGGTGCTTTTTTATCGCCTTTCACTTCCACCCATGCATCGCCATTATCGGCGGCAACAATTTTGTATGGCACCATTTTGATGTCTTTTTGCACAACATCGTCTTTGAATTTACGGCCGATCAAACGCTTCACCGCGTACAAAGTATTGTGCGGGTTGGTGACCGATTGACGCTTGGCGGATTGACCAACCAGAATTTCGTCGTCGTTAGTGAATGCAATAATCGATGGCGTAGTGCGGTCGCCTTCGGCGTTCTCGATCACCTTTGGCTTACCGCCTTCCAATACTGATACGCATGAGTTGGTGGTACCCAAGTCGATGCCGATAATTTTGCCCATGGTGCTACTCCTAAAATGCTATTTGTCGCCAAGTGCAAATTGACTGTTAACTTGCACTGAATTGTTTGTACGTCAGTTGTTACGAACCGGCCTCAGTTATCGCAGATCGTCGGCGATTTGCGCTTTGTTGGCAGTTGTTTTCTATATTGGCGCGCGGGCAATTAATTCAAGGCCAGCGCACAAAAATTCCTGCAAATGCCTACCGGTTTAACTCAAGATCAAGGTGCCTTTGAAACCACTACCATCGCCGGGCGCACTAACCGCCCGTGTAGTGTGTAACCCTTCTGGAAACAGTTGAGGACAGTGTTTGGCTCAACATCCGGATTAGGCACAGCGGACACAGCCTGATGCAAATTCGGATCAAATGGTTCGCCTTGCGGATTGACTGCAATTACCTGATGGCGCGCAAGCGCATCCACAAAAGATTTATGGGTGAGCTGAATGCCCTCCACAACCGATGTAAATGCCTCATTGCTGGTATCAATCGCTGCAAGCGCGCGCTCCAAGTTATCGACCACTGGCAGCAAGTCGTTCACCATCTTTTCCAAACCAAACTTGTGCGCCTTCTCGATATCTTGCTCGGCACGGCGACGGGCATTTTGAGCCTCAGCTTGAGCGCGCAACGATTGTTCTTTCGCTGACTCATAAGCAGTCGCCAAGGTGGCTAACTGCGCCTGCAGGGTCTCGATGCCAGGCTCTTCCGCAGCCTGCGGCTGCTCGGTGGTTGTTTCTTCCGCCGCACTCTGTGGCTCAGCGGTGTTTTGAATATCGGTATAGTCTTGGGTAGACACTTTTTTCTCCAATCGCAGGTTGGGCAGATACGGCAAAAACCTTGATCCGCTTGAATAACTGTGGGGGCTATATGGGGCTGGCGCAGGGGGATTCAAGTTTTCAGCACCAAAGTTTTTGCTAATAAGCGGTCATCTATTCCACGCATACCCCAGCGACCACCGGCAGGCGCCCAACCGCGATCCAGGCAATGGAACCCGACTTGATTCGACGCAAACAAATACTGTATAAATAGCCAGACAACTAATTCCTTGAACCACTGCTATTTAGTAGCAGTGACGCTTGCGAGGCGCCCATGCTGACCCACTTGAATATCCAAAACTTTACCCTTGTCGACCGCCTCGACCTGGATATCAAACCCGGCATGACGGTAATTACCGGCGAAACAGGCGCAGGCAAATCCATTGTGCTGGATGCGCTGGCACTCACCTTGGGCGATCGCGCCGAAGCCGACCGGGTGCGCACTGGCGCCACCCGCGCGGACATCACGGCGACCTTTGATACCAGCGCTATTCCCGGCGCCCAAGAGTGGTTGCTCAATATGGATTTGCAGCAACCGGACAACCCGCAGGAGTGCCTGTTGCGCCGCCTGATCAACAACGAAGGCAAATCCAAGTCCTACATCAACGGCCAGCCGGTCACCTTGCAACAGCTGCGCATCCTCGGCGAGATGCTGATCGATATTCACAGCCAGCACGAGCACCAATCGCTGCTGATCAAAGAAACCCACCGCCGGTTGATCGATGAGTTTGCCGGGCAGACCGACCTCGCCCGGCAGGTGCGCCTCGCCTTTCGCGAATGGCAGAGCCGGCTCGAACATTTTATTCACCTGCGCGACAACGCCGCCGATGTGAGCGCGCGCTTTCAGTTGCTCAGTTATCAATTCAACGAACTGGAGCAGCTGGGACTGCAAACCGGCGAACTGGCGAAGCTGGAAGCGGAGCAGCGCAGTCTTGCGAATGCCGAAGAGATCCTCCACGGCAGCCAGCAACTCGCGGCCTTTTGCGGGGACGACGAACAAGGCCTAAGCGTCAATTTGCACCGTGCCCTGCACATTTTGCGCAGCCTGCCGGAGAAATCGGCTGCGCTGCAAACTGCGGAAGAGCTGCTGACCAGTGCGCAGATCCAAGTGGAAGAAGCCCAGCATGAGATAGATCGCCATCTCGATCATTTTAATCTCGACCCGACTCGCCTGGCGGTGGTTGAGGAGCGCCTCTCGGCCATTTACGACCTCGCGCGCAAACACCGCATCCAACCGGAAGAACTGCCCGCATTTAGCGAAAAACTCAGCGCAGAACTGGAGCAACTGCAAGGTGGTGATGGCAAGCTCGACCAGCTTGCACAGCAAGTCGCACAGGCGGAAAAAGCCTATCGCCAACTCGCTGAACAACTGTCAGCAAAACGCAGCAAAGCAGGCACCAGCCTCGCCAAGCAGGTCAATGAACAACTCAAGCTATTGGCGATGGCCAATGCCAACCTCAGCGTCAGCCTAATTCCGCTTGCGGACAAACCCGGCCCCAACGGTTTGGAAGATGTGGAGTTTTTAATCAGCACCAACCCCGGCCAGGCACCACGCACGCTGGCAAAGATTGCCTCGGGCGGCGAACTGTCGCGCATCAGCTTGGCGATTCAGGTCATCACTGCAAAAACCTCGGCCACGCCTACCTTGGTATTTGATGAAGTCGATGTCGGGATCGGCGGCGCCACCGGTGATGTGGTAGGTCAGTTGCTGCGCCAATTAGGTGAGCGCGGACAAGTAATCTGCGTCACTCACCTGGCGCAGGTCGCAAGCAAAGGCCACCAGCATTTGCAGGTAGTGAAGACGGCCAGTAAAAAGAGTGCGGAATCCACGCTGGTGGAATTATCTGGCGAGGGCAAAGTGGAAGAAATCGCGCGCATGTTGGGCGGCTTGAAAATCACCGAGCAATCGCTGGCGCACGCGCGTGAAATGCTGGCGATTTAACAACGAAAAAAATAAAAAAGGCGCGGGATAAGCGCGCCCTTTACTCTCTGCTAACCAGCCTGTTAATCAGGCTTTCGCATCGCCTTCACACAAATAACCAAAGTGACATTCTGATTTATTGCGCTTCTTTAATTTGTTAAGTTTTTTGTTAGTTGCGTTTTTTTCTAACGTACAACACCAGACTGTGATCGGTCAGCTCAAAACCATACTCGGCAACGATACGTTTTTGCAACGCCTCGATCTCGTCATTATGGAACTCAATGATAGTGCCGGAATCTATATCGACCATGTGATCATGATGCTCGCCGCGCGCCACTTCAAATACTGAATGACCGCCATCGAAGTTGTGTCTCACTACCAGACCGGCAGTTTCAAATTGGGTCAAGACCCGGTAGACAGTCGCCAAGCCTACATCATCACCCTGTTCCATCAGCGCTTTGTAAACATCTTCTGCGCTCATGTGATGCTTTTCAGAGGACTCCAGCATTTGCAAAATTTTCACACGTGGCAAGGTCACTTTAAGACCCGCTTTGCGCAGTTCGTGGTTACCATCTGCCATTATTTCCCCCAAACCCTTCTCAGTGTTCCCGTGGTTCGGGTATTATCCGCGTTCATTTTCGTTAGTGGAAGCCCTAGTATGAAATTAGCCAGCCGTGTATTTCTGGCCGTTGTCTTTGTCACCAGCCTTACCGCTTGCTCTAGCTTCCGCTTTCCAGGTGTTTACAAAGTTGGCATCCAGCAAGGTCATATCATCACGCAAGAGATGGTTGAACAGTTGAAACTGGGCATGTCCAAACGGCAAGTGCGCTTTGTACTCGGCAATACCCTGGTGCCTAATACGTTTAATGATGACCGCTGGGATTACCCTTACAGTGTGCGACGCGGGTCCCAGGGCGATATCACTCAATACCTCTACACAGTGTATTTTGAGAACGACAAACTGGTTAAAACCGAGGGCGATTACTTGCCCGGCAAAGCGCCTTTGACTGGCGAGAAATCGCAAAAATACCTGGATGACATGAACCGCGACGTACCAGTTCCCACCGAAGGCAACGGGCCGCCGCCGAAAGCCCCTAGCGATGACAACATCGAGTAATCACACCCATCCCACAAGACAACGCCCGGTTTAACCGGGCGTTGTCGTTTTCACCTGTTGGATTTTATATCCGACAAAACAAGTCTTGTTAGCTGAGACAAATGCGGTTGCGACCCTCGGTCTTGGCGCGATAGAGAGCAGCGTCCGCCGCTTGCAGCAATTGGTCAGCGTGCTCTACCTCCTCCGGATGATAACCTGCAATCCCGACGCTGAGCGTGACACTGAAACTGCGCTGGCCGACAGTGAAGGTGATATCGCGGAAACGCTGGCGCACATCCTCCATCAAAATCCGAGCTTCCTCACAGTTACAACGCGGTAGCACCGCGACAAACTCTTCACCGCCGTAGCGCCCCACCACATCGGTTTTGCGCAGGCGTTGGCGCAGCAGGTGCGCGATCGCCTTGATCACCTTGTCGCCGGCAGGATGGCCGTAGGTGTCGTTTACCTGTTTGAAATGATCCAGGTCGAGCATCACCACACTCAAATTCTCACCATTGCGCAGCGCTCGGCTCAGCTCTGCATCAACCTGCTCCTTTATGCGCGAATGCTTCAGCAGGCCAGTGAGGCTATCGCGATCCAGGGCGTCGCTCAGCTGGCGGCTGCGCGCAGCGCGCACGGACACTGCGGTAATCAGCTCGCGATCATTCAACGGCTTGCTCAAAAAGTCATCCCCCGCACGGCCCATGGCCACCGCGCGTTTTTCCACGTCCTGCTCAGATGACAGATAGGTAATAGGGATCCGCAACCAATCCTGATTGAGGCGAATCACCTGCGCCAATTCGCTGCCACTGCACCCGGGCATATTGATATCGAGCAGGATGAGTTCGGGATGGAAATCCTGCAATACCTCAAAAATTTCACGCGGATTATTGCTGATCTCGGCGCGGATTTCAGCGGAGCTGAGCACCAATTTGTAGTGCTCGGCGAGCGCCAAATCATCGTCGACAATCAATACCCGGTAAGGCGCACTGCGATGGCGGTCAAGGTAGTATTCAAAGCAATCGACCAAGCGGATGATGTCCAGCGGCTTCACAAAATAGCCCACGGCGCCGGCACGCACGGCGGCGTGATAGGCATCGAAATCCGTCCGCGTGGACACAAAAATAACCGGAACGGGTGAAGGTAGATGCTGCTGCAAAATCGCCACCGCCTCCGGTGTTTCGCGCCCTTCCTCGGTGAACATGATGTCGCAGATCATAAAGTCTGGCGGGCGGCGCAATACTTCTGCCTCGGCTGCAGCGATAGTGGCGAAGTGCTCGACCTGGTGGCCGAAGTGGCGCAAGGTCATGCAGACTTCTGCCGCTATATCAGGATCATCTTCTAACACATAAATCAGCGTATTGGTTTTAAGCGGGGCGCTCTGCGACACCATGGGCGCAGGTTTGGCGCCCTCGCTTTGGGGTTCGCCATCCAACGCGGCCACTGCCACTGCAAAGAGGCGCAACATGCCGGTATCCAAAGGCGCAGCGGTCAGCCAGGACAGCGCCTGCAACTCCAGCTTCTTGGCCTGCCTGCCCAATTCCGCAAACCCAAAACTGCCCGCCGATCCAGCCAGCTTATGCAGTTTCTGGCTGAGCTGATCGAGTGCGGCATGCTGCAATTCAGGGTTTGCCAAATCGCCCGCCAAATCGTGCAGGGATTGGATTTCGAGCGGCAAACGCGCCGCATAATCATCGCGCAGGGCCTGTAGTTTTAGCGCGATCTCAGTATGTTTATCCATGGGTGACCAATGCCTGGAGGACGGGGACTTTTATGATGCCAAGTGCGACTGTCCAGCGCGCGCCTGCTCTGCCCCGCGAAGGGTTTAGCCTGAATGATAGGTGTGAAACGCGCGTTTAGCCACCGCTAGGCTCAGCAGCCCGACAGCTTTTTTAGAAGCTTGAAAATTATCCTGCGCCGCCTTGTCGGGTAAAAAAATCACTGACTATACTCAGCAAGAACGGTCGTCCGGCAATCCCATTTCCCACCTCCATCTGGATATCCATGCTCAAACGAATCGCAGTCAAAGACATCCAGATCGGCATGTTCATTTGTGAATTTTGCGGCTCATGGATGGAACATCCCTTTTGGAAAACCAAGTTCCTGCTGACCGATGAGAAAGACCTTCACGCCATTATCGATAGCGGGATCAAGGAGCTCTGGATCGACGTGACCAAAGGCCTGGATCCGGGCGCCAAAATCCTCAGCCGCTCCCAAGAAGAAGTCGCGCAGGAAACCGAGGCCCTGCTGCTGGGCGGAACAGAGGCCACCACCATCAGGGAAAAAGTTTCCTTTGAAGATGAGATTAAAACTGCTGCCAAACTCTGCGCCAAAGCCAAGAAAGCGGTGATCGAAATGTTCAGCGATGCGCGCATGGGCAAAGCGGTGCAGATCGAACAGGCGCGCGCCCTCGTAGAAGATATTTCCAACTCAGTGCTGCGCCAACCGCACGCGCTTATCAGCCTCGCGCGCCTGAAAACCGCCGACGAATATACCTACATGCATTCGGTCGCGGTGTGCGCGCTTATGATCGCCCTCGCGCGCCATTTGGAACTCGCTGAAGACCTGGTGCGCGAAGCCGGTTTCGCTGGATTGCTGCACGACATTGGCAAAGTGGGAATACCGCTCAACGTGCTCAACAAGCCGGGCAAATTGACCGACAGTGAATTTGCGATTGTGAAAGCCCACCCGGAAACGGGCGCAAAAATTTTAATCGACAGTTACGACGTGAGCGCGATAGTGCTCGATGTATGCCTGCACCATCACGAAAAAGTCGACGGCACTGGCTATCCGCGCGGACTCAAGGGCGACACCATCAGCCTCTACGCCAAAATGGGCGCCGTGTGCGATGTCTATGACGCCATTACCTCCAACCGCCCCTACAAAAAAGGCTGGGCACCGGCCGACTCCATTCGCAAGATGGCCGAGTGGAGCAAAGGCCATTTCGACGAAGCTATATTCCAGTCGTTTGTAAAAACCGTGGGTATCTACCCGACCGGTTCACTGGTGCGGCTGGAGAGTGGGCGCCTCGCGGTAGTGGTGGAACAAAACGAAGGCTCGCTGCTCAGCCCGCGGGTGAAGGTTTTTTTCTCGGCCAAAACCAAAATGCCCATCATCCAGGAAACTATCGACCTGGCCAAACTGGTCGGGAAGGAAAA
The DNA here is from genome assembly GCA_035456025.1 of Cellvibrio sp. Classification (GTDB taxonomy): domain Bacteria; phylum Pseudomonadota; class Gammaproteobacteria; order Pseudomonadales; family Cellvibrionaceae; genus Cellvibrio. The sequence goes on along the minus strand of DATIDX010000297.1, from coordinate 1,460 downwards.
AATTATCGGGCGCGAATCACCTGAGGATTGGGGCTTTAAAAATCTCGATGTGCTTTGGTCGGGCATTGGTGCTGGTTGAATCAATAGAGAATTGGAACTACTGCTTGAGTCAAACTGCTTCACTTCGATATTAGTATTCTAGTCACCTCATCTATCAGGTCTTTCAGCAAAATCTCATCAGGGCTCGCTAATTCACGCGATGCCAGAATGCCATAGGTAAATTTTGTACCAACAGCCAATTCCGCGGAGGGATTCTTACCAACTAATGCATTATCGCGGATAAACACCATTTGATTTTTTATCGATGCCAATACATCTGCGGATGCATACCGTGGTGCTTGTGTATCTATTGCGAGAATAACTTTGTTTGCTGCAGCGCAAAGTGTTTTGTAATGCATTTGCATATTCCAATGTATTGAAGGAGATATCAGTTTATGGTTACTTTGTTTACAAGTAATTGCCTTGCGCTGCCGAGATTGCACATCCTCTGAAAAACCCTATGAATTGTAGGCTTCCGGGTAAAGCTCTTTATCTACCGCAGTTAAATATTTTTTTAATTCTAATTCTTCCGGGGATGCGAACTCTCTCGAAGAAATTATACCGTAAGTAAAAGCCTGCCCATCAGGTAGCGAGTTGCGAGGATTTTTTCCTTCTTTTGCACAACTCGCAATGAAGTTAAGTTGAGCCAAAATCGATTGAATGGATGGTTCATTTATATTTATTAGGTTTTGGTTTAAAAATTTATCGATAGCAAGGAGCGCGGCTTGCTCAAGTTTCATAAAGTTCATTTATATCCCCTTTGGATTTATGCTGGAAATCATGTTTTTTATTTCGTCATTCACCAGTAATTGAATGCCCCCACCGGGAGTGGCTACAGGATGCGCAGGATTTGTCCACTTATCCACAACAGGCTTTGCTACAGATTTGAGACCTTTACCAGGTACAACAGTGAAATTTTTTAAGGTCCTTGTTTCACCGCTAATTCCAAGCATTTCTGGTGTTTGTGTTGATAAGGGATCAAACCAGTTTCCTGGGTAACCATGAGATTTTACGTACTGAACCATCTTTTCTGGTGGAGGAAAAGCAATAACTTCTAAAGGTTTCGAAAGGTCAACACCACCATTTTTTGAACCATCAGGTGCACCAAGAGCATCTTCGATTTGGTCCTTCGTAAATCCATTGTCTTCTAGAAAGCTACGCGCGACTTTTTCTCTGGCTTTCATATGCGAGCTAGAGCTGCCATCGCTTTTTGCAAGAGCAATCTCATCCAGTGTGGGCTCTTGCGGTACAAGCTTACCGTGATTATTTTCTGACAGAGGTGCTTCATTTACACCAGAACCAGCTTTCTTTGGACTTTCAACCGCGCGTGTTGCCCCAGTAGCTTGGTTGGATTTCTCCGGCGCCAAAGGCACAGGTCTATCCGCTGCAGTCGCAGGGAGTAGTTCTACCGCTTTAGTCGG
>DATIDX010000296.1:0-25545 GCA_035456025.1 Cellvibrio sp. | reverse complement strand
GCGGCATGCATTACGACATGGGGCGCAACTTCCATGGCAAAGATGTCACACTGCGGTTGATCGAGCAGATGGCGCGTTACAAACTTAATAAATTGCATCTGCACCTGACCGAAGACGAGGGCTGGCGGCTGGAAATTCCCGGGCTGCCGGAGCTGACCGAAGTGGGCGCCTACCGCTGTTTTGACCTGAGCGAGCAGAGCTGCCTGTTGACCCAGCTCGGCACCGGCCCGCACAAAACCGGCTCGGGCAATGGTTATTATTCGACGGCCGATTTTATCGAAATCTTAAAATTCGCCAGCGCGCGCCATATCGAGGTTGTCCCCGAAATTGATATGCCCGGCCACGCTCGGGCCGCTATCAAAGCCATGGAAGCGCGCTATCACAAGCTGGTAAAAGCGGGAAAAAAAGCCGAAGCCGAGCAGTATTTGCTGTCGGATCTGCAGGACAAATCGCAGTACGTCAGCGTGCAAAATTACACCGACAATGCCGTCAACGTCTGCCTGCCGTCGACCTACGCATTTGTCGATAAAGTGGTCTACGAGCTGCAACAGATGTATCGCAAGGCCGGCAGCAAACTGACGACCTTTCACATGGGCGGCGATGAAGTTGGCGCGGGCGCCTGGACTGCATCACCCGCCTGTAACGCGCTCTTTGCCAAAGGCGAGCAGGGCGTCGCCGGCCCAGTGGATTTGAAACCCTATTTTGTGAGCAAGGTTGCCGCCATCACTGCCCTGCGCGGCCTGGACCTGGCTGGTTGGGAAGACGGCCTTATGTACGATCCAGTGAAGACCTTCAACCGCAGCCAGTTCGCCAACAAACATGTGCTGGCCAACGCCTGGGACAACATCTGGGAGTGGGGCGTGGCCGATCGCGCCTATCGCTTGGCCAACGCGGGTTACGAGCCGATTTTATCGCCCGCGACCCATTTGTATTTCGACCATCCTTACGAGGCCAATCCGGAAGAGCGTGGCTATTACTGGGCGACACGTTACAGCGACACCGCCAAAGTCTTTGGCTTTATGCCCGACAACCTCTACGCCAACGCCGATAAAACCCGCATGGGGGTGCCGATCGACAATTTGGAAGCGCTTGTAGGGCGCGCCTTGCCGAAGCTGGAAAAGCCGGAGAATTTGCGCGGTATGCAAGGTCAGGTCTGGACCGAAACCATCCGCACCTGGGCGCAAATGGAACAGATGATTTATCCGCGCCTCGTCCCCTTGGCCGAGCGCGCTTGGCACAAGGCGGCATGGGAGGGGGATAGCCCTGATATTGGTGCCCGCACGTTGGAATGGGCCGCCTTTGCGCAGCAATTAAGTGCGAAAGAACTGCCGAAATTGGCCGCATTAGGCGGCAGTTTCTACCTTCCTCCACCGGGTGCGGTTATTGAGGATGGAAAACTGCTCGCAAATACAGCTTTGCCCGGTTTGGTGATCGAATTCAGTCGCGATCAGGGTAAAACGTGGAACAGTTACACAGGAGCGCAATCGGTTGGCGCCGATGTCCTTCTTCGCACACGTCTGGGCAAGGCAACCAGCCGTGTAACAGCTGTTGCAAATTAGGCTTGGCTGGGCAAGGACGCGTAGCTTGAAGCGAAATTCTTATAACCTCTCGTTAAAAAAATCGCCTGATTTTGGTTGGTCAGCTATTTGTGTCGCATAAAAACGCTTAAATTGGCGTAAAGCACGTTGTTTGTGCGATGCCGTACAGATATTTGCAATTTTATTTTTGACACATGTTTCATTAATGCTAATCGTTGCCTATTATTCAACCACACCGTCAGCTTTCTTTACGGTGCGTGCTCTTTTTTCCAGATATTTATGCAAGGCTACAACCATGAAAGTCGATGTTATTTCCGTCGTATTCTTTTTGTTTTGCTTTGGAGTTTTAGTAACCCTGTTGGATGTCGGTACATTGGTATCCTTCGCAGAGGCAGCAGCAGAATCGCCCTCAGAATAAAAACAGGTAGGTAAACGGAATTCTCGACAATAACTCCCGCTTCGGCGGGAGTTGTTTTTTGTGCGGTAGATTTTGCTTTGGTTTAACTATCGGTCCGGATAATTTCCCGGTCAGTCGCGATTGCGAACAGGGGTATATCCCAGCTGGCGGTAGTCAGTGCGTCCACTTCCTGGCAGGCATGCGCCAGGCCAATCAATACCGGCTTGCCCGGTTTTTTCTTTTGCTTGAAGGCGAAGGTGGTATCGTAAAAACCGCCCCCCATACCCAAGCGAGCACCGCTGCGGTCGAATCCCACCAGCGGCATCAACACGACATCGATAAATGGGGCCGGCAATTTGTGATAGTTGCGGAAATCCGGTTCAGGAATGCCAAAGCGATTTTTGGTCAGCAGCGCACCGGGCTTGTACTCGACAAACCACAGCTCGCGGCTCTTGCCCGGCCGCAATACCGGCAGGTAGCAGTGCTTTTCCATCTTCCACAATTGTTGGGCAATAGGCGCCGGATCTATCTCGCCATCATTGGCAATATACAAGGCAACATTGCGCGCGCGCATGAACTGCGGCACTTGCATCAATTGGCGCAGCAATAACAGTGAGGCCTGATGTTGCTGGGTCGGGTTAAGTGCCCGGCGGCGCGCACGCAATTCCTGGCGCAGACTGGTTTTAGTCCGGGCGAGATCATCGGTGGGTGGGGTATTGCCAAACGGAGAATCGAGCGAGTCGGCCATAAATAGCCTTAAAAGATCAACAGAAGGAGAAAAAGAGACCCCGAAATGCCGCTACCAAGCTGGCCTTGAACCCATAGGTTCAAGGAGGTAGCACCTGTGGTTTTTAAGGCTTTCCGTCAAGCGGACATGCACACCAAACACAACGAGACACCACCAGTTTTGTGGAAATCGGCTCAAGGACTTGTCGGTTAGCAAACATCCCAGGGCGTGGCGCCAGTATAACCCGATGTTACCGGCGTTCCGCAAATGAAATTATCGTTGGGTTATATAACCGGTTAGCAATTAATCGTCTTAAGCGAGGGCTGGTAAAAAGGAATTTTTAGTCTTCGCCTGAATCAATCGGTGATTTAGCTGAATTTGGCGAGGCTGCGATCGAGTTTTTCATTCAAGCGCAGTAAGTCAGCCTGATTTGCTGTTCCGCCGCTGCCCGCAGTAGCATTTTTGGCTTGCAGCAATTCGTGGCTCAGGTTGAGCGCTGCCATAACCGCGATTCGCTCAAGGCCGATAACCGCGCCGCTGCCGCGGATGGCTTTCATACGCTCATCGAGCAGTTGCGCTGATTCAACCAGTGCCTGGCGTTCTTCGCGTGGGCAGGCGACTTGATATTCTTTATCGAGGATTTTTACAAAAACGGTTTCGTTGCTCATTAATGCCTCGATTACTCAGCGTCCAGGTTACGTAAATGGGTGATCATGGCTTCCACGCGGCTGCGGGCCAAATCGTTCTTCTCGATCAAGCGTACGCGCTCGCGTTGCCACTCGCTTTCGCGGGTCTTGAGTTCGGCATTTTCCTGTTGCAAGCGATTGCACAGCAAGATCAGCTTATCCAGTTTGGTTTCGAGGGCGAGTAACAGATCGTCAGACATGATAATAAATAACCAGTAGATAGCGCGGGTCGCCCACTATATTGCGCACTCGGCGGGTGGTCAATCACACAGCCCGAGTTAATGTGAATTCGAGAAGTTGGTTGTTATCAAATGATTCACAAACAGGTTTTACTTGAGCCGCGTCAAGCTTATAAAAGGCTATATAAAAAGTTTGCAGAGCCGCCAAGGTCAATCGTGATAGCATTCGTCCACTGCGATGAGAGGCCTCTATGACCGATAACACTTCCACCGAACACCTGCTCAGCCCCCTGAATTTTGACGATCTGGCCAACCTGTTGGCACCCCTTGGTACCTTGAATAGCCCCTCCGAATTGCACGGTTTGTTGTGCGGTAAATTAGCCGGCGGTGCGCAGCTCACGGAAATAAATTGGTTGTTAGAAGCGGTCGAGTTCCTCGATTTTATTGCCGCACCGGACGAGCAGGTGCGCATCGCCCTCAGCCGTCTTTATCACACCACCGGCGAGCAACTGCGCGGCCAGTTTAATTTGAAACTGATGCTGCCCGATGATGACAACACGCTGAACGAACGGGTTCGCGCCCTGAGCGAATGGTGTCACGGTTTCCTCACCGGTTTTGGCAGTGTTGATCACCAGGGCAAGCGTGTGATCAATGAAGAGTTCGAGGAAATGCTTCAGGATCTGGCGAACATAGTGCAGATCCAGGCTGATGATGAAGAAGATGAGCCAAGCGCGGAAGCAGATTATATGGAGGTGACGGAATACGTACGCGTTGTGGTCAACTCACTTTATTTTGAATTTTCAGCCGAACATGCTGAGGGGTTAAATCCTGCCAGCATGGCGCCAGCATCTAATCAATTGCATTAATTGTTTGTGAGTGCATTTATGAGAATATCCAAAGCCGAATTTGCCCGCCGCCGCAAAACCTTGATGGCGCACATGGAGCCCAATTCTATCGCTATAGTGCCCGCTGCCCCCGAGCGCCCGCGCAGCCGCGATACGGAATATCACTATCGTCAGGACAGCGATTTTTTATATCTGTCCGGTTTTGAAGAGCCGCAGGCAGTATTGGTGTTGGCGCCCGGCCGCGAACACGGCGAATACGTTTTATTTGTACGCGAGCGCAATCGCGAGCGCGAAATTTGGGACGGTTATCGTGCGGGGCCCGAAGGTGCCTGCAGCGAATTTGAAGCGGACGATGCATTTCCTATCGATGATATCGATGAAATTTTGCCGGGTCTGCTGGAAGGTAAACAGCGCGTCTACTACTCAATGGGTAAGGACAGCGAATTCGATAAACATGTGATGGACTGGGTGAACACTATCCGGGCCAAGGTTCGCTCGGGTGCAACGCCGCCCGGTGAATTTCTCGACTTAAGTCATTTCTTAAATGACATGCGGTTATTTAAAAGCGCCGCCGAATTGCGCGTGATGAAAGAAGCCGGCGAAATTTCGGCGCGCGCCCATGTGCGCGCAATGAAAGCGAGCAAGGCCGGTGTTATGGAATACCAACTCGAAGCGGAAATCCTGCACGAATTCCAAATGAGTGGCGCGCGTTTTCCGGCGTACAACAGTATTGTCGGCGGTGGAAAAAACGGCTGCATTTTGCATTACATCGAAAACTCTGCACCACTCAAAAGCGGCGACCTGGTGTTGATCGACGCTGGTTGTGAGCTGGATTATTACGCGGCTGATATCACGCGCACCTTTCCTGTTAATGGAAAATTTTCTCCCGAACAAAAAGCGCTTTATGAAATTTGCCTGCAAGCGCAACTTGAAGCAATTGCTGTCGCCAAGCCAGGCAACCATTGGAATGATCCGCACGAGGCGACTGTGCGGGTGATCACCGAAGGCTTGGTAAAAATTGGTTTGCTCGAAGGCGATGTGAGCGAATTAATTAAAAATGAAGCCTATAAAGAATTTTATATGCATCGCGCTGGCCACTGGCTGGGAATGGATGTGCACGACGTTGGCGATTACAAAGTCGGCGGCGAATGGCGTGTGCTTGAACCGGGTATGGTGATGACCGTGGAGCCGGGCATTTACGTCGCACCTGATAATGAACGTGTTGCTAAAAAATGGCGCGGCATTGGCATTCGTATTGAAGACGACGTGGTGATCACCAAAGATGGCAACGAAGTCCTCACCAAAGATGTACCTAAAACAGTAGCTGAAATTGAAGCGTTAATGGCTGGGTAAATTGATGGCGCCACTTGTGGAGTTTGATATCGCGATTATCGGTGGCGGCATGGTAGGCGCGAGCCTGGCTAGTTTGCTTGCCGTCAGTCAGCCGCAATTGCGCATTGCGCTTATCGAGGCGCAACCCTTTGCGCAAGCCGATGCAATTCATTTTCAGCCCAGTTTTGATGCGCGCTCAACCGCCCTCTCGTACGGCACCGCCGCTATTTTGCGTGAGCTGGGGCTGTGGGAATTGTTGCAGCAACACATTACCCCTATTGCGCAGGTTCATGTGTCGGATCGCGGCCATTTGCTCGGTGGCGTTATAGACGCAAAAGAAAATAATCTCGCTGCGGTAGGTTATGTGGTTGAAAATGCCTGGCTGGGAAAAGTGCTGCTCAATCATGTGCAAGCGCAAAAAAATATCCAGTGTTTTGCATCCTCAACTGTTACTGCGTTGACACCGCAGCAAGATTGCGCGCTGCTTAATGTAAAAACACCTGCACAGAACTTATTAATAAAAACTGCGCTCGCAGTGATCGCCGACGGCGGTGATTCACCCTTGCGCAGTTCGCTGGGCATAGCGACGCAAGTCCGCGCCTACGGGCAGACAGCAATTATCACCAACGTGGAATTTTCCGAGCCGCACCAAGGCGTGGCTTATGAGCGCTTTACCGCCGATGGCCCGGTTGCGCTTTTGCCGCTGGGCGAAACCAGTCGCGCACAACAGTCGGCACTGGTGTGGACGCTGCCAGCGGCGCAAGCCGATGAAGTTATCGCATTGAACGATGCAGATTTTCTTGATCATTTACAAACACGTTTTGGTTTTCGCGTAGGGCGCTTCACTCGTGTTGCAAAACGTTTTGCCTATCCATTGCAACTGGTTTTGGCAGAAGAGCAAATTCGCTCGCATCTGGTCTTGGTGGGTAATGCGGCGCATTTTTTACATCCGGTTGCGGGGCAGGGATTTAATTTGGCATTGCGCGATTGCGCCTGTCTGGTGGAAACGCTGCGCGTTGCAATTGCTGCGAGAAAATCGCCTGGCGATCTTGCGGTACTGCAAAACTATCTTGATAAGCAACAGCTCGACCAGCAAGTCACCATTGAATTCAGCGATAAATTGGTGCGCCTGTTTTCCAGTGATCATTTGCCATTTATCGCCATGCGTCACCTGGGTTTGTTAAGTCTCGAGTCAATTCCGCTAATTAAAAATCAATTTATTGCCCAAACTATGGGCACCGCCGGCCGGCAATTCCGCTGGTTGGAAAATCCCATGGAAGACCAAAAAGCTGCCAGCAAAACTGCTGGAAAACCTGTGCGCGATGGCGAACAGAATAAAAATTCCGACTACGATTTGATTATCGTTGGTGCCGGGGTGGTCGGTGCATCACTTGCCTGTGCTGTTGCGCAAACCCCCGCAGCAAGCGATCTGCGCATTGCAGTTATCGAAGCTAATGTCAGCGCTGTGCATTTCAGTGGCGAACATTTTGATCCGCGCGTAGTTGCACTCACCCACGCATCTGAGCAATTGCTCAGCGACATCGGTTGTTGGGATGAGATTGTAGCGCAGCGAGTTTGCGCATATCGCGAAATGAAAGTCTGGGATGGTGAAGGCACAGCGGCGATTGAGTTTGATTGCGCCGAAGTCCAACAATCACACCTCGGACATATTGTTGAAAATTCGGTGCTGGTAAATCAATTGCGCGCACGCATGGCAGAGCATCGCAATATTGATGTAATCCATTCTGTCGCGGTTGCACAGGTTATTCCCGCGCAATCCGAATTTCCGCGCGTGCGCGTGCAGTTGACAGACCATAAGGAAATTTCCGCCCCGCTGCTAATTGCGGCGGATGGCGCGCAATCAAAAGTGCGTCAGCTTGCTGATTTTTCTACGCGTGAATGGGATTATGGGCAACAGGCAATTATTACAACGGTGCGCACTGAGCGACCCCATGAACACACCGCATGGCAACGATTTATGCGTACCGGGCCACTGGCTTTTTTGCCATTGCAACACTATGACGATGCGCACCACTGCTCCATTGTCTGGTCGGCCGATGATGAATTGGCAACACAGCTGATGGCGCTTGATGACCGCGCCTTCTGTGCGCGGCTTGGCGAAGCATTTGAATTTCGATTGGGCGACATCCTGGCGTGCGATAAACGTTTTGCTATCCCGTTGCGCCAGCGCCATGCAACTACCTATATCCAGCCAGGTATTGCCTTGGTTGGTGATGCCGCCCATAACATCCATCCACTGGCGGGTCAGGGTGTTAATTTAGGGTTGTTGGATGTGATCGCCCTTGCACGGGAAATTGAGCGCGCGTTGGAGCGCAGAATCCCGCTGGCGGATTATTCCATCTTGCGCCGGTACCAGCGCCAACGCCTGGCAGCAAATTTGGGCATGATGTCGGCGATGGAGGGGTTCAAACGGTTGTTTGGCAGCAACTCGCTTTCGGTTAATTGGTTGCGCAATACCGGTATGCGGAAACTAAACTCAGTACCGGCAATTAAAAAAATTATTATCAATACCGCGCTCGGCGTCTCTTGAAATTTAGTCGGGTGGTTAATGAGGTAAATGTATGGAGCTGGAGCTGCTTTTTTCAGTGGACCCCTTTGACTGGAAATCGATTGGAACTGCGCTCTTGTGCGGCAGTATTATCGGCATTGAGCGCCAGTTGCGCGGCAAGCCGGTCGGCATCCGCACCTCATCATTGATCACCCTGGGTACCTATATCTTTATTGCGGCCTCACTGTTTGTGTCTTCCCATCTTACCGGGCCGGAAAAAGTGGTTACCGACCCCTCGCGCATTATCGGCCAGGTCATCACCGGCATTGGCTTCCTGGGGGCCGGGGTGATGCTCGCGCGCGATGGTTTTGTATTGGGCGTCACCTCAGCTGCCACTATCTGGGTGCTGGCCTCAATCGGGGTGGTCATTGCGATTGGCTACAACCTGATTGCAATTAAATTATCGTTAGTGGTGATTTTGGTGCTGGTGGGCGTGGACTTTCTTGAAGATTACTCACAGGCGTTTACGCGCGGGGTGCATAAAAAATATCGTGACTGGCGCGGTAAAGGTAAATCCAGCTCTGACTAAGTGGTGTAAAAAAGTAACATTTGCGAATTTAAATTTATGTCAAAACTCCTGATTGTTTCAAATGTATTAAATTTTCTTTTATTGATCATTTTATTAGTGGCTGTTGCTGGTTTTATTTCATTTTTGAATATTTACGGATTGTTTTTAGCGTGCGTAAGCGCCCTGATCGCGTGGACTGTTTTTAAACATTGGCGCTGGGGGTATTTTGCCGCTGCTGCCTGGGGCTTAGCGTGTTATCAATTGGCGAAACAGGGTTACGAATTTCAGAGTATTAAGCGCCAGGTGATGATGGTTGGATTTGCAGTGATCCCCATTGCACTGTTTTTGCACGAAACGCTAGGCAGGTCTGCTGCAAACACTGCACAAAATAATGGCAAACAAAACGATGACGGCCCAAAAATGCCCGATTAATTGTGTGGCTCTTACACAGCATTACAAAAAGTGTCGATATTCTCTAAATTCACGGATAACTGCTTGACTCCGCGCGGTCTAGTGTTTTAATTTTGAACTGCTACAGATTGAGATCCGCCCCAAGACTAGACTTTGGTAAGACAACCGCTTGCTCAAGACACTTGGACGTACCACGACCTGAGCAATAGCTTTATTACAGGCTATTTCACTCTGGCTTTTAGTAAAGTCGGTTTTTTTGTTCGGTCAGCTACGCTGACGTTTTAGATGCAAGATGAGGAAACTATGTCAGATCTAGTCTCTGGTGTTGTTAAATGGTTCAACGATGACAAGGGTTATGGTTTTATTGAGCGTGAAGGTGGTGCAGATGTATTTGTACACTTCCGTGCAATTAACGGCAACGGCCGTAAAACCTTGAAAGAAGGTCAGAAAGTGACTTTCGAAGTTACCCAAGGTCAAAAGGGTCCACAAGCAGAAAACGTAACTCCACTCTAATTTGAGCGGGTTTCGAAAAGGGTGATTGAGCAATCAATCACCCTTTGCTGTTTTAGGGAGTCCAGTTGCAGCGGTCTCTCGTTGCAGCGCTCTGCAAAATACTCCGCAATCGCTTAAGCGATATGGTTTTTATTTTTCTTCACCGGCTTAGCTCCATGTTCGATTTGAACTCCGTCCTTTGGCTCACCCTCATTGCCCTCACTATTTATTATTGGCGCGGTGCGTTGCTTGTTAAAGAGCGCGCATTTAATGCTGCGCAAAAACGCTGTGCAGAAATGGAGGTGCAACTGTTGGATGAAAATGTTTATTTGCGCCGTCTCTGGTTTAAACGTAACCATGTCGGAAAATTATCACTGTGGCGGGCATTCTATTTTGAATTTACGGTGTCAGGTGCCGACCGATATTTTGGTCGGGTTATTATGCTTGGCTCGCAGATTACACAAGTCGAGCTAGATGCTCACCGCTTGCACTAGTCTGTCAGCCCAGTTAAAGGCAACTCGTTTTTTTAGTTGTTAACGCACATCGCATCACTAGCCGCTAATTGATTCACGGGGTTCGTATGGAAGAAAAATATTTTGAAGAAAAAATGGGTGGCTGGAAAACTAAAACATCAAAAGTTGTTTATGAAAATCCCTGGATCAAAGTGTCCCACGATGAAGTGATGACGCCCAAGGGAACTGATGGCATTTACGGTGTGGTACATTTTAAAAATACTGCAATCGGTATAGTACCGATCGATAGTGAAGGCAATACCTGGTTGGTAAAGCAGAGTCGCTACACGCTCAATCAATACACTTGGGAAATTCCGGAAGGTGGCTGTCCGCACGGCGAAAGTCCACTCGATGCTGCCAAGCGCGAGTTGGAAGAAGAGGTGGGCTTGAAAGCCAATGATTGGCAGCAATTAATGACCCTGCATTTATCCAATTCGGTTACCGATGAGTTTTGTGTAGTCTTTGTTGCGCGGGATTTATTTCTCGGCCAACAACAGCTTGAAGCAACGGAAGATATTGAAGTAAAAAAATTGCCGTTGACAGAAGCTATTGCGATGGTAAAGCGCGGCGAAATCACCGACGGAATTTCTGTCGCCGCGTTGCTGCGTGTAGCAATGGATTCTTAAGTTAATCGCTTGTGTTCGGTTTTATGAGGGAGCGCAACCAATTCCACCAACCATTATCGCTTAACATATATTTATCAAGCTGATCCTGATTATAAAAATAATGTTCTGCATCTTTAAATAACAATTCGCGTTTTAGCATTCTGCGTTTGGGATTAATAGTTTTAATAATGCGCGCCGGGTTGCCTGCAGCTACCGAATTGGCAGGAATGCTTTTGGTCACTACCGAGCCTGCACCCACTACCGAGTTCTCACCAATAGTCACACCTTTGTTGACAATAACCCGCTCTCCCAGCCACACATTATTTTCAATCACCACTGATTTGGTGCAACGAAACGGACGGATGCGATTGTAAATGCCGTGCCAGTCGCTATCGCTGATGGTGACATTGGCGGCGAACATACAGTTATCGCCAATGCGAATAGATTTTGCGGCGGATATGCGCACTCCCGGTGATATCAAGCAGTAATCGCCCACAATAATTTCCGCATCGGCTTGTTTGCTCGGCCAACTAGTAAAGCGCACACAGTTATCCTTTGCGCAAATAATTTGTGCGTATTTTCCCAAGTGAATGTTGCGACCAAAAATAACCAGGCTGCGCGGATGCGCAATTTCTGGAATGCTGCCCAGGCGATCAAATTGTGGTGCAATAAAGCGCTGCACATACCATTGGTTGATAATTTTATAAATGCGTTTTATCAAATAAGGTGTGCTGCTGCGGCGCATAAGGCGGGTTCGTGTGGGTTAATGAGCGTTGCTGTCGGTGGGATGTGCTTGTCTGTTAGAATAAGCGCTTCATTATGAGCGAGAAACACAATGCTGCCAATTGATATAAATTCAGTAAAAGGTTTTTTAGATCCAGTCGAGGGCGCTGCTTTATACGAACGGGCGCTCTCGGTAGCTGCACTCGGTCCCTGTTTGGAAATTGGCAGTTACTGCGGGAAATCGACTGTCTACCTCGGTAGTGTCTGCAAACAAGCTAACACGGTTTTATTTGCTATTGATCACCATCGCGGATCAGAAGAGCATCAATTAGGTGAGGCATATCACGACCCTGAACTCTACGACAACGAGTTTGGAAAAATGGATAGCTTTCGCGAATTTCGCCATACACTTGCGCGCGCCCAGCTTGAAAATACGGTGGTTCCTGTTGTTGCACCATCTCAATTGGCGGCGCGTTATTGGTCGACACCGTTGAGTTTGGTTTTTATTGATGGTGGCCACAGTATGGAGGCGGCATTAACTGATTACCGCGCGTGGGCACCACATGTTATACGCGGTGGTTGGTTGGCAATTCACGATGTGTTTCCGAACCCGGAGGATGGTGGTCGCCCACCATTTGAAATTTGGCAATTAGCGCAGGCTTCAGGTTTATTTGAAGCTATGCCATTAATAAAGACATTGGGATTATTAAGGCGCTTGTAGTAAGCGCACACGAATTATTTTATTACCCAAATAAGAGCGAGTCCGCCACGATAGGAGTGATCAGTTACTACCAGTGAGCTCCTGTCAAAATTGGTACCGCTGATATTATCGTAACGAATAAATAACGCGAGCCGCGTTTTAATATCATGGTAATTAAAGCTGCGGCTTAGTGCCAAATGATTGTTCCAGCCGCTGTAACCGCCGTCAGCATTAAAATAGTTGCGCGATGCAGTGACATGCTGTGGATCTACGTTGTAGTAGTAGTCGTGGTAAGTGTCGCTCGCATAGGTAACGCCTGCACGGTAAGTAAGTGTCCAGTTATAAAGTTTGTTGCGATAAACAAATTGTGGTTGAAAGATCGAACCTATATAACCTGTCTCATCAGCGTCTATCGAAAACACTGCGCGCCATGGGAGCTGCAAATGCCAGCCCCGTGAAAAATCCTCTCCAGTTAAATTTATATTCAATGACGGACCCAGCTCCAGGGTTGACCCCAGTTCAGGCATGCCCTCGCGCAGTTCATTCTGATCTGCTTCCGGGGTAATTGCGGCGCTGGCGCTGAAGGTGAATTCGTATTGATCGGTGCGTAAAAAATTTCCGCGAATGCCGTCGCGATCAGTGCGAATAATTTTTCCACGATATACAAAGTAGGGGATAGGGCTGATAAAACTGCGGTATTCGTCCGAGCCGCGATAATCTGGACCGGCTACCGCGCCTACACCTAAACCAAGCTCCCACTTTTTTTGGGTATCTTCTTGGGCATTGCATATATTACTCGTCCCAGTGAGTAATAGTGAGCTGGCGAGGAGCTTCCACAAGCAAGATAAATTCATAAAAACCGGTAATCCAATGGTTTGTGCCGCCTTTGCCAAGGGCGACGTGAAAGAATTTTACTGGTATTCTGCCGCACTTATCCACGTAATTATTTATTCCAGCGAGACGCCTGTGACTACCACCGCTTTTTCATCTTTATCGCTCAGTGCCGATATGCTCGCCAACCTGGAATCATTGGGTTATAACGAGATGACACCAATTCAGGCGCAAAGTTTACCCCTGGTTTTACAAGGGCAGGATATTATCGCCCAGGCAAAAACCGGCAGCGGAAAAACAGCTGCCTTTGGTATTGCGCTGTTGGAAAAATTAAACGTGCGTTTTTTTGGCGTGCAGGCATTGGTACTCTGTCCTACGCGCGAACTTGCCGACCAGGTCGCGAAAGAAATTCGCCGCCTCGCGCGCTTGACCCACAATGTAAAAGTATTAACCCTCTGTGGTGGTGTTTCGATTGGCCCACAAATTGGATCGCTGGAGCGCGGCGCACATATTGTGGTGGGAACACCCGGCCGTATTGTTGATCATATCGCTAAAGGCACATTAAAACTCGATAGCGTCAACCAGTTGGTATTGGATGAGGCGGATCGCATGTTGGAGATGGGATTTTCCGAGGATATAGATGCAGTGCTCGCTGCCTGTAATGCAGATCGCCAAACATTATTGTTTTCTGCCACCTACCCTGACGATATTAAAAAAATCAGTGCGCGTTGCCAGCGCGACCCCAAGATGGTAAGTGTGGAATCCATTCACTCTGACACCAATATCGAGCAACATTTCTATGAGTTGCGCGCCGACGATGAAGTTTATCCCGCTGTATTAAAAGTGCTTGCGCATTTCCAGCCAGAAACTTCCATTGCTTTTTGCAATACCAAAATCGCTTGCGATGAGCTATTGGATTATTTGCGCGACCAAGGCGTTAATGCGTTGGCATTGCATGGTGATTTGGAGCAAAAAGAGCGCGATCAAGTATTAGTGCGTTTTTCCAATAGAAGTTGTTCGGTATTGATTGCCACCGATGTTGCCGCACGCGGTATTGATATCAAAGGATTGGATGCAGTAATCAATGTGGATTTGGCACGCGACAGCGAAGTGCATGTGCATCGCATTGGCCGCACTGGTCGCGCGGGAGAATCGGGGCTGGCATTAAATTTAGTCGTGCAAAAAGAAGTCCATAAAATCAATCGCCTCGAAGATTATATGAAGCAATCGATTGCGTTGGAGCCTTTGCCGCAAGCCGATAAAAAATCTCTGGCTGTGCCCGCGATGGTGACACTCCATATTGATGGTGGCAAAAAAGATAAATTGCGCCCCGGCGATATTATCGGCGCCCTGACCAAGGACGCCGGTTTACCGTTTGAGAAAATCGGGAAAATCGATATGTTTGATTTTTCTGCGTATGTCGCTGTCGATCACAGCATTGCGCGCGCTGCATTAAAACAATTGTCGGATGGAAAATTAAAAGGCCGGAAGTTTCGCGCGCGAAAGCTTTAGCTATCGCCTCCGGTGCTTTTGCAAAATTAAGTAAATTCTTGCGGTTGTTTTGATTTTTTGAATTATTTTTACCGCACAAATCGCGTGCGATGAAGATAGAGCCTGGAGGCAATCCTGGTTCTGTCTTCTGGCTTGTCCAACAAAAAAATTACCAAAAAATAAGATAAGGATAAACCATGGCTATAGCTGCAGTCGTTATTGCAATTCTGATCCTGGTGATATTGATTACCGGATTAAAACTCAATCCTTTTCTCGCCTTTTTACTATCAGCTATATCCGCAGCAATTATGCTGGGCATTCCGCTTGATAAAATTCCTGCCACAATTGAAGCAGGAATTGGAGCCATGTTGGGCTCGCTGGCGATTATTTTATGCCTTGGCGCCATGTTCGGAAAACTTGTCGCGGAATCGGGCGCTGCGCAACAAATCAGCCGCAGCTTAATGAATTGGTGCGGACCAAAATATATTACCTGGGCGCTGATGCTAACCGGTTTTATTGTTGGTATTCCGCTATTTTATAACGTCGGTTTTGTTTTGCTGGTGCCGCTGGTATTTTCGGTGATGTACCAGACTAAATTGCCTGCGGTTTATTTAGGTATCCCACTGCTGGCGGCGCTCTCGGTGACTCACGGTTTTCTTCCGCCCCATCCATCACCCGTCGCATTGATTCCACAGTTTGGCGCAAGTATGGGTACCACATTGTTCTATGGAATCATGGTGGCCATTCCAACGATGATTGTTGCCGGGCCACTTTTTTCATCGCGTCTTAAATCCATTCAAAGCACACCACTTGCTACATTCAAACCCACTGATTTACCAGAGAGTGAATTACCCGGCGTTGCCAATAGTTTTATTACCGCATTGTTGCCCGTGCTGTTAATTGCACTGAGCAGTATTGCTGTTTATACCTTACCCACTGCGGTTGCAGAAACACCATTAATAAAGCTCTTAAGTAACTCGATGATAGTGCTGATGATTGCACTTGCCATAGCGACAGTTACCTTGGGGTTAAAGCGCGGCATGAGCATTGGTAAGGTGATGAATGTTTACAGTGATGCAATAAAAGACATAGCGGTTATTTTATTGATTGTGGCGGGCGCAGGCGCGCTTAAGCAAGTGATGGTAGTGAGCGGCGTCAGTGAACAGTTAGCGCATTCGCTGGAAAATATTGCGCTTAATCCGCTGGTGCTGGCATGGTTGATCGCGACAGTGATTCGCATTGCGTTGGGGTCAGCCACTGTTGCCGGTTTAACGGCTGCAGGCATTGTTGCACCGATTATTCCGCTTACGGGTGCAGATCCAAATTTGATGGTATTGGCAATTGGTGCTGGCAGCCTGATGTGTTCCCATGTGAATGATTCAGGCTTTTGGATGTATAAGGAATATTTTAACTTGAGTTTAAAAGATACCTTTAAATCCTGGTCGCTGATGGAAACGATTATTGGTGTGATGGGCTTACTCGGTGTGTTGGTGCTGGATATTTTTGTATGAAATTGTGTAGTTGGATCGACCCGTTCATTCAATTTTAAAAGGCAGTCGTCATCCTTGCGTAGGCGAGGATCCATAATGTCGACGTTGTAAAAGCTGGATACCCGCGTTCGCGGGTATGACGATAGATAAATAATAAAATTAATGCAGTACTTCGCCACCTAATAATTTGCGTACTTCGTCTGCCGCGAAATGGTAGTGCTGGTTGCAGAATTGGCAATCAATATCAATACTGCCTTTTTCGAGTAACAATGATTCCACCTCTTCCTTACCAATCGATAACAATGCATTGGCGCTGCGCTCGCGCGAGCAGCTACAGGCAAAGCGCAGGGCTTTAGGTTCGAACAGGCGCAGTGGATGCTCGTTGAATAAACGGTAGAGCACACTTGGGTGATCCAGCAGCAACAGCTCGTCGTTTTTGACTGTATCGGCAAGTGTCACAATGGTTTCCCATTTATCGCGGTTGTCATCTTCATTAGTGATCAATTGTTGCGGCAGCGCCTGAATTAACAAACCGGTCACAAATTCCTCGTTGGCGGTAATCCACATCTTTGTAGCGAGCTGCTCTGATTGTTGGAAATAATGCTCCAGGCAACCAGCGAGGTGTTCTGCATCCATAGGCACTATGCCTTGGTGGCGCTCGATTTTTCCGCCGAAATTTTCGTTGCGCTGTGGTTCGATGGTGATGACCAGTATGCCATTGCCCAGTAGTTGTTGCAGATTGCCGTTTAGTGCAAGCTCTTCGCTCAATTCAATATCGCTGTTCAAGCGCACTATGCCGCGTAAATTATTGTGATGGTTGCACTCGGCCATAATGGTCGAGATGGCGCCGTCACCGCGCGCTTGTAAAATAATCTTGCCCTCGAATTTTAGCGTGCTAGTCAATAATCCCACTGCTGCGAGAAATTCGCCCAGAAGGCGATGAATGGCCGGTTGTTGCGGATTGTGGCTGAGCACTTCGCGGTAGCTTTCACCCAGGGTGACTATTTCACCGCGGATATCGCAGTCATCAAATAAAAAGCGGTGCAGTAAATCTTTGCTTGGCATAAAAAACCTTTGTAAATGAGACTATTAACCACATGTTTCTTTTATTACCTGTTTAAGATCGGCAACTTTTTGCTGGCGTTCCTTTTCGGTAACAGGAACTGCCCGACCATTGTCGTCGACGAAAACAACATAACCACTGATATTTCTCAAGCGCTCTCTTTGCTTTTCGCAAAAAACTTGCCGCTGCTTTTCTCGTTGCGGCTTTAGTGCTTGTTCTTCACGCCTGAGTTGTTCACGCCGCTCTTTTTCTTCTTGTTCACGCATTAACGTCAGCTTTTGCAATTCGCTACTGCTCGTGTCGGTGTTGTGCGATTTTACTTGCCGGGTAATATTCTCTGCTTCGGGGGCAGGTTTTTTGTCGGTAAAATGCACTTTTCCTTCTTTGTCGACCCAGCGGTAAATCTCTGCCTGTGTAGTGAGCGCAACAACACTTAAACCCAGCGCCAATATTTTTTTTACATCCATGACTTGCTCCTTAAGTTAACTTTCATCCCCTAATAAATTAATGCGCTGGAAGCGGTGAATATGGCGGCGTTCTTTTTTGCTCGGGCGGTGCTCGCTGATGATGTAGCTGCCCAGTCCGGCTTTACGCTCAGCGCTACGTTTTTCGCGCAGGCTTTTGCTTGCTTCTGTTTCTTCGTACAAGAGTGCAGCTTCTGGCGCGCCGCGCCGCTGCGCGGACAAGGCTTTGACGACAACGGTTTTTTCGTCCAGATCCTGGCGAATCGTTAATACCAAACCGAGCGTGACTTCTTTGCTGGGTTTAATCCGCTGGCCGTCGCATTGGATTTTTCCGCCATCAATCGCCTGTTTTGACAGGCTGCGGGTTTTAAAAAAGCGCGCGGCCCAGAGCCATTTATCGATGCGGATTTTATCGTCATCATCATCGTCGTGATCGCGTTGTTGCTTACCCATGGATGTGTTTACTCATGCATTTGCTCAAGGTTTAGTTGACCGGTGGCATAATTTCATCGAAATGATGAATCGCAGGGTACTGGTCGATGCGCCGCTCGATTTTGCTGTCAGGCTGGTGGATGCATAACAAATGTTGGATGCCAAATTTTTTGGCTGAGTCCAAAATGCGTACAGTGTCATCAATAAACAGTGTACGTGCCGGATCAAACTGCTCGCGTGCCTGTAAATCCTGCCAGAATTTTTGCGATTCTTTTGGCTCGTTAAATTCGTGCGATGAAATAATTACATCCAGCCATTGATCGATTTGGGTAATTTGCATTTTAAGCGATAAACTTTGTGGATGCGCATTGGTGACCAGCAACACTTTTTTACCCTGCGCGCGCAAACGCTGCAAAAATTCGCCGACATGGGGGCGGATCTGGATTTTGTGTTTCACTTCCTCTTTTAAACTGGCGATATCAACGTCCAGTGCCTGCGACCAGAACTCCAAGCAATACCATTGCAAGGTGCCTTCGTATTTATGGATATCGTTCTTCAATTTTTGCTGGGCGGCAGCCAAGTCGACATTGTGGATTTGTGCATAGCGCTGGGGCAAATGATCCAGCCAAAAATAATTGTCGAAATGCAGATCCAACAAGGTACCATCCATATCTAGCAAGACAGTATCTATTAACTCCCAATTGATCATAAAATTGTCTCTACCACATTCTGCGAACTGCACTCGACCTATGCCGACCAAGCCCAGCATTTTGAAGCGCGCGACAGTAGCGCGCAGCCGATTATTCCGTGCCGATGAAATTCACCTGCGTTTTAGCAATGGTGAGGAACGCACCTACGAGAAGCTCTGCTCCGGTGGGCCGGGGGCGGTGCTTATTGTACCCTTGCTCGACGACAATACGGTGCTTTTGGTACGTGAATATGCGGCCGGAATTGAGGATTACCACCTCGCCCTGCCCAAAGGTGCGATCGACCAGGGTGAGGCCCTGCTCGATGCGGCCAACCGCGAGTTGAAAGAAGAGGTGGGCTACGGCGCGCGCAAGTTGCAGTTCCTCAAGCGCATCAACCTTTCCCCTTCGTACATGGAGCACGGCATCAATGTGGTGATTGCCTGGGACCTTTACCCGGAGCGGCTGGTTGGTGACGAACCTGAGCCTATCGAAGTTGTACCTTATCCCCTATCCGACCTGATACAGCTGATCAACCGCCCGGATGTGTGTGAGGGGCGCAGTATCGCCGCCCTGTTTATGGCGCGCGAATGGCTGGCTGGCAATTATCAAGCCGCTGAGCCGGCGTTGGATTTATCGCTAAACCGCGAGGCCAAGCATGACTAATACCCATCCTGTTAGCGAAGAGTTAATCGGCCGGTTGATTGACCTCAGCCGGCGCGCGGGCGCGGCAATCATGGAAATCTACACTAACAAAGATAGCCACCAGGTTCAGCACAAAAGTGACGAGTCGCCGCTCACGGCGGCAGATCTTGCGGCCCATCGGTTAATTAGCGCTGAGCTGCCGCTACTCCTGCCACTGCCGATTATCTCGGAAGAAGCCGCACTGCCCGAATTCGCCGACCGGCAACTCTGGGACACCTACTGGTTGGTCGATCCGCTGGATGGCACCAAGGAGTTTATCGCCGGTAATGGGGAATTCACCGTCAATATTGCGTTGATACAGCGGGGGCGCCCGTTGCTGGGCGTGGTGCATGTGCCGGTGACCGATGTGACTTATCTAGGGGTGCTTAATGCGCGCGAAGACCGCAGCATTGGCGCCTTCAAATTCACCGGAGGTGAGGGACGGCAACCAATAAGCGTGCGCTCACTGATCGAGCGCTACAAGCAAAAACAATCCTTTACCGTGCTGTTAAGTCACCGCGCGGGCACCCAGGCGACGGTCGATTTGATGGAGACGATCACGCACAACTGGCCGGGTGAAATAGAGACTACCAATGCGGGCAGCTCGCTTAAGTTCTGTGTGATCGCTGAGGGGAAAGCCGATTTTTATCCGCGCTTTGCGCCCACTTCCGAGTGGGACACAGCGGCAGCCCAAGCTGTGCTGGAGGCTGCGGGTGGGCGGGTGGTTCGGGCAGCGGGCGAGTTGCCGCCGCTGATTTACAACGCCAGTGAGGACATGCTCAATCCGTATTTTTTTGCGTTGGGCGACAAACATTTTGCCTGGGGGCAGCTGTTATCCAGCAGCGCATTGGTGAGTTAATTTTGCGGTGATCTGCTGCAGGGGTGCAGTGGCAAGTTCGGCTGTTTTATAACCAAAGTTTAACGGCTGTGAGAATAAAATATTCTAAGTTGAAGGTGGTCAGGCTTCCTCGTTCTGGGCTAGTCTTCAATTTGTACGCGGAAATACGCGAATGTTTTGCTTGATTCGTGTGAAAAATTTGCAGTTATAGTTCTTAGGGAGTGTTACTAATGAGAAGACAAAGTAAAAACTTAAAGGCCGACTTTAATACCAGCCGCTCAGATTTATTGCGCGACAAGCTCTTGCGCGAAATCTCCGATTACGAGCGTCAGCTCGCCGAGCTAAAATTAAATGGCGCGCAAGTGAATTTCACCATGATCCAAACTTACAAAGAATTGATCAGTGCGCGCCAAGCAATGTTGAAACGTTTGCCTGTCCATTACTAACTCCACCAGCGATCTCCACTGCATCCGCTGCTTGGCGGTGTAGTGGACTTTAGCTTGAAAGAGCAAATTGCTATATCAGTTTGCATTGTGTTTAGTCGCGCTGTAAATCTTCAGCCCTAAAATCCCGCTGTTCAAATAGTTCGCCCGCAGTGATTGCTCTCTATCTTCGCCAGCCTTCTACATATCACCCGCCATTAAATTTGGGTAGTGATTGACAGTGACACGCATTGTATACAAACATATATAACGAGAATCCAATAATTTCAGGATAGTGTTAGATGAGAGACAGACTCCTCTGCATACGGCGCCGTGCAGCCACCCCGATAATTGCACAAGTAATGTTGTTAGTGATGCTGCAATTTTCATGTGCGGTGACAGCGCAAGCGGGCGAGGTAAAAATTTCGGCGGCGGCAAGCCTGACTGATGTACTGACGGAGTTAAGTCGCAATTATCAAAAGGTACATCCCGGTGTGGCGATTAAAACATCGTTTGCCGGCTCGTCGACGCTAGCGAAGCAGATAGAAAATGGTGCGCCTGCGGATATTTTTATTTCTGCAGATAAAGATTGGGCCGATTATTTGGAGAAGCGCAGTTTATTGAATAGAAACACGCGTGCCGATTTATTGCGCAACCAATTGGTGTTAATTGCACCGCTCAACCGGCCCCCCCCCATTACTATTGCGCCCGGTGTTGATTTGCTCGCGAGCTTCAGCGGTAAATTGTGTACCGGTGAACCTGCCTATGTCCCGGCGGGCAAATACGCGAAGCAAGCCTTGGAATTTTACGGTTGGTGGTCACCAATCCAGTCGCGTCTGGTAGGCACTGAAGATGTACGCACCGCGCTGGTTTTTGTCGAGCGCGGCGAGTGCGCCCTGGGAATCGTGTACAAAACCGATGCGCTGATGAGTAAAAAAGTCACGGTGATTGCCAGCTTCCCCGCTGAGAGCCACTTGCCTATTGTATATCCGGGTGGGTTGACTAAAGATGCCAGCGCAGAAGCCCAGGCCGTTTGGCAATTCCTGCAATCGGCTGCAGCTGCGGAGGTATTTGTCCGCTACGGATTTACGCTTGCACAATAATTGATTATCCAAAACTTATGATGCTCACTGAACCCGAATGGGAAGTCCTCGCGCTGTCTGCACAAGTGGGCATATGCGCAACACTCTTGTGTGCGCTACCGGGAATTTTTTTTGGCTGGTTGCTCGCACGCAAAGAATTTTTTGCCAAACCGGCTCTGGAAGCGGTTTTATTTATGCCGATGGTGTTGCCACCGACAGTGCCGGGCTATTTATTGCTGGTGGTGTTTGGTTCACAAGGCGTCGCCGGGCAGTGGCTAAAAAATAATTTTGGAATTGAATTGGCGTTTAATTGGAAAGGCGCAGTATTGGCATCGGCGGTGATTGCATTTCCGCTAATGGTGCAGGCGGCAAAATTATCGGTGCAGATGATTGATCGCCGGTTTGAAAGTGCGGCAAGTACGCTGGGATCAAGTCCCTTTAAAGTCTGGTGCAGCGTCACCTTACCCTTGATGTTGCCTGGAATTTTAATCGGGTCGCTGATGGTGTTTAGCCGCTCGCTCGGTGAGTTTGGTGCGACTATTACCTTTGTTGGCAATATTGCCGGCGAAACCCGCACCTTGCCGCTCGCCATTTATTCGGCAACGCATCAGATTGATGGTGATGCAATGGCGTTCCGCTTGATTGGTATTTGCCTTGTGCTGGCATTTTTTTCGCTGCTGTTAAGCAATATCCTGACACGTCGCGCTGAAAAGTGGTTGGGAGTGCAGCGTGCTTGAATTAAATTTTTCCTTCAAACGCGATGATTTTTTGTTATCGGCGCAACGGATTTTTGATGTGCCCATCACCGGTATTTTGGGTGCATCGGGCAGCGGTAAAAGTACTTTGCTCGCGCTGATAGCGGGCTTATTAAAGCCGGAAGAGGGCGTTATTAAACTCAATGGGCAGACCCTGTTTTGTAGTTCACCAAAAATCTGGGTGCCACCCCATAAGCGCCATATAGGCTTGGTGTTTCAGGATGGACAATTGTTGCCGCATCTAACGGTGCGCAAAAACTTACTCTACGGCTATAACAATATTCACGCAACGCAGCGGCGTTTTCAGGTGGATGCAGTGGTGGACTTGTTAGAGATTGGCCATCTGCTGGAGCGTCGCCCGGGCAATTTGTCGGGCGGTGAAAAACAGCGTGTTGCATTGGGGCGCGCGGTTTTGTATTCGCCGCAATTATTATTGCTGGATGAACCTTTGTCTGCATTGGATGAGCGCTTGAAGCAGCAAATTCTGCCGTTTTTTTTACGCATTGCCGCTGAGTGCAAAATCCCCATGGTCTATGTCACCCATGCGCTCAGTGAATTGCAATTCTTGACCGACAGCTATTTGCAAGTGCAGGAGGGAAAGTTGCTCTCTGCTGAATAATATTTATTGCGACGATGGCACCGCTTTTTTGCGCAGCAGCGGTTTAAAGTCTGGAAAGTGTTTTTCGCTCAATGCGCTAATATCCTTTTGCAATAGCTGGTAGCGATTCAATACATCCAATCCCAGCTGCGTTAAACGCGTACCGCCGCCCTGGTTACCACCGGTTGCGGTTTCTACCAGGGGCTCATGGAAACAGCGGTTCATTGCATCCACCAGTAGCCAGGCGCGGCGATAACTCATCCCCAATTGTTTTCCCGCTGCCGAAATCGATCCGGTGGTGTGTATGGCTATCAACAAATCCGCTTTGCCGGGGCCAAACGCAATTTCGTCATCCAGCATCAGGCGCGCCTGTATTTTAATGCGCGCACCAGCAGCTCTTTTTTTGTCTGCCTCGCTCATTACGGGTTGATGCTGAGCTGGCCGACAAAGTTGCAGGGGCGTTGGCGGCTATCCAACTGCTCTTTGATAATTTTTTCCCAGGCAGTAGTGCAGGCACCGGTTGAGCCCGGTAAACAAAAAATTAACGTGCGATTGGCAAATCCTGCGGTGGCGCGCGATTGGATTGTCGAGGTGCCGATTTCTTCGTAGGACACCTGACGAAATAATTCACCAAAACCCACCACGGTTTTATCAAATAAGGGTGTGACTGCTTCAACGGTGGAATCGCGTCCGGCAAAACCGGTGCCGCCGGTAATTAACACCACCTGCGCCTGCGCATCAACAATCCAGTTGGAAAGCACCGCGCGGATTTGGTAAATATCATCAACCACTAGATTTCGGTCGTGCAATTTGTGACCCGCAGCGATTAATAAATCCTCCAGCTTTTGGCCAGAGGTATCTGTCTCGCGGTTGCGTGTGTCGGATACAGTGAGCACACAAATATTTAGCGGTTTGAATTCTTTTTGTGATGACACGCCTAGCCTCCAGTCATATTCATAAACCGCACAATTTGCGGCTCTGCATTTAAATCAAACGTATGTTTTTCCGGTTTGTGCTGCATGGCATTGATAATGCGCTCACGCACTTCTTGTTTGGGATTTTCACCCGCGCGCAACACCTCGCGCAAATCCACACTGTTTTCCTGGCCCAAACATAACAATAATCGACCGGTTGCGGTGACGCGCACGCGGTTGCAGCTGCTGCAAAAATTATTGGAGTGGGGGGAGATAAACCCAATGCGTGAATCGTAACCTTGCGCCTGCCAGTAGCGTGCGGGACCGGCATCGGTATCGCCCTTGGCAAGCGCCGGTTGTAATAGATGATAGTGGCTGATCATTTGGCGCAACTCATCGCTGCTGACAAATTCCGCAGCGCGGCCGTGTTGGTCAATGCGCCCGAGCGGCATCTCTTCAATGAAACTGATATCCAGCCCTTCATCCAGTGCAAATTGCACCAGCGCCGGCACTTCATCGGCATTGTAATGTTTGAGCGCGACGCAATTGAGTTTAATGCGTTTAAAACCTGCGGCTTGTGCGGCTTTGATGCCCTCCAGCACCTGGTTGATATCGCCAAAGCGGGTGAGCTGGCGGAAGCGGTCCGGGTTGAGGCTGTCGAGGCTGATATTGATGCGGTTTACCCCGGCATCCTTAATTGCTTGCGCGTACTGGGGTAGGTGAGTGCCGTTGGTGGTGAGACAGAGCTCTTTTAAGCCGGATAATTGCCCCAAACGCTCCAGCAAATCAATAGTGCCGCGCCTTACCAGGGGTTCGCCACCGGTAATACGCAACTTGGTTACCCCGAGGTCGACAAAGGTTTTGCCCAAGGTCGCCAGTTCTTCAATGCTCAGTACTTCGGCGCGTGGCAGGAAGGTCATATCTTCCGCCATACAATAGACGCAGCGCAGGTCGCAGCGGTCAGTGACTGACAGGCGTACGTAATTGATGGTTCGGCCAAAGTTATCGATCAGCATATAGAAAGAAGATATTCCTGAGGGGGAGAGCCACTTTAGCGGTGCTATGGTTTTGGCTCAAGGCGTTTTCAGTATTCGCCTTGCAAGCTTGTGGCCATACCATCGCCGCCGTAAAACCCGAATGGCGGGAGCGAGCTAAAAACTCGTGTTCCAAAATGGTGATTTTTAGAATTTTACACCTCTGTCGGTCGGTTACGGGTGAAATTTTTATAGGTCACCCCTGCCAGGATTCTGTTTATCTGCGCGTCGCCCATACCAAGTCTATACGATTGTTTTGTTGTGGTGCATCGTGCACCACAACAATGATTTCTATTGGTGCGTTTTGCTAAAAATGAAAAAACCAATTTTGCTATTCCTTGGTGCGATCTTGCACCAATAAAAGTCGCTGTGCTTCATTAGAAAGAAAACTCATAGGCGCCAGTTTATCCAGTGACATGTTTTTAATCCTCGTAAGTCCATGAAATAAAAAGAAAATTAAATATATTTCAGAAAAAAAACGATGTGGCATTGTGATTGCAAATATCCACTTGTAATTAAATCGCAGGTGCTGCCATG
>DATIDX010000295.1:0-14897 GCA_035456025.1 Cellvibrio sp. | reverse complement strand
ATAAATATTGAGCTTGACGATATCTTTCAAACCACCGCCTGCGGCTTCGCAAACGGCGGCGAGGTTTTTGAAAACCTGGTGCGCCTGCGCGGCGAAATCGCCTTCCACCATTTGCATGGTTTTTGGGTCGAGCGGAATCTGGCCCGACAGGTACACGGTGTTGTTGACCTTCACCGCTTGTGAATAGGTGCCGATGGCGGCTGGGGCGTTGTCGCTGTGGATAATGGCTTTATTGGTCATGGGGAAACCTTTATTGGGTGGCAATCAAAAAGAGGGAAGAGCGAGAGTATAGCTAGTTTTTACTGCGGTTTACCCTGATCACAAAACTCAGGTTGCGGATGCGGCGCATGATATTGGCGAGGTGGATACGGTTGTGTACACCGATGCATAAGTGGATAACGCTGTTATGGGCGTCGCGCTCGTGCACGTTGATATGCTCGATGCTCGCGCCCTGCTCGGTAATACGCGTGGCGAGGGTAGCGATAATTCCGCGGTCGCTCTCCACTTCGACGCGCACGTCCACCAGGAATTCGCCGCTCACGGTTGCGGCCCAATTTACCTGGCTGACTTTATCAGGGTAGTTGCGGATTTCGGCGATATTGCGGCAGGTCTCCTGATGGATCACCAGACCTTTGCCCGAGCTGACATGGCCGATAATCGGGTCGCCGGGAATGGGACGGCAGCAGCGGGCAAAGCTGATCATCATGCCCTCGGCTGAATCAATTGTAATCGCCGAATTGAGCACACCCGTGCGCGCTTTCAGTTCGGCATCAGGTTGGAGCAACTTCACTAGTGAGTAGACAATTTTATTGCCGAGGCCGATCTCTTCGTAGAGCTTGTCCATGGAATCTACTTGCGCGCCAACCAACAACTTGTGCTGGAACTCCTCGCTCAGGTGCTCCAGGTCGATATGGTTTTCTGCCAGCGCGCGGCTGAGCATACGTCGGCCGAGGGTAACCGACTGGTGATGGCGCTGATGTTTCAGGTAGTGGCGGATCGCCGAGCGCGCCTTGGCCGAGACCGCAAAGTTGAGCCAGTTGGGATTGGGCTGGGCGCCTTGAGCGGTGATGATCGCCACCTTTTGCCCGCTCAATAGTGGCTGCGACAGCGGTGCCATACGCTCGTTAATCCGGCAGGCGACACAAGTGTTGCCCACATCAGTATGCACGGCATAGGCGAAATCGACCGGAGTCGCACCCGTTGGCAATTCAACAATCTTGCCTTTGGGGGTAAACACGTACACCTCATCGGGGAAGAGGTCGATTTTGACGTTTTCGATAAATTCGAGCGAGTTACCCGCATTGCGTTGCATTTCCAGCAGGCCTTGCACCCATTGGCGCGCGCGGCTGTGGCTGGCATTGACCGGTTCGCCGCTATTGGATTTATAGAGGAAATGGGCGGCAATGCCGCTATTGGCCATTTCGTCCATCTCTTTGGTGCGGATCTGCACTTCAATCGGCACCCCGTGCATGCCCACCAGCACTGTATGCAGCGACTGGTAACCATTGGTTTTGGGGATGGCGATGTAGTCCTTGAACTCGCTGGTCACGGGTTTGTAAAGGTTGTGTACCACGCCGAGCACGCGGTAGCAGGTGTCCACCGTATCCACAATGATGCGGAAGGCGTAGACATCCATAATTTCTTTGAAGAACTTTTTCTTCAGGCGCATCTTTTCGTAGATGCTGAACAAATGTTTTTCGCGCCCGATCACAATCGAATTGATGTTTTCTTTGAGCAGGCGTTTTTCAAACGAGGCCTGGATTTGCTCGACTAACTCTTTGCGGTTGCCGCGCGCCGTTTTGAGCGCGGCTTGCAGGCGGGTCGCACGCAGCGGATACATGCAGTAGAAGCTACGGTCTTCCAATTCGAGGCGCACTTCATTCATGCCGAGCCGATGGGCAATTGGAGCGTAAATCTCGAGGGTCTCTTTGGCGATGCGGCGTTTTTTTTCGGGTGGCATGGCGCCGAGGGTGCGCATGTTGTGCAAGCGATCGGCGAGCTTGACCAATATCACGCGCAGGTCGTTGGCCATAGCCAGCGCCATCTTCTGGAAGTTCTCGGCTTGTTTTTCGGCGTGGGATTCAAACTCAATCTGGGTGAGTTTGCTCACACCGTCGACTAAATCGGCAACCGAATCGCCAAACTGGCCAGCGATGGCTTTTTTGCTGATACCCGTATCTTCAATCACATCGTGCAACATGGCCGCCATCAGGCTTTGATGGTCCATGTGCATGCTGGCGAGAATGTCGGCAACCGCGAGGGGATGGGTGATATAGGCTTCGCCGCTGCGACGCTTTTGGCCGTCGTGGGCTTGTTCGGCGTAGAAGTAGGCGCGCTTCACCAAATTAATTTGGGAAGGTTCCAGATAAGACGAAAGCCGATGGCTCAATGCCTCTATGGTTTGCACGCCCTTCTCCAGACAAGATGCCGAATAACCTCTGCGGTAAACCTGCCGTCGGAGACGGCAGGTTGCGGCATCTTAAAAATCGACTTAGATATCGTTTTCGTACACGCGCTCAGGCTTAGGTTGGGGCAGGGTATCTTTTTCCAACAGGATGCTGGCGTCGATAAAACCTTCTTCGATTTCGCGCAGGGCGATAACGGTAGGTTTGTCATTTTCTGGCGCTACGTGTGGGTCTTTACCACCGATTGCCAATTGACGTGCGCGCTTGCTGCCAACCATTACCAATTCGAAACGGTTATCAACGTGGTCCAAACAATCTTCAACGGTAATACGTGCCATAACTTTGTGCTCTATCAAAACGCTTGGGGGAAAAATGCAGTCGGGCTGCAATCCGGCCGGCTATTATGCGTTACTGGCAGTATCTATGCCAACCGCACATGACCAAATTTAAGCCAATAAGTCTTTCAACAGCTGCGTGTGGCGCTCCGCTTGCCGCGCAAGGCGGATATGCTGGCTGGTAATCAGCGCCTGGAATTGCGCCAGGGCAACGGTGAAATCATCGTTGATGATCAAGTAATCCGCCTCAACGTAGTGCGACATTTCACTGATCGCCTCGCTCATGCGCGCTTCGATTACCGAGGCATCATCTTGGCCACGGCCGGTCAACCGCTGGCGTAAACAGGCGAGTGACGGCGGCAGGATAAACAGGCTCACGGTATCGGGCATCAACTTACGCACTTGCTCCGCACCCTGCCAATCAATTTCAAGGATTACATCTATACCCTGTTTCAGGGTATCCACTACCCACTGCTGCGAGGTGCCGTAGAGGTTGCTGAATACGCGTGCGTGTTCGAGAAAAGCGCCCTCCTCCAACATAGATTCAAAGGTAGCATGATCGACGAAGTGGTAATTCACCCCGTTAACTTCACCAGGGCGCATAGCGCGGGTGGTATGGGAGATGGAGACGCAAACTTCCGGATTGGATTTGACCAATGCGCTGACCAGACTGGTTTTGCCTGCGCCAGACGGGGCGGAGACGGTGTAGAGGGTGCCAAGATTTGCCATGGATAGAACCTTATAGCGATGGTGATATGGGGCAAATTATGGCACAGCTTGCCGCAACTCACAGCCAAAGCCATTTGCCCCGCTGTTGCGGGCGGCGAGCGCGACAATCAATGGAATCAAACCGCAGTCAAGTGTGGCATAGTAAGCCATCTCACCAATCAGGCTCCGACACTCCATGTTGCGTCAACTCCTCTCTATTACCCAAGCCGCTGAGCGCCTGCGGGTACGCCCCGAATACGTGCGCGAGCTGGTGGCCAAAAAACGGTTGAGCTTTTCCCACGGCGAGCAATTGGATGCAGCGCAAGTGGAAAAACTGGCGCGGCTGATGGAGAAACTGCGCAAGAATGGCATTGCCACGCTGGTGGAAATTACCGCGCAGGGCGATAGGATCGAAGAGTAATTCTGCATGCAAATCCCACCGCAAATAATGCGCATGGGATTAATTTCAAAATTTTACAGCCCTTGCAGTTTCGCATACTGCATCACCAACCGCTTAACGCCGGTCGATTCAAACTTCACCTGGATTACCGCGTTCGGACCCGTGCCTTCGAATTGCAAAATCACCCCTTCACCAAACATCGCATGGGTAACGCGCTGACCGAGACGGAAGCCGGTGTCTTCACCAGTTTCATACATAGGCGCGCGTTTTGAGGCCTGGGTTAAAGCGGGGCGATTAAAACTTACCGGCCGCGTCACCGCCGTTTTTAAACGGACTTCTTCGATACAATCGTCAGGAATTTCTTTCACAAAACGGGACACCGCGTTAAAGGTTTCATTGCCGTACAAGCGACGGGTTTCGGCATAACAGATAAACAATTTTTCCATCGCGCGGGTGATACCCACGTAACACAAACGGCGCTCCTCTTCCAAACGGTCGGGATCATCCATCGACATTTTATTCGGGAACAATCCCTCTTCGACGCCGGCCATAAAGACCAGCGGGAACTCCAAACCTTTGGCTGAGTGCAGCGTCATTAATTGCACCGCATCTTCAAATTCATCGGCCTGATTTTCGCCGGCATCGAGTGCGGCCGTGTCTAAAAATTGTTGCAATGGAGTCAGGTCTTCACCTTCTTCGTCCGCATCAAAGGCGCGGCAGGCAGTAATTAATTCCTGCAAGTTTTCGCCGCGCGCCTGGCCTTTTTCGCCTTTTTCATTTTGGTGGAATTCGAGCAGGCCGGTATCTTCAATCACTTTTTTGGCGATCAAATCGAGCGCCAGCGTTTCGCCGTGATCGTCAAATGCGTGCGCATCCTGCGCGAGTTTTTCCACCAGATTTAAAAACGATTGCACCGCGTTGCCGGCGCGCGCAGCAAACACGCGTTTGCCGACCATTTGCTCGGCCGCAGCCCACAATGAGCAGCCCTGTTCGCGCGCGAACAGGCGAATATCGTCAACCGTTTTACCGCCGATGCCGCGCGTGGGTGTATTTATCACGCGCTCAAAACCCGCGTCATCGTGGCGATTGCTGATCAAGCGCATGTAGGCGATGGCATTTTTAATTTCGAGGCGATCATAGAAACGCTGGCCGCCGTAAATGCGATAGGGAATCGTCTCGCGCAGCAGCGCCTCTTCCAATACCCGCGACTGGGCGTTGGAGCGATATAAAATCGCGATAGTGTTTTTCGCGTGGCCTTTGCGCGCCCAGTCCTGAATGCGCTCCACAATAAACCGCGCTTCGTCCTGTTCGTTGTATGCGGCATAAAGTGAAATCGGGTCGCCTTTGCCACCTTCGGTCCACAACTCTTTGCCGAGGCGGCCATAGTTGTGTTTGATCACCGCATTGGCAGCTTTGAGGATGTTGCCGGTGGAGCGGTAATTTTGTTCGAGGCGATAAATTTTGGTATCGACAAAATCCTGCGAGAAGCGCTGGATGTTTTCAATTTTTGCGCCGCGCCAACCGTAAATAGATTGGTCGTCATCACCCACCGCACTCACGCAGGCAGTTTTACCGGCGAGCACCCGCAACCACGCATATTGCACGCTGTTGGTATCCTGGAATTCGTCGACTAACACAAACGGAAAGCGCTGCTGGTAGTGTTCGAGGATATGCGGTTTGTGCAACCAGAGTTCGTGGGCGCGCAATAAAATTTCCGCGAAATCCACCATGCCGCCGCGCTGGCAATCCTCTTCGTAGGCGCGATAAATCTGCAGCATGGTGCGCACAAACGGATCGCCCGAATCCTGAATATGTTGCGGGCGCAGACCTTCATCTTTTTGCCCGTTGATATACCACTGCGCTTGTTTGTGCGGCCATTTGTTCTCGTCGATATTGAGCGCCTGGTAGACGCGTTTGATCAGGCGCAGCTGGTCGTCGCTATCGAGGATCTGGAAATTCTGCGGCAGTTTTGCATCCTGCCAATGGGCTTTTAACAACCGATGGGCGAGGCCGTGGAAAGTGCCGACCCACATGGCGCGGCTGTTAATGTGTTGTCCGTTCTGATGGAAGAGTTCATCGAGACGCGCACGCATTTCGCGCGCCGCCTTGTTGGTAAAGGTCACCGCCATAATCGAATAGGGCGACACTTTTTCCACTTGGATCAGCCAGGCAATGCGATGCACCAGCACGCGGGTTTTGCCGCTGCCAGCGCCAGCGAGGATCAGCTGGTTGCATGCGGGCGCCGAGACCGCATCGCGCTGGGCATCGTTGAGTGAATCTAACAGGAGGGAAACATCCATAACCGGGAGCCAGTAAACAAGAGTGAGGCAATTTTACTGGCTAGATATACATATGGCCATCTTTGTTTTGGCTATTTGGAATTACCATTTTTGGTGCGGAACAGAACGACCCCCAGCAGGGCGCAGATCAGGCCAATCAGGAGGGTGGAACCGTGGAGCGAGGAAGAGGGCTGTAATTGGCCCACTTGGAAACCAGCCTGAAAGCCGGTGATGGCAGTGTCGGCAGTGGGCACGGCGGCCGGAATAGCCTCTTTGGCCACTACCAGCGGGCGGGTGCTGGCGACCAACTCGACCGTAGCGCAGGCCTCCTCGTTCACAGCGGACACCCGGGTCTTACTGCAATCCAGCAGCGAGGCATGGGCAGCCAATGGGGCCGTCAAGGCGAACAACACACCGGCAAATGTGACAGCGCTTTTGATCGTATATCGGGTCGGATTAGTGTGGGAGAGGCCACTCATTTTCCTTGCTCCTACAGGGGTGATCTGCTGTGTACTTGTGACTTTAGCAGTAAAAAAGAGTGATTCAAATCACACTAATGTAATAGTTTATGCGCCATTTGGCGCATGCAGGAAATTTTAAGCGACAAGTCTTTGATTTGACAGGAACCGCTTCACGGGTTGGAAAAATGCAAGTAGCGGAGAGTTATAAAAAGGGAATCAGAAAGGAAAAAAAGATCCTGGCAGCGCCTGTTTCCGCAGCAGCGCCGCCAGATCCATACTCAGGGCGACGCCCGCGTGTACCAGCACCCCGCCCCAGATCGATCGGGATTGCAGCGCCAATATGCCGAGGAACAGGCCGAATAGTATGGCGCCGGTCGCCTCCAGTGCCAGCTTGGGCAAATGGATCATCATGTAAGGCACGCACATCACCCAGATGGCGTTGGCGCCAATCGCAGGGCGCAGGGCGTTGAGCATAAAACCGCGGAAGAAGAATTCGAGGAATACAAACTGGCTCATATAGAGAACTTCCCAGAGCAGGAAATCCAGCCAACTGCGCCCGGCGTACTGATAAAACGGATAGTGGTTGACGAAGTCCTCGCCGAAACTCACCAGCACCACAAATACCAGGATCGGGCTGAGCAGAAAGAGGTAGCCGCGCCAATGCTCGGACACCTGGTTCCAGCGCCAGCCGAAATCGCGCATGGACTGGTTGAAACCGTAGCGGATCACCAGCCAGGGCAAGATGATAAAGGTAAGCAGGTGACAGCTGGTCCACCAGAGATAACCGCACAGCTCCAGCCAACCGCTGGCTTCCAGTGCTTGTAAATAATGGTGCGGATTGTGTTGCGCCCACTCGCCCCACCAGGCCAGTAAACTGTGGAGGTTGTTGGAGTATTTGATGTAATGCAGCGCGAGCAAGCTGACCGACACACAGGCCAGCACCCAGATCACGCGCCGCAGCGCCTGCGGGCGCGCCAGGCTGTAGGAGGGCGCGGTGGCGTCGAGCTGATCGAGCGCGCGCAGTATCTGGCGCGGGTGCAGGGCGGCGAGCTTCATAGCTACTTTTTCTTCTTGGCTGCACGCGCCGCAGCCTGGGCGCGCTCGTAGCTGTCGAGGAATTTGAAGATCACATCGCGCGCGAGGCGAGTCTCGGAATTGGTCAGGAATACCATGCCGATCTGCAAATCACGGTTGAACACCATCTCGGTACGGAAACCTTTTACGTGGCCGCCGTGGTGGATAAAGTTTTTGTTGCGCCCGTAATCAAACACCCGCCAGCCCATGCCGTAGGCAGTGTTGCCCGCCGCCTTGTGGCCGCTGTAGTAATTTTGCGCCGGGGTATTCTTGGTCACGCGCGCCTGGATGGGGTTGAGCACCGAAAGCGGCAGCACATCCGGGCGTTTGCCCATCTGCGCCAACAGGAAGCGCGACATATCCACAATGCTCGCATTTACCCCGGCCGCTGGGGGGACGCGATACCAGTTGGCGTTGACCGAGGTGGGAATCCAGCGTTTGCCGCCGTTGATATGCGGCGCGGCGCGGTTAGGCGAGGCGTTGTAATTGGCAAGGCCATAGGAGGCGCTGCGCATGCCGAGCGGAGCGAGGATTTTCTGCTCGGCGTACTGCTCGAAACTCATGCCCGACTTCTTCTTGATCATATCGCCCGCGAGGCTGTAGACCACATTCTGGTAGGCGAAACACTTGCCCGGTGCGCAGGCGAAATTCACGAAGCGCAGGCGCGCAACTATATCGGCGTAGCTCATGTTCTCGTCGATATAGTGGCTGTAGGTATGGCGCGGCAGGCCGGAGGATTGCGAGAGCGCGTGGCGCAGGGTGAGCTTCTTGCCGTAGGCGGAATTTTTAAATGCGACCTTGGGCAGCACCGAGGTGATGGTGGTGTCCCAGCTGATCTTGCCCTCGTTCACCAACACACTGGCGGCGGTGGCGGCAAAGGATTTGGACAGGGAGGCGAGGCGGAATACGGTATCAGGGGTGACAGTTTCGCGCGTGCCGGCGCGGCGCACCCCGTAACCGTTGAGCGATTTTATCTGCCCGCCGGAGACAATCACCACCGCGACGCCGGGCACAAAGGGCGCGACCTTCTTGGCGATGTAATCTTCAAACTCGGGCACAAACGCCTCGGGATGTCCTACCGGGTAGCGCGGCGCCTTGATCGGCGCAGTAGTTACCAGCGGGATAGTCTGGGTCGGCTGCGCGCCCTCCTGTTCACTGTCGGCCAGCTCCATTGATGCTTTAAATGCGGCCGCCTGATCCAGCGCCGCCGCCTCGGTCGCCGGGCTGCTGGCCTGTACATTGCTCTGTACATTGCTCTGAACATTACCCTGTACATTAACCGGCGGTTGCGGTGCCGCGCCGGTGCCGGCTACCAAAGCAACGGCGGCGCCAGCGGCAGCAACGGTTCCATCGGCGACAGCCGGGTGATCCACAGTGCCCGCAACCGCACCTGTGGCAAGGGGTGTAGCGGCGCTAGCCACACTCGGCGCCGTTGCGTCTGGGATAGCGGTCGCTACCTGCGCAGCGGATGAAACTGCCACAGCCGAAACCACTGTGGGGGATTGGGTAAAAGCCATGGGTTGGACGGCGTGAACGGCGGCCTCCTGTCCGGTGGCCGCGCTGGATGCGGAGCTGCCCGCCTGCTGGAACGGCAGGGCAATGGGCACAGTGACGCGTTTTTCATTGGCCTGTGTCAGGGGTGCAGCGAATATCAGGGCGACGGCCAAGCCCCCGGCCAAAACTGCCCAGTTGGTGGGGTTACTACTTTTTATTGATCGCATAACCAAGCAAATAACTCGCTAAGGGCCTTCATTGACAGGCTGGAAAAATGAGGTAATCAAGATGCGACCATTTACATACAACAACGCCACTCCTGCCGCACTGCCCCTGCGGGCAACCCAACAAAAAGTGGCGTCTTCGTTCCTTTGATTAGCGCGCCGGGCAGCCTGTTCGCGCTGCCCCGGCGGCGTGCAATCCGGCATTTAATTACAAGGTTTTAATATATTCGACCAAATCCCAGCGCTCGGCTTCGGTCAGTGGCTCCTGCTTCGCGCCGTTGACCGCCGGCGCATGCACAGTGCCGTATTCGTGGCCGCTATTAAAATCGCCGCGCTTGTTGGCCTCGAAGGTAAAACCATCGTAGCCCTGGGTGCGCAGGCCAATCTTGACCGGATCAAACTCGCGGCTACCAACTTCGAAACTGGCCGGACGGTATTGGCCATCATCCGGGTCGCCGTCGCGCTTAACCGGCAGCAGTAAATCGTAAATACTGGGCACCGAACCATTGTGTAAATAAGGGGCGGTAGCCCAGATACCATTCAGCGAACGCGCCTTGTAGGACAGCAGCGATTGGTAGGGTGCTGCGGTCGTGTCCGGTAAGTAATCGCCGGATTTTACACTGGCTTTGATTTGATTATCAAAGAAGGATTTGACCATCATATACAGCCAATCCAGCGCACGGCGCGGCCACCATTTATCCGGATCCGGCTCGGTTGCCACCTCGCCCATAGTTGCCGCCGTTAACACCTGTACCACGGGCGCGCGCTCTTTGATCACCAGGCCGCCAACCCCTTCGGTCTGGTAGGTATTATTGAAATTCCCCGAATAGCCTTTGTAGCTGACGCTGTTTTCGGCCATGGCGACATCGGTACCCATCACTTTGATATTGGTCATGTTAGCGACCACTATGCGGTCGCGGTCAGTGCGGTCTATCACCTCATGGCAGGACTCGCAATATTCGGCATACAGTTGACGGCCGCGGCGCACTTTTGTTCCGTCGATTTGCCATTCAGGCAATTTATCGAAGATGTCCTTGGCGATTTGCTGCACCGGACTGTCCGCCTTTTGCGTCGGCCAGACCGGCGAGGTCAGGCTGGCGAGGTGCGACTCCAGGCGCGACAGGTTTACCAGGTCGATGGAGGAGCTGAAGTCGATCTGGTAACTCTTGCTCTTCTGCCCGGTCAGCAGCGAGGACAAGCTCCAGCCGCGTTTGTGCGCCGTCCAATCCAGAATCCCGAATACACCGATCACTTCGCCGGTATTGCGGCCAATCGGCCCCACCCCCGCGTTGCTCGCCAAACCGTTCCACTGCACATAGTCGGATTGCACTATATCCCACAGGAAGGGGTAGCTGACCGGGGCATTGGGCTCGTTGAAAATCCGGCTTTTGATGCGCTCCATGTCACCCATTCCCAAACCCGGGTAACCCTCTTTGGTGGACATCAAACGGTCGATGATCCTGGCAAATTGCAGGTCGCCGATGATGGTTTCACTGATACCTTCGAGCACCTTGTCGACTTGCGCCGGGGTGAGCAGGTCGAGGTCGTCATTGCCTTCTTTGGTGACCCCAAGCAGCACATCGCGCAACTGGTTGCGGCTGATCACATGCTCCAGCACGCGGTTGTAGATGCGCCCGAAGGCATCGAGACGCGCGTATCCATATTCAACTTTGGAGAAATTGACGTTGTTGTAGAGCTGCACTTTACGCGCCCAGCGCTTGAGGTCCGCCTGTACATCATCCGCGTTGGAATAGCTGTTGTTCAGCTCCAGCACCTTGGCGACGAAGCGCTGGTTCTTCTCGCCATTGTCCCGCGCCGCCGCCATGCTTGTTTCGAGATCCGTGAGGAAGCCAACCATATCGGCCAACGCCGGACCGCCATCAATGCGGATTGCCTGGCCTTTGTAATTTACCTGGCCGGTATGGCAGGCGGCACAGGTAAAGCCGACGTAATCATTGCCTTTGTAACTCTCTTTGACAAAACCGACTGGCAGGCCGTCCGGATTAAAGAAAGTCGGTTTCTGCGGCAGATAGCGGTATTTATCGATCAGGCTATTGGCGCGAAACAGTTCGGTGGAATCGGCCTGTTCAAGCGCGATAAAAAAGTCGTAGGGGATAAGCGCCGAACCCTGGGTAGTGTTGTAGTACCAGAGGCTGTCGTTGGCGGTCCAACCCTGGTCGAGGTAAATCGGGGTGGAGTAGTTTTCACCAAAGGCACCCTTGTCGATCGCCACCGCACCGCGATCCGGGTCGTCGTCCCAACTCTGGTAAAGTTTGCCGATGGCAAGGCCGAGCGCGAGGGGGATCGAGAAAATAATCCCCAGCTTCACGAGCCACCAAAAGGTCTGGCGGGAAAACAGATTACTCAGGCCGTCTTTCAATAAGCCCATAGGGTTAACTCCTCTTTAGCATTTTTTCCTATTGATGAACTTGCTCTACGCAGGCCAGTGCGCGGACGGCTGCCGCGGTGCATTAAGCGCCAGGTAAAGATACTACTCCAGCACGGATTCCCCAAAGGAATTATTACCGCCCATTACGCCGCCCGCCACCGCTGCCCTGCGCGCCGCTATGTGGGCTGGCGGCTTGCAACTCGGCTGCCATCCGATTAGTGTAGCCGCCAGTTTTTGTCCCCTTGATTATTCATTAATCACTTCCGAGGAATCCGCTATGAAAAAAATCTCTCTCGCGTTAATCGCCATCGCCAGCCTGACCAGTGCATGTACCTGGGTTAAAGTCAGCGAGAACGGCGGCAATGTCGCCGTTGCCAATGCAGCCAACGTACAAAGCTGCGATAAAGTGCGCACCGTGAACGTTAAGGTGAAGGACAATTTTGTGGGCTCCATGAAACGCTCGCCCGAGAAAGTGCAGACCGAGTTGACCACCATGGCGCGCAACGAAGCCAGCCAATTTGGCGGCGACACCATAGTGCCAGTGAGCCAGCCGCAAGATGGCCGCCAAAGCTTTGATGTGTACAAGTGCAACTAATCGCGTGATGCACTGACTGTTTAAAGTGTAGAAATACCCGTCAAGCCGCTCTGGCTTGACGGTTCCAATACCCAGCCCCTTCCGCGAATAAACCCCCCGCTTTTTGCGCTAGATCCACCCGCTGCAAGTAAAACTTTGCTAGTGTTAGGCTCAGGAACCGCTGTCACATTTCTGTCATGCAATTGCCATAATCTGACCGCACGATTTTTTTCGGGTAACGAGGTACAAGGTGTCCAACGCCTATTTCAACCGCGAGCTGAGCCTGCTCGAATTCAACAAACGCGTCCTCCACCAAGCTTATAACCGCAGTTTGCCGCTGCTGGAACGGCTGCGCTTTTTATGCATTTTCTCCACTAACCTCGATGAGTTTTTTGAAGTGCGTGTCGGCGGCCTGGTGGAAATACTGGAGCGCAATGCGCCGCCGACCCTCGGACCCGACGGCCTCACCCAAACCCAGACGCTGAATGAAATCTCGCTGCGCGCGCACGAACTGGTCGCTGAGCAGTACCGCATCCTCAATGGCGAGCTCTTGCCAGCCATGCGCGAACAGGGCATACACGTATTGCGCCGCGAAGACTGGAGCCAGGAACAGATCCAATATCTCAAGCACATCTTTTTGTCCGATGTGCTACCGGTGCTCAGCCCCATCGGCCTCGACCCGGCGCACCCCTTCCCGCGCATCCTCAACAAGAGTTTGAACTTTATCGTCAAGCTCGACGGCAAAGACGCCTTTGGCCGCAATTCCGGCCGCGCCATTGTGCAGGTGCCGCGCTCACTGCCGCACATCATTGAACTGCCCGAGGCGCTAAGCACCAAAGGGCGCAATTTTGTGTTTATCTCCTCCATCATCCATTTTTTTATGGCCGAGATATTTGTCGGCATGACGGTG
The DNA here is from genome assembly GCA_035456025.1 of Cellvibrio sp. Classification (GTDB taxonomy): domain Bacteria; phylum Pseudomonadota; class Gammaproteobacteria; order Pseudomonadales; family Cellvibrionaceae; genus Cellvibrio. The sequence continues at coordinate 1,644 of DATIDX010000295.1, read as the reverse complement.
ATGGAAAGCTACCAATTCCGCCTCACGCGCAACTCGGATATTTTTCTCGACGAAGAGGAGACCGACGATTTATTGCGCGCGGTGCAGGGCGAGCTGGCTTACCGCCAGTACGGCGACGAAGTGCGTTTGGAAATCACCGATACCTGCCCCTCGGAACTGGAGCAGTTTTTGTTGCAGCGCTGTGAAATCAAAGAGCGCGATTTGTACCGCATCAACGGCCCGGTCAATTTGAACCGCTACAGCGACCTGTTCGACTTGGTCAAAGACGCACGCTACTTTTTCAAACCCTTTGTGCAGTCGATGCCCAAGCTGCCCAAGCGCACCAACTCCTATTTTGAAGTCCTGCAAAAACAGGACATTCTGCTGCACCACCCCTTTGACTCCTTCCAGGGCGTGGTCGACTTTTTGCGCGAGGCCGCCACCGACCCCAATGTCCTGGCGATCAAACAGACCCTGTACCGCACCGGCTCCAACTCACCCATAGTCGATGCGCTGGTGACCGCCGCCAAAGCGGGCAAGGAAGTCACCGCCATTGTGGAGCTGCGCGCGCGCTTCGACGAAGAGCAAAACGTAGCACTCGCCGAGCGCTTGCAGCGTTTTGGTATTCACGTGATTTACGGGGTAGTGGGCTTCAAAACCCACGCCAAGATGATCCTGGTCGCGCGCCGCGAAGCCGGAAAACTGCGCTACTACGTGCACCTGGGCACCGGCAACTACCATCCGCGCACCAGTAAGATCTACACCGACTACGGCCTGCTCACCTCTGACAAAGACATTGGCGAGGACGTGTATCGCATCTTTTTGCAGCTATCGAGTATGGGCAAAGCGTCCAAGATGGAAGCGCTACTGTACGCGCCATTCACCCTGCATCGCGGCATGGTGAAACGCATTCGCACCGAGAAGGAACACGCCGAACAGGGCAAACCAGCGCGCATCATCGCCAAGATGAATTCGCTCTACGACGAAGAACTGGTGAATGAACTTTACGCCGCCTCGCAGGCCGGTGTGCAGATAGACTTGATCGTGCGCGGCGTATGCCAGCTGCGCCCGGGTGTGGCGGGGCTATCGGAAAATATCCGCGTGCGCTCGATTATCGGCCGCTTCCTCGAACATCACCGCGTTTTCTATTTCGAAAATAATGGCAATCCGGATTTGTACTGCTCCAGCGCCGACTGGATGCTGCGCAACATGTTCCACCGGGTTGAAACCTGCTTCCCGATCAAACACAAGAAAATCCGCGACCGGATCATGGAAGATTTGCATCTCTACCTGACCGACAACACCCACGCCTGGCTGCTGCAGGAAGACGGCAACTACATCCCCAGCCAGATAGGCGAGGGCGAGGAGCCCGTAGATGCGCAAGCGATTTTGCTGGAGCGCTGGTCGGCGCATGCGGTGAGTTCGACTTCATCCTAGGCCAGAGCATTTAGAATCATCGGCAATAACGCTGTAGGTTGTATCAAGCCTTGAAGTTTTCCGAAGAGCACGCGAATGAAACAGCTATCGTTGATTTGCACAATTCATGAAGGACGAGGACGCGCAAATTCGGCAGAGTTGTACGCTCGTTTGGATCGATTTAAACCAGAGGTTATATTTCTTGAAGCACCATCCATGGATTTGGATAGCTTCTTCCGCGAAGGAGCC
>DATIDX010000294.1:0-11358 GCA_035456025.1 Cellvibrio sp. | reverse complement strand
ACAGCGGGAGCTACGGCAGGTGCTGCGATTGCGGGTGCGACAACAAGACTGAACACCAATCCTTGGACTGGAGATGCGATGCAAAGACGTCGAGCAAAACGGGGCTTGGAGAAAACACGCATGACCATTTCCTTTTTAGCTGGGCACAATTACCTGCAAGACACAGGGCGGGTAAATGTGCGCAGACTATCAATAGGTCATAAGCATGGGTGTAACAGCCCGCATGGGTCTGTATCAGTCTGTAACTGTCTCGCTAAATTTTTGCAGCCCCGGCACGGGCAGGCACAACAATCTGTCATATCATTCGATTTCAATCTATGCTGCGGTTTAGCTAGTCAGCCGCCACTGTAAAGGATCTGTAAATGCCATTAATACTTGAGCGAACTCTGCGCTTTATTTTCGCTATCACTGCGGGAACATCACTTTTTGCCAGCGCCCAGGATGCACCGGAATCTGCGAAATCAGATGAGCCAACTTCCGTTTTCAGTGAGCGCTCACCTTGGCTGCTCGCACCTGTGCTCAATTCAAATCCCAAGCTGGGCACCACCGTCGGCGCACTTGGCGGTTATTTGCATTTCTTTGACGCCAAATCGCGTCCGTCCATCTTCGCCGTGTCCGGCCAGTATTCGGATACCGATTCGATTGTCGGCGGCGCCTTTGCGCGCGCGTCCTTTGATGAAGACCATCAGCGGCTGATCGCGGGTCTGGCCTACGGCAATGTCAACAACGACTACGACGATTACTTGGGCACGGGCGTGCCGCTGAAAAACGAGGCTGAACTCGAATCCTTTATCGCTCGCTATACCTACCGGATCAGGGATGACTGGTTTATCGGCGCCCAGGGCATCAGCCAGAATTTTGGGGTTACCGGCGACTCGGCATTTGATGACCAGGTGCTGGATATTCTCGGCGTTGTACCCTTCGAATCTGCGGGAGCGGGCTTGGTAGTACAAAACGATTCACGCGATGATGAGAACATGCCCACCCGCGGCTGGCTATTCAACTTCAACAACATGGCGTTTCGCGAAGCACTCGGGGGCGATGACGATTACGGTGTTTACCGGCTCGAATTCAAATACTTCCACCAGAACCGCAACAACCACATTTTTGCCCTGCGCCAACTGAACCACCTGACCAAGGATGCGCCCACTGCCGCGCAAGCATCGGTGCAGCTAAGAGGTTACAAAATCGGGCAGTACGGCGATAAATACATGTCATCGATCGAAGGCGAAGAGCGTTTCCGTCTTGGCAAGAAATGGACGGCCACCCTGTTCGCCGGCACCGCCTATCTCTATGGCGGCAACAGCAGCAGTTCGGATAGCGAAAACTTCTACCCGGTGGCCGGTTTGGGCATCCAATACATCCTCAAACCCAAGGAGGGCATGGTGATGAATCTGGAATATGCCGATGGCAAAGGCGACAATTCGGGCGTGTACCTGAAGATGGGCTATTCGTATTAACCTGGTCCAGGCCCGGAGCTAATGAACATCAACGGCTAAAAATAATAGATAAAACCTGCCGTTGGCCCGGACAACTCAACTCCATTTTCTTTGATGTATTGCATGTACTCCAAATTGATCGCGAATTTATCCGACACGTCAAAATTAACTCCCGCCCCAAAAGAAATATCGTTTTCCTTATACTCCGCAGAGCGATCAGAAGCATTTATCTCAAACTCCGCTTTTGAATAACCCATCGCAACGTAAGGATAGATGTGTTCGGTGATGGGAGCGCCCCCTAGCACATAGGCGCCGTAGAATAAATCAAGGCTAACGTCTGCATTGCCATCTTCGCCGCGAATCTCATCGTCCTGCAGCCCCGTCCCGATTCTCCACTCCAGAGACCAATAATCATCAAACTGAGCGCCAAATCGCGCATATCCGCTTAGTAGCGATAAGTCATCCGGCGCCTCTGTTACCGATAGGTCTAAACCTGAAACATTCCCGCCCACATAGGGTTTGGCTTTATAAACCTCGGCGTGGGTGTTGATAGCCGTAAACACTGTGATGCTGGCAATTAATGCGGAAAGGTTTTTCATCAAGGATTTCATTCAGATTGTCCCTTTTTCATTGAGCGTTTTTAATTTACTTAATTCACATTATCGATTTAGTGGCTATGCGTAAGTAAAGTCCATAGCAGCGATTACGGCCACTCGACCCGAACGCAACTCTTGGTGTCGGCAGCTCTGTAGCAACTGCGCAGTGGCGCGCAGATGCACGCCGCAGCGCTGGCATCTGCCCCCCTATCCGCCTACAATTCCCACCTTTGCCAATACCCGGTCAATACGACCCGAGAGCTATGAGTTCATCGCTGATTCCAGAACGTCCGCTGCTTATTTCCCCTTCCCTTGCCGCCACAATAGGGCTGGAGGAGGCCTGCATGTTGTCGATCCTGGGCGAGATGGCAGCCTGGTTGCCGCTTGCGCCGGCCAATGGACGCGACTGGCTGGATCTGGATGAAAGCTGGGTCACCCGGGCTATGCCCTTCTGGACGGATCACGATGTGCAGCGCATCAGCCGCAACCTGAAAGACAAAGGTATCATCCTGCTCGCCTCGGCTCCCTACGTGGAGAGCCGCCGCCTGACGCTGGCGATTGATGCCGGCCAGACTACGAGTGAGCCTGCCGCTGCAACCCCAACGATCAATGCCGGCGCCAACCTGATCGCCCCTTACTGGCAGCCCGATCAGGAGTTGCTGCGACAAATCGCCCAACACAACATTCCCATCGAATTTGTGCGCCAGCAGGTGCCGGAGTTTGTGACTTACTGGCGCGAGCGCGGTGAGAGCAGTCACTCCTGGGGTGCTAAATTTCTGAAAGATGTACTGCATAAATGGCGCACTTACGAAACCCAGGTAGCCCGCCAAAAACGCGAGGCGAGCGAGCGGCAAGTGCGCGACCGCGACACAGAATTTTTAAACCGCGATTTGGAAATCGCCATGCACAGCCAGTGGCGCCCGAGCCGGGACGCGCTCGAAGTACTGGTGAAACACGCGGGGATCAGCCTTGCATTTGTAGAGGATTCGATTCCGGAATTTGTCGTTTATTGGCAAGAGCGCGGCGAAGTCGGCCGCACCTGGAACAGCAAGTTCATCCAGCATGTAAAACGCCAGTGGCTGCGCTACAGCTCGGCGCTGGAACACGACACTGAACCCAAGCGCATTCCCGATAGTTGGCAGCCGGGCAAAGATGTCTACGACGTGTTGAAACTCGCCAATATCGACCTGAAATTTGCCCAGCAACAGGTGGCCGAATTTGTGTTGTTCTGGCGCGACAGCAATCAGGTCTACGCCAGTTGGAACACCAAATTTTTGCAGCATGTGAAATATCACTGGGCCAAACAACACGCATTAACAACCGTCAATTCGCAGCAGGTTAATCAGCATGCAGGACAGCAACTCCCTCATTCATCAGGTCGCACAAGAGATAGCAGCCTCACAGAACAGCTCAACGACCGCAGCTGGGCAAACTGACCAACACGCGCGCGGGGAACAGGAGCGCCCGGCACCCGGCGACGGCCATATCGACGCGATCAACCAGGTATTTGCGCTCTTCCGCATCAATTATCACAACCAGTATTACGCCGGGTTTAAAGATACCGAGTTGCTCAATCAGGCCAAACGCCTGTGGCTAAATTCACTCGCACAATTTACACCCGAAACCATTTTGCGCGGCGCGCGCAAGGTAATTGAAGAATCGGAATATTTACCGACATTGCACCGCATGATCCGCGCCTGTCAGGGCGACCCTGCCAAGCACGGTTTAGTCGATGCACATCAGGCTTATGTCGAAGCCTGCCGCGCACCCAGCCCTAAAGCCGCCCATAACTGGAGCCACCCGGCGGTGTACCACGCCGGCTGCGCGAGCGATTGGTATTTTTTAACCACCAATGCCGAGAAAGTCGCCTTCCCGGTGTTCGAGCGACATTACTTAAAACTCTGCGAGCGGGTCATGAACGGTGCTGAATTGCCCGCGCCCAATGTGCCCGCCCTGCCCGAAACTATCGAGCGGCCGCTGAGCAAGGAAGAAAATGCAAAACGTATGGAAGAGTTGCGCAAACAACTCGATTTGTAAGTTTTTATTTTCGATTCATTTATTTTTGGTAACCCGCTTTATGAACAAGAACGCATCGCAGTGGCTGCTGGGTTTATTACTCGTCGCCTTTCCACTTTTTACTTTGGTATTGGTGTTAGTGCTGGCCACCATCCCGGCGCAGCAAATTTTTATGGATCAGGATGAACTCACCAGCAGTACGCTTTTGCCCGACTTCGGCGCCATCAACCAAACACCCGAGCGCAAGGAGCAATTTCTCAATATGTTGCGCCCGCTGGTCGCGGAGAAAAATGCGAAATTATTAAAATCGCGCGAGCGCTTACTCAAAATCAAAGCCGAATGGGAAGCGGCGCAAACTATCAGCGGCGTGAACAAACGCAACCTCGACAAGCTGCGCGAGAAATTCCATGTAACCCATGAAACCTATCCCGATGATGCCAAAGCAGTAGATGTATTATTGCTGCGCGTTGACGCCATTCCACCCGCGATGGTCATGGCGCAGGCGGCGGTGGAATCCGGTTGGGGCACCTCGCGTTTTGCTGAAGAAGCGCACAATTTATTTGGCCACTGGTGTTATGACGCGGGTTGCGGCATAGTCCCCAACAAGCGCCCGGCCGGGGCAAAACACGAAGTGAAAAAATTTAACAATGTTGAAGAGTCGCTTACGGCATACTTTAACAATATCAATACCCACAACGCTTACCGCGCCTGGCGGCAACTGCGCGCCCAATTACGCGACGCGCCCGAGCAATTTACCGGTAGTGCCATGGTGGCAGAATTGGGCAAATATTCAGGGCGCGGCAGTGTGTATATTCATGAATTGCGCACCGTTATCCGTACCAACAATCTGGAATAATGTGCAGATAAACTTTTAATAATCAACAACTTCACACCGCAAGGAATTCTTATGTCTAAACGATTGGCATTACTTATCAGCGCACTCAGCCTCGCCTCCGTCGGTGTGCAGGCACAAGAAACCAAAACAGAAGAACCGGTAGACTTCCATGTTTCCGGGCAAGCTGTTTACACCAAAGTCAAAGCCTCCGGCGAAAGCTTTTCTCCCTCACTGTTCCAGCTTAAGGCAGACATTGAATTTAACTTCGACAACTTGCGTGGCATCGGCCTGCAAGGCATGGTGGGCATGCCCATGAGCGATGACAAAGCTAATGGCATGACCCTGGAGCTCACCCAACAGAGCGGTATCTACGTAACCCTTACCGACCCGGATACCAAACCAGACGACCTGAAAGTCAGCATCCTGCTGGGTTATGCATCGACTGAAATTGAAACCTCATTGCCCAGCCTGACAACCGGTCAGAACAAGGATACCTTTTCCGATTTCAGCTACGGTTTCACTTTGCAGGACCAAATTGTCGCGGGCGAGCCCTTCTACTGGACTCTCGACGTACTGCGCTACTACAAAGATGACGACCTTCGTGTAGACGGCCTCGGCCTGGGAGTGACCTATGCGTTCTAAAGGAGCGGCGCTTTCTAGAGGAGCCGCCTATTCGCTCACCCTGTTGCTGGTAGCGGGTGTGCTTGGCCTGACTGGCTGCGGTGGCGGCGATAATGGCGACAGCGCACGCGTCGCCCAAACGGTGGATGCCAGCAAAACGGGTGTGGTCAGTGTGGCCCTTGAGGACAACCAGGGCTCTATCCACGTCAGCGGTAACCTCCAGTTCAACCTGATAGGTACTGATAAAGACGGCAAGCAGAGCAATCTCAACGATAAAACCACCTGGACGCTGAGCGACCCGCGCCTCGGCGACATTAAGAACGGGTTATTCACCGCTGCCGGCCAAGTCGGCACCTTTACCTTGACCGCCTCCTACGCCGGCCTTACCGATAGCCAGCTGGTGACACTGACCGATGCCGATCTGATCGGCATCACCGTGGAGCACGCGAGCGGAGCGGTTGACGTATGCCTTAACACCCAGTTCACCGCCAAAGCCCTATTCAAAGATGGCAAGTACTATAACTACCCACTCACCTGGTCGCTGGTTGACCCTGCCAGCCGCGAACTGGCCAGCTTTGCCGACGAAACCAAACCCGAGCTGGCCACCAAAAAAAGTGGCGCGGTTAAGGTAGTAGCCAAAGGCAAAAATAATGCGGGCGAGGTGATCACCTCACCCGAATACATCCTCAACATCGACCCCAGCATAGTGGCGCTGGTGCTCACCTCGGATAAATCCACCGAGATGAACCAGGGGCAAACCGCCACCGCCACCGCCACCGCCGAATACCGCAGTGGCGCCAAGGCGCCCATCACCGCCAATGCATCGCTCAGGAGCAGCAACGAGACAGTAATGACCGTCAATCCCGCCACCGGCCTGATTACTGCCGTTGCGGGCACACGCCTGGGGACTGAGGTAAATCTGACAGCCAACTGCGATAGCACCCCTGCGGTATTACCGCTGAAGATATTCAAGCCCGAAATCAGAACTATGGAAATCATCGGCGAGACTGGCGTCCTTACCTCTACCGAAACCATCCAAGTACGGGTGGGTGGTGATGTAGATCCGCGCATCAAGGTAAATTACGCAGGGACCGGTTTTGACCCTGAGGTCTATACCGGAGAGGATGTGAAATGGCGGTTTACAGAAGACTCAAACAGCTACGACGCAGATAAAATCACCATTGACGGCTCTAGCGGCTTGATCAAAGTGGATGCGTCACTGGTGCTGACAGTGAACCAGATCCTGACCGTAGAAGCGCGCATCACCAAGCTTAATGGTGAAGACACCGAGGTTGGCTCTGACGGTAACGAACTGAAAGACACCATCAAGCTGACTATCAGACCCTAAGCATCAAACCCGCTACACATGAGCCAAACACCAGGGACAGGGTTTGGCTCTGGCTCAATCCTCCCTTCCTATCAATCCTTGTAAGTCCACTCACCTGCCTTATCCGTCACCAGCCATTGCTGGGTATACCAGAAGAAGCGGCCTTTTTCGCCCGTGTAAGCCGTGCAGTTGTAGCGTGTGCGGCCGGGAACAAGTGGCTGTTTCGCCTGTGCCCAAAGTTGGTTATCGATGACTTCCACGGTAATCGCACCCTGGCCAGTAGCGAAGCAATTGATTTTTTTCAGCAAGCTCGCGTCCTTCAACTCCAGCACCAACCAGGGTTTGGCGCCGGCTTTTACGATCAGATTGTCCTGTTCTGTTTGTTTATCGCTGTAAAAACTCACACTCTTGATGGGCATCGGGCGTGCGTTGACCTTAAGAATAAAATCATCGAGCTCGGTAAAACTGCCGCCAAACGGAAAGCGCGGCACCGCCTGTAAATCCCCTTCGCTATCAAGCACACCTGACTGCTGGCCAAACGCGATGTAGCCCAATTTTTTGGCGATCTGCTGCACCTGAGCGTCATATTCGCCGAAGGGATAAGCGAGGATGGCGGGTGCGCGACCAAGCTCCTGCTCGATTTTGGTTTGCGCGCCAGTAATCTCGGCGATGATGCGCTGGCGCCATTGTTTTTCAGTTTCACCTTGCTCGCGGCGCGGCAGGTGGGTGTGGCTACTCGTGTGATTGGCAATGGTGGCGCCGTGTTTTGCCATCTCGCGCAGCTGGTCCCAGGTGACGAATAACTTACCGCTGCTGACGGAATCGGTGTTTACAAAAAAGGTGAAGGGCCAACCGCGCTTTTTCAAGCGCGGGTAGGCTGATTCGTAAACCGACACATAGGAGTCATCAAAGGTGATGGCCACGGTTTTGTCGGGCAATGCTTTACCTTTGCGCAGCGCCTCGGTGAGTTCAAACAATGGCACCACGTTAAAATTATTGTGCGCGAGATAGTCCATCTGCGCTTCAAACTGCGCCGGACTGATGCTGGTAGATTTGGGAGTGGCCTCGCTGACATGGTGATACAGAATCACCACCGCCGCCTGGACAGGCGTGCTCGCCAGGGAGCTGAGGATGGAAAGGCAAATCCATCGCGCCCAGCGAGCCTGAAGTTTAGGGTGTGGCGCGCAATTCAAAGGGGAACTCGGCAGTCTGCTGGTTGCGCGCGATGCTGAATTCGATAGTCGCCGGGCGCTGTTTGACGGGTAGTTCAACCTGATTTACCCCGAGGATGCTACGCAATTCCGCCGCCTGGCTTACGACAACACCGTTATCGTCGAGCGCGGTAATGGCCATCAATTCGGAGAAACTACCGTGGATATCAAACAACATGCGGCCGGCTTCCCAGCGCGCCAGTTTCAGCGAGGAGTCAGAACCGTTCCACTGCATGCCGAACTGGAAGGGTATGCGGATAGCGACCGGCTCGCCCGGTGCTAAAAATACCAGTTTGGCCCAGAGCGCTACTACGTCACCCACTCCCAGATCCTGATCGCGCATTTCCAATTGGCCACGCAGCCAGGGCTGACTATCGTCCGGCTTATATGCGCCGCCAGCCCACTGGCCGCTCGGATGCTCAAGTGCAATTGGCACTTGGTGATTGACCGAATGGAGATTGCCGGTGGAATCCTCTACCTCGGTAATCACCAAACGCGCCGCGCTCAACTGGCGGGTGAGCGGATGCTGGTTGCGCAGGTAGACATCGGCCAGCAAAGTCAGCTTTTGCGACTGGGTATCCAGTTGGTTTACCGCAATCAGCGCCGGGCCTGCCACCACTGTTTGCAATGGCGTCTGGTAGGGATACTTAATATCGGTCGGCGGTGAATCCTGTTTGAGGTCCTTCAGCTTGGCCGCAGTTAACAGTTCCGGGGCCGGTTTTTCCAGGGCAAAGGTTTTTTCTGGTGGCTGGATGCGGCCGAAGCTGAATGGATAAGTTTGCTTTTCGATTTTGCTGGCCACTACGACTTCCACTGCAGCGATCTGACCCTGGGCATCCATAGTAGTGGTGGTTCCAGTACTAAAAAAATTCTTTTCACGTACCGTATTGGTGGTCGCCAGCACCTTGCCTTGGGCATTGAGTGCATTGACTTGCAAGAGCGCATCGGTATTGCCCGTGTGCTGGAAATACAGTCGGTTGGTTCCGGCGGCCGACAGGAAACGCAATTGCATGCCGTGCGCATCGATCATCTTTCCTGCCAGGGGTGTCTTTACTACCAGCTTTTCCACCTTGGTCGGTAACTTATACTCAAGCTCACCTTTAATGGCGCCTATATTCGAAAGGTTGATGTTCTCGGGCAGCTGGATTTTTTTTGCCCCCTGCACCCCCATAAAACTTTTAGGTTGGCTTTGGCCCTCTTCGACAAAAGCGCCCTCATACACCATGTCCACCCGCGCAGCCTGGCGTACACCGTAAGGGTCACAGGGGGTATTTGCGATCAGGGATTGATCCTGGTGGTCAACCACATCAGTGACCCGCAACTGGATACTCTCTGCATCTTTACCAATGTTGGGCAGGTTAAACGCGTTCACGTCCAAGGTGATGGCAACACCTTTGTCGGTCGCTTCGATGTTGCTGATCCCCACTCCGAACGGTCCCGCCGAGGCTTGGGCAGTAAAGGCGTTATTCAAATGCTTGGTGGTAGCATATTCAGGCAGCTTAGCCGAAGCCAGAGCGCTGAAGCTGCGTGGCTTTTCGTCAAACCTTTCTTCGGTGACCACTGGTGCAGCTTCATTGTGCGGAGCAAAGGTGCGGATCATCAGCGAGCTGGCCCAGGCCTGTAATTGCGCCTGAGCGCGGCTGTCCAGCGCGACTGAGGCCTGCAATTGCTCTTCAGTCTGGTGCAACTTCAACTGTTGGTAGAGCGGGAGAGTTTCCGGCCAATCTTTGGCGAGGGTGGTTTTGGCCGTGTCGATCGCCTGGGCGAGGCTGCTATTCACATTACTCACAAATTGCTTTTCGGTGCCCACCATCACCCCGTTCAATTCCAAGGTCGGTGGCCACATGCGCGGCGCCAGGCCAAAATAAATGCCTTTTACCGGCGCAGCGTCTATCGATAACTTACCCAGGGCAATCGCCGTGGATGCATCTACGCGCTGCCCCGGGTTGAAAATTCCCACCGACAACATTTGTGCCGTGCTAATGCGCTGCCAGTCGGACAAGTCCTTCTCAGCTGGCGCCACCGCATCAAGGCGCCCACGGAAGGCGGCTACATGTTGTGGTGCTCCGACGATAATCCGGTCGGCCTCAATTACCGCCATCATCACCGGCTGTTTTTCACAGTTGCTGGGGTTGAGGGTAGAGAACACAATTTGCTCGGAGGTATCTTCATCAATCGAATAGGTTTTCTTTAGCCAGGCACGAATTTTTTCGGCGTCAAACTTGCCCGTAAGCACCCAGAGGGTTTGGGTTGGGCTCTCCGGCTGGCCGCTCGCTCTGTAGGCTGCAATCCAGGCATGATCCACCTGCCGGGAAATATCGATCCCGGCTTTTTCTAGCTTGCTCCAAAAGTTTTCGTCCGGAGCAGGGAAATGTTTCATTCCTGAGCCACTTTGCAAAACGCCGGGCAATTTTTGCAAACGCGGCACATCGACATGGGTCAACACATAAAGCGATTCAGAGGCGAGCGCGGTCACGACTTTGTCGGCATTCGCAGGTGCGCTCACGGGCGCCCACAGCGGATGTTGCAGCAATAGAATGGTGGATGCGGTGATCAATATCGCGGCCAAGATGGCCAACATGCCCCACTTGAAGGACGACTTGTGGAAATCGACATCCTCATGCCCTTCATCGTCAAACTCGGGCTCATGTTCATAATCCACATCGGCAAATTCAGACACGTCATTATCGACGTCCGCAACTTCATTTTCCGGTTTAACCTCGGCCGCAGCCGGCGCCCGGTGCGCGACAGCCTCAGGCGCAGGCTTGGTTTCCTTCGCCGCAGCAACAGCTGATGCCTTGACCACCTTGGGCGTCGGTTTGGCGGCGACAGCAACCTTTTTCTCCACAGAAACGGCAGAAACAGCCTCGGCCGGAGCGGATGCAGTTGGAGCTGGTGCAGCCGGCACGGCTATCTCCGACGCTGCTTTTACTTGCTCCACTTTGGCCGGTGCTTGTTTAATCGGCTTCTGTTTTGTGGCTTTTTCTTTAGCAACTGGCGCTTTTGCAGCCGGTTTTTCCGGTGTGGCTACAGGCTGCGGGACTGATGCAGATTGCAGGGCATTGGCTGGGGTGGATTTTTGCGCTCTGCGCTTCACCTCTACAGTAGTAGAAGGTGGATTAATCACGGTGAATGGATTAACTGCAGCGGAAACAGTTACCGGTTCTTCTTCGCTCTCTTCGCGTACTACCGGTTTTTTCACCAGAAACTGGCGCGGCTCTTCCTCTTCATCATCCAGCTCGTCTTCGAGGCTGTGCAGCTCCAATTCCAGCTCAATCTGGTCGGCAATGCTATCGGCATCCGGCGAGGCGAT
>DATIDX010000293.1:0-10694 GCA_035456025.1 Cellvibrio sp. | reverse complement strand
AACTCACCCACTTCCGAGCGATACAACATCGAAGGCGATGAGAGGATTGCGGTGAGCAACGCACCATTGCCTTGTGCAGTTTGTAACGCAACTAATTTATTGACTTCCGTTGCGCTGAGTGGACGACGATAAGCGCGCTTGCCAAAATTTTGCACAAAACAGGTCGCGTTACTGCAACCGGGTGTGAGGCTGTAAATATTGCTCACCATAGCCGCAGCCGCTTCAGCGGCGAGCACATAACCTTTGGCGTAATCGTTGGTGAAGATTGCATTGGCGTTGGTTTTAAATCCATTCACCGGTAAGTCGGCAGGAATACGCCCGCTGGTGACATCGATATTATTGGTGAGCCCCAATAAATCGCGCACCGAATTGTTGTACTCGAGTGTGGATAGCAAACGGAAACTGCGATCTTGTGGAATTAAATCGTCAAGGCTATCTGCACTGCACACTCCTGCAGGCGGAATAAATGCTTCGGCAAAAATCATCGCGGCAATGCTGGTTGCGCAAGTACCCGTACAAGTGCCGACATTACCTTTAGGCATATTCGCCGCGATGTAATTTGCGAGGCCGGCTTGTGTGTAGCGCGTTTGCAGATCAAGCAATGACGGAGTGCCGTTGCCATCGCTGCCATGGCAACCGACACAACCCTGACTTTGGTAATGACTGCGCGCCACTTGATGTTGATCGGTAATGCTATCGAACACTGCAAGCAGCGTGAGCGAGACCGCATTGCCCACCACCATTTTGGTATTCGCGCTATTGGCATCCAACAAATAGGCCGCGCCTGTTCCCTCCCAATGAACAAATTTCATTCCGGGGCCAGCGGCGTTAGCTCTGATATCAACCAATGTACCGGGCACAAATAATTTTCCGCTCAGGTTTGCACTGCTCGCGATATTCGCTGTGCCATTGCCAACCTGAATTTGTGTACCCGCTTCCACTACCGCTAGTGCAGGCTCAGCGGTTAACCAGGCTGCGTCATACCAACTTGGATTGGTTTGGCTCACGGTTAAGTCAGCAGTTTGGTTTGCCATATTGTTGCTGAAAATAATATTGGTATTGCCGGAGGTATTTGCCCATGCCGCCGGAATAAATACACGCAGCCAACCAGCGCCATATTTTGGAGCTGTTTCTGTTACTGCTGGCCCAGGCCAAGTGCCACTGCGCACAGTCAAAGCACCGTTCTGGTTTGTCCAGATATGCGTATTAACCGTCGCCCACGCCGTTGGTTTTTTCACATAAACATATTGCCCTGCGCCCAAACCCGTTAGGGTGTAAGTGGTAGAAAGTGTGCCGTAAGTTGCCGTGATAGTTGCAGTGCCTGCAGTAACGCCAGCGGTAACTAATCCGTTCGCCGATACACTTGCCACTGCAGTATTACTACTCGTCCAGGTAACTTGCGCAGTCATTCCCAACAGACCATCACCTGCAGTAGCGACTGCTGCAAGTTGTTGCGTCTCGCCCGTTTTAATGCGCAGTTTTGCAGTGCCTGCAATCGCTAATGCGGTAACAGGATTTGATGCAGCGATAACGTCCAGCGTAACGCTATCGCTGTAGCCATCGCTGCTTGCCGTCACAGTTACTGTGCCTGTTGATAATGCAGTGACATTAATCGCTGCACCGGTTTTACCTTGAGTGGAAATCACCGCAGGATTACTGGATGTCCAGGTCACTGTGCCTGCTGCTGGCAGCCTGGTGCCGTTGCTGTAAACCGCTTCCAAACTTAAACCAACGACTTCATTTACTTCGGGCGAAGATTTGGTTGCTGTGACATCAATTCCGGTTTGGCTAACATCAACCCCCAATTCATTAATCCAATTGCGGAACAAGGCTTCTGCTTCAGGATTAGTCGCCACCGAACCGTAAGGCATACGCATGCCTGCACCGGTTTGATATTTGTAGACATTACTGTTCGCCGGAATACCGGGCACAATGCGGTTGTGATCATTCACCAGTTTCATCAGTTCCAGTGCGGTACTGAAACGTAAATCCATACCTCCCGAAATACCTGAGTGACAGTGCGCACAATTGGTGTGTAGATAAGATTTTGCACGCGCAGTCAAATCGACACTCGCGTCAGTTGGCGCAGCAAATTTTTCGTAACTGCTACCGTTACTGATGCCGGTGGTAAATAAACCAATCGCATTAAATACTTCCAATTGGTTTTTAGTCACACCTTGATAATTAAAATTACCATTCAATTGATGTGTGCCTGTCGCAAGCGGCGTTAATTTTCCGTCCGCATCTTTATGACAACCGGCGCAGGTGCTTCCTGTTTCAACTTTGCGCACCACACTCACCAAACCACCATCGGGTTCGACAGATGATTCCGTCACCAAATTCGCATCGGTACCGGCTGTATTCCAGCGGTAATTCGCTGCTTGCCAACCTGTTTCCTGACGGAACAATACTGAAGTGGTAAAGGGTTTATTGGCATTCGCTGACGTCGCCACTGCAAGATGTTTCACCACTACCGAGCCAACCGGCAAATTCCAGAGTGCAGTTGGATCAAAGGCTATTTTGCTTGCATTGGGAATGGCTACAAAATGCCGCATCTTGCCGCCGTCAAACCAACCGGTGGTATTCAATGTGTATTCCACAACGCCGTGCGCGGGAATTAAATTGGCCAGATCCGCAAATAAACCCGTAGTCGATAATGTCGGCGGAATTTGTGCCGATGCCACATCGTCATCTACTACTTTAAAAATACTGGATGGCCCACCGAGTTCGCGGCCGTGGCTCGAAATCAGTAAATTCTTTTTGAGGTCTTTACCAATAGATGAAATGTAATGCGGGAATGCCTCGCTAATTAATTTTTTGGCTTGACCGTCATTGGCAACTGACCAGAGGCGTTTGCTGACATAGTCGCCAAAAATAAAACTGCCATTGAGATTAGGCAAATCAGGACCGCGATAAACAAATCCACCGATAATGGAAACACCCGAGGTGCGACCATAACCTTCACGCGGCGCGACAAAATCCGTCAAACAATTTTTTGCCGCATCGCCACCAAGCACCCCACGGTTGCGCACGCCTTCACACACCGGCCAACCGTAATTCTGGCCTTTGGCAATAATATTAACTTCCTCGTAGGCGAGATCAGTGTCCTGCCCGATTTCTGTTTCCCACAAGGTGTAAGGTGCATCGGTATCAAATGCCCAGCGCCAGGGATTGCGATGCCCCATCGACCAGATTTCCGGTAAATATCCAGCGCGGCCAACAAATGGATTATCTGCCGGAACGCGATAATATTTTCCGTCCACTGCCTGCGCTAATGGTTCGATGCGGATAAATTTTCCGCGCAGTGTTGTTGGATCTTGCGCGCTGTTATTGGTGCGGCGATTGTAAGGATCACTTGGCAATGGGTTTTGTGTAAACGCACTGTGGCCGTAACCGCCCTCACCTATGCCCACATACAAATATTGTTCGGTGGGATGAAATTGCATCATGCCGCCCTTGTGGTCTTCACCAATTTGCGGGATGCGCAAGACTTCTACTTTTGAACCCGCAGAGGTTGGATTTGCAGGATTATCGACAGTCCAGCGCTCGATGATTGCATCGCCGGTTTTGCCGCCGACTATGCCATCGGTGCGAGGATAAAAATTATCGGTCTCACCAAAAATGTAATACACATAAATAAAACCATTAGTGGCGAAATGCGGATCAAAGGCCATGCTCAACATACCGCTTTCGTTATTGTTGAGCACGGTAGATTTTATATCCAGCAATTTGCGCACTTCAGTAGCGATCACATTTTCTTTATTCGGGAATACGTAAATCGCGCCTTCTTTATCGACGACATACACCAGATCATTAATACCATCGTTAGTTACCATCACCGGTGAAAAGAAAAATTCATTTAAATTCGGATAGGCATTTACGAAACGGTATTTTCCAGTGCTTACCGTACCGGTGATGGGGAAACCCAAGGGTGCTGCCAATTGCGGACGCTCGGGTAATGCTTGTGTCGCTGCGACAACATTGATCAGCATGGTATCGGTTGCGGTGCTGTTATCGGCCGCAGTGAGGGTGAGCGTTACAGTGATATTGCCCGTAGCGGTGAGCAGCGGGGTAACCACTTGTTTGCCCGTCAGCGCGCCTGACCATGCCGTACTCGTCCAGGCTGCAGTGACATAATTGCCAATCGAGGCTGCCGCCGATAATGCCTGGCGGGTATTGATATTGGCTTTGCGATCAACTCCGGCATTTGCCACTAAGGTTCCCGAACTGGATTTACTTGATGCACTTGATTTGCTTGATGCACTTGATTTGCTTGATATAAGCGATGAAGAAGAAAGTGAGGAAATTGAAGAGGATGCTGTGGCTACAAGGTTAAATCCACATTGCGACAATGTTTTCCAGGCATTATTTTCATAGCAAGCGGCACCCGTAAATTTCAGGTTAGCCGTTTGGTTTGCACCATTATTGCTAAAAATAACCTCCAGCGATGTCGGCATCTGCATACCAACAGGAATCGATGCAGTGAAATCATAACAATAAAAAGTGCCACGCTTGGTCATACTCTTACCGGGCCAAGCGGGCAAAGGGGTCACTGCACCAGCGGGCAGTGGATTCCAAAAATAGATATAGGGTGTGGCAAAATTTCCGGGATTACTGAAACAAATATTATTGGCAGGGATTGCAACGGGAATCTTGGTCGCAACTACCGCTTTGGTGGTGTCATTGAAGGTAATTTTATAATCGCCTTCACCGCCGGTAATTAGATAATCCTGTGCAGGATAAGCTTCATTCCAGTTGTCGGTATAGCGGCTGATTTTGAAGCGCGGGTTGGCACTCGAAAATGCTTGTTGTGTTTCCCACAAACCACTGCTGACATTTTTAGTTAACGGCGTAGCAGCCCAATTGTTGGGAGTGCCGCGAAAATAGCTATTGCTCCAGTTCTGAGCTTGTGCAGCCTGCGCTACGAAAATCGCAAGAATAATAAAAAAACAGGATGCGGAGTGAAGTAACCGTTGCCTGACAAAATCCGCAGCAGCGAAGCATGGAATCTTAAGGCCGTCGGCAATGAATCGGGTTGATGGCATATACATAGCGTCTCCCTGGAATAACAGGCAAGAAGTGAATCACGACGCGCCTGGAATATTATTGTTATGTGAATTGATATTTTTAAGGCAATGCAAATCCGTGAGCATAATTACGCCCATTTTTTTGGCAATTGATCGATTTGCAATTACAGCTTAACTAGCCAACAAAAGTGCATAGCTTTCCCGATTGCAGAAATTAGCAATTTGTTAGCGCCGGATTAAATCCACTATGTAAGAGTATTTGTAAGGCGTCGGATCGACGCAGTTGGAAACGGTCAGAATCTTGTATTTATTATGCGAGGCGGCTTTAACCGCGCTTATTAAAACTAATCACCAGCACAGAATAGTTTTGACACCGGTAGCGAGCAAGATGAATACGTATGCAAGCCCGGCAGTTAGAAATGTAACTACTATTTTGTCGCGCAAAAAATAAGGCAGCCGAAGCTGCCTTATTTTCTCGATCCATTTAATTATTGTGGAGTATCAGACTGCGGAGCTTCGACAGCTTCAGATTCTGTAGCGTCGGGAGTTTCAGCTTCACTAGTTTCAACGTCCTGCTCTTCCACCACATCGTCTTCAATAATACCCTCTTCAACCGAGTCTTGTACTACACCATCTTCTACGGCTTCATCGGTATAGATGGTTTCATCGGTAGTCGTTTCGTCGGTAGTCGTTTCATCAGTAGCTGAGTCGTCTGTTGGGTAGGCGTCAAATTGAGCTTCGTCATATTCAGATTGTGCTGCATCCAAATATTGGTTGTAGGCTGGGAGTGCTACCGCAAAAATTGCGATCAGGGCCAGGATCGGGAAACCCAAGGCAACAACCCAATGCCAGGTTTTGTTCGGCGGTGTTTGCAAGCCATAATTATTACGACCGGGTGTGCCTTTGAAAAAAATCAACAGTACTATCAGATAAATATTCGCAATGGGCACAAATGCCAGCAAGCTCATCCAGCCGGTTTTATTCAAATCATGCAGACGCTGGATCATCACGATAACGCTAAAAACAATTAAACCGATATAAGCAACAACCAGGATAGGCACACCAACAAAAGGCGATACCAACGTCATCAGCGCTGCTCCAACAGCAATGAGAGCATAGAAAGCAATCGCAAATAATGCGCCGTGCGCCCAGTAGCGCAAACGGTTAATACGTGACGATGGTGAAAAAAACTTGATCTCGCCGACTGCTTGGTCATCAGTCGTCAATTGACCTTCGGGGGTCTGGTAGGGATTAGTAGACACAAAAACTCCTTGAATTGTTTTATCGAGTTAGGTTGACAGTGAACAACAGAACCGCCGCCAGCACGCAGCAGCAGAACAGAAAACACAGGAGTGGACTTACAACAACCGCACGCCCGTGCAGACGGAATTGCTGAAGCCAATAAGTTCAAGCGAACTATGGAAGGGACCTTAACAGGTTCCGGCAGAGATTCCGGGTAGTTGCCTCCGTACCCAAACAGGCAACTACCAACGAATTGATTCTAGCGATCAACTGAATAAATTGCGAAAAAATAGTTTTAAATTGTCGATCAGACGCGCAAAAAATCCGGCCTCTTCTACTGCATGTAACGCAACAATCGGCGTATTCACCAACAGCTGACCATCCAACTCCACAGTCAAATTTCCCAACTCCTGTCCGGCGGCTATAGGTGCTTTAATAATTTCATTAACGTGCATTTTTGCTTGCAGGGATTGCTCGCGACCTTTAGGTAAGGTCAGCACAATATTGTTGGGAATACCCAGCGTCACTTCTGGCGCTTTGCCCGCCCATACGCGGGAACTGCTAACTTGTTGACCCGCTTGGTAAAGCGCAGTGGTTTGGAAATAGCGGAAGCCGTACGCCAGCAGTTTTTCAGTTTCTGCAGCGCGGGCATTTTCGTTTGCAGTGCCCATCACCACCGCGATAAAGCGAGTGTTCTCGCGCTTGGACGATGCAACCAAACAATACCCGGCTTCTTCAGTGTGCCCGGTTTTTAATCCATCGACACTGTCATCGCGGAATAACAACAAATTGCGATTAGGTTGGCGAATATTATTGTAGAAAAAATATTTTTCAGCGTAGAGCGGATAGTGAGTTGGATGATCATTCACAATCGCGCGAGCCAATACCGCTAAATCTTTTGCCGTAGTCAGGTGGCCTTCTGCAGGCCAGCCAGTGGAATTTTCAAAGTGGGTATTGGTCATGCCTAACTGTGCAGCTTTCTGGTTCATTGCATCGACAAACGCATCTTCATTACCCGACACATATTCAGCGAGCGCCACAGTAGCGTCATTGCCCGATTGGATAATCACACCGCGCAACAAATCTATTACCGGAACTTGGGTACCCTCTTTCACATACATGCGCGAACCGCCCATTTTCCAGGCTTTTACGCTGATGTTGACCATGGCATCTTCTGTGATTCGGCCTTTTTCAATTTCATCCACCACCAAATAACTGGACATCATTTTGGTGAGGCTTGCGGGGGGCAATCGCTGATCAGAATTGCTTTCTGCCACTATGCTGCCAGTGGTGGCATCAACCAAAATAAAACCTGTCGCGGCCAAAGCGGGTGCGGCGGGAATAACTTGCGGCTTTTGTTCAACTACCGGAGCTGCGCCGGGTGTAGGTAAGGAATTCGTAGGGACTTGTACTGTCGGTTGCTGCGCATATGCAGTAACGGATGCTGCCAGAAGGACACTGGTAAAAATATTTTTAATCATGGTTGATTAACACTCTTTAAAACGAAAAGAAAATTGAATATGCGAACGCTACATTAATGCAAACGCGTGAATTAAACCTGAACCACGCACGCACAAAATTTCAGCTCTACTGGTACACAACGTGTGCCTGAAAAATTTTTATGCCCGCTAACTGGTCGCGCGCATCCTGCAAACTCTGCGCATCTTTAAATGGGCCAATCCGCACACGATGGATTTGTTTAGGTTGCAAGACCGAATTGATGGCAATGGGATACGTCAGTTTAGTGCCGATACTCGCTGCAAATTGCTGCGCCGCATCTTTTTGGCTGAATGCACCCACTTGCAGATAAGTACCGGCGGGCAGCGAATATTCCAAATTTTTGTGGGCCGACTTCGCCTCCGCGCGCAGCGGAATAGGTGCGGCATCGCCGGGCAATGCAATTTCTACCTCTACCCTGCCGGTGCCGGTTTTATGAATCCCGATGCGCTGCGCAGCGGCGTAACTCAAATCGATAATGCGCCCTTGATGGAATGGCCCGCGGTCGTTGATACGCACCACCACGCTCTTGCCATTATCGAGATTGGTTACGCGCACATAAGAGGGAATCGGTAAAGTTTTGTGCGCGCCCGTCATGGCGTACATATCGTAGCGCTCGCCATTTGAGGTGTTGTAACCGTTGAATTTTTTGCCATACCAGGAGGCGGTCCCGCGCTCGCGATAGGAGCTTTCATCTTCAATCAGGTGATAGGTTTTGCCGAGTACTGTGTAGGGGTTTTTATTGCCAGCGCGCGTGCGGGTTTCATGGCGCGGCACTGCATCGGGAACACTGGAGAGATCTACATCTTCATCAGGGCCGAAATCCTTGTCATGCTCATAGCGGCCATCATTGGGGTTATAGGGTTCAGTCGGTTTGGAGGTGGTGGTTTTTTGTTTGTTGCCCGAACAGGCGGCGATCAGGATGCACAGGGCCAATACCGGCAGCGATGCCAATAGCGAATTCATTTTTTGCAGGCCAGCTGCGCCCCGATGCATTGCAACCATTATGGTTTTGTCCCCGCCAAGGTTTTATCGGAATTTTCCATCGCGTTTTTTAGTTCAATACTTAAGTCGTACACCGCCATTGCGTACATAGGGCTGCGGTTGTAACGGGTGATAGTATAGAAATTTTGCAAACCGAACCAATATTCCAACCCCCTGGCACCGTCAAATTCAAATGCAACTACAGGCATCTCAGCCGGAAGATTGGTGCGCGGTGCAACTCCGGTTTTTTTCCACTCGCTGACATTGATCGCGGGCGGCACAATTTTATTAAAGTCAGGATTGGCCAGTACCGCTGCGCGCTCACCCGTCAACTTCGCTGGCACGACCACGGTTTTGCCGGTCTCCCAGCCATGCTGTTTAAAATAATTGGCTACGCTGCCAATCGCGTCGGTCGGGTTTTTCCAGATGTCGGTAAAACCGTCGCCGCTAAAATCCACCGCAAAATTGCGATAGCTGGATGGCATAAATTGGCCGTAGCCCATGGCACCGGCGTAAGAGCCTTTGAATTCCAGCGGGTCGTGTTTTTGCTCGCGCGTCAGGATGAAATAATTGACCAACTCCGAGCGGAAAAAGGGCGCGCGCGGTGGATAGTCAAACGCGAGCGTGGTCAACGCATCAATTACAAAATAGTTGCCAGTATTTTTGCCGTAATTAGTTTCCACACCGATGATTGCCACAATTATTTCTGCCGGCACTCCGTATTCGCGCTCGGCACGCGCAAGCGCGGCGCGGTGCTCATGCCAGAAACTAACCCCATTGGTGATGCGCACGGGCACAATAAAAATCGGGCGATATTCCTTCCAGGTTTTGGATTTTTCGGCCGGGCGCGCGATGGCATCCAAAATCGGCTGGCGCTTTTCCGCTTTACTCAACCACAGTTTGATTTCATCCGCAGTAAAACCGTGTTGTTGCACCATTTCATCAATGAAGCCCTCGGCGAGTGGATGCTCGCTGTAATCAGCCAGAGCACCCAGGCTGATACCAATACCGGCCAGGAGCGACAGATAATTTTTGGAAATGGAACGACGAAAAGAAAACATAAAACCTCGATTAAAATTTTACCCACCCAAACTCACGTCAAGTCTGGGGTGTCATAACACGTTTTTTCTCGGTGGAGATGGCCATCAACAGACCAAAGCCGGCAAAGAGCGCGACTATCGCCGTGCCCCCCTGACTGATCAGCGGCAAGGGTACACCCACCACCGGCACTATGCCCGACACCATTCCCATGTTTACAAATACGTAGACAAAAAAGGTAGAGCTAATGCTGGCCGCGAGCAGGCGGCCAAAGCTACTTTGCGCGTTGATCGCGATCATCAAGCCGCGAATAATCACCATCGCGTAAATTGCCAGGAGCAACATCACCCCGAGCAGGCCAAACTCTTCTGACATCACCGCGATAATAAAATCCGTATGGCCTTCCGGAAGGAAATCCAGGCGCGATTGCGTGCCCTCCATCCAACCTTTTCCCGACAATCCACCAGAGCCAATTGCGGTTTTGGATTGGATAATATTCCAGCCGGTACCAAGGGGATCTTGTGTCGGGTCGAGCATGGTTAGCACGCGCTGGCGCTGGTAATCGTGCAACATGAAATGCCAGATCGGCCAGAGGCTCGCGCCGAAGAGTGCGGCGGCAGCAAAGATGTAGCGCCAAAGCAGGCCGGAGAAAAACAGCACCATAATCCCCGAAGTTGCCACCAGGATTGAAGTCCCCAAATCCGGCTGCTCGATAATCAGCGCGGTCGGCAAGCCAATCAAAGCCAGCACGACCATAATCTGCTTGAAGCGCGGCGGCATAAAACCCCTACCTAAATAGGCTGCGATGGTAATAGGCATCGCCAGCTTCATAATTTCCGATGGCTGGAAGCGGAAACTGCCCAGTTGCAGCCAGCGTTGCGCGCCCATAGAGTTATCGCCAAAGAT
>DATIDX010000292.1:0-2210 GCA_035456025.1 Cellvibrio sp. | reverse complement strand
AACAGGCGAGTTTTGAGAAGCAGCAAGAGCGCATTGCGCACGTCGAAAATTATATCCGCCGCTTCCGTGCACAGGCGACCAAAGCGCGCCAGGCGCAGAGCCGGATTAAAGAGTTGGAGCGCATGGAAAAAATTGCGCCTGCACATATCGATTCGCCCTTCAGCTTTACCTTTAAGTGCAACGATAAAATGTCGGTGCCTTTGGTGCATATCGCGCGCGCGGATATTGGTTACGGCAGTAAAATTATTCTCAATAAAGTCGAGCTGGCAATTCGCGCCGAAACCCGCATTGGTTTGCTCGGCCCCAACGGTGCCGGCAAATCGAGCCTGGTGAAAACCCTCGCCGGCTCGCTACCGTTAATTGCCGGTGACCGCACTAACGGCGAACATTTTAAGCTCGGCTACTTTGCGCAACACCAATTGGAAGCACTGGATATTAATGCGTCTGCGGCGCTGCACATCCAGCGTTTATCACCCATGGCACGCGAGCAGGAAATTCGCGATTTCCTCGGCAGTTTTGATTTCCATGGCGAGCGCGCATTTGAGCCTATCACCCATTTTTCCGGCGGCGAGAAAGCGCGTCTGGCATTAGCGATTATTGCGTGGGAAAAACCTAACGTGTTATTGCTCGACGAACCCACCAACCATCTCGATTTGGAGATGCGCCATGCACTTACGATGGCGCTGCAAGAATTTGAAGGTGCGGTAATCGTGGTGTCGCACGATCGCCATTTATTGCGCAACACTGTCAACGAATTTTTACTGGTGGCCGATGGCAAGGTGAGCGAGTTCGACGGCGACCTGGAGGACTATTACAAATGGATGCAGCAACAAAAAACCGCCGCTAGTGTCGCTGAAAAGGAAACTGCGGTTGTCAGTGAAAACGACACCAAAGTGGACAAAAAAGCACAGCGCCAGCAATCGGCTGCGCAGCGAGCACAGTTAAAGCCGCTGACCAATAAATTAAAAAGCCTCGAAAGCCAAATGGAAAAATTGCAGACGCGCCTGGGTGAAATTGAAAACCTGTTGGGCGATAGCAGTATCTACGAGGATAAAAACAAAGCTCGGTTGCAGGAGTTGCTGGCCGAACAGGGAAAATTGCAAACCCAATTGGAAGAAACCGAAGAGAACTGGTTAATGGTGAGCGAAGAACTGGAAGCAGCAAGCCAATAAACCAATTACCGCGAATCAATAAGCAGCGCGCAAAAACAAAAAAGCCGGAAGTGAAAATTCCGGCTTTTTTATTACTGCCAACCCCTTAGAAATTCATGCGCAAACCAACGCCGATTTCCGATGCCTCTGAACCCAAACCAACGTCAGCAGTTGCAGAAAACTGCGGTGCAAACCACCAGGCTACGCCACCGCTCAATACGGTGTTGCCATCAAATGCAGTGTGGTGTGCTAATTGAATACGCGCTTCCAGATCGTTATTGATAAACCCGCGAAGACCACCGGCAACTACCAAGCCTGAATCACTGTCACCAACGTCCGGAGAAATATTTTCTGCACTCAAGGTGCCGTAAATACTTGAATCAGCACCGAACAGTTGGCGATAACCGAGACCTGCAGCTATTGCTTCCGAACCGCAGCGGCCACCGCTCACATCACTATAAGAACCGACTGCAAAAAATGCGTCGTTCAATTCAAGGCTGCCACTCAAACGTAAACCATCTTGATTGCAATCGTAATCATCCACGTCCTGATCAATATATTGCAGTCCGGCATAGTTATAACTAATTGCCGGTGCTGCGGTTGCGCCAACGCTACCAGCGAGTCCGGCAGCAGCCACCAAATAACCCATCTTTTTCAGTGTATTTTTCATAATGTGTAAGCTCCAATATGGTCGTTCGGGGTTGATACTAATTGTTTTTGATGAATGAATCCTGAACATAATTTTTTGTCGGGATGTGCGCGCGCATTATGGATTCAAGCAGATGCGCAGACGGTGCGGTAGGTCACGTTAACTTTATTCATGCGCCACGATTACCGCCAAATGCAGCCGATCTACTAACCGTAAAATGAAATTTATTTTGTTCGTAAAAACCGCTATCAAGTGTGCATCTGCGCAACGAATTAATTTGCTTACATGTGATTCCTGTCGCAAACTTTTTTCACACTTCGCCGCTAATAACCAATTTGGGTGATGCCTGGATCATCCTGCAAACGCAGCGCACGCACTTGCAAAATACGGCGGCCTTCCATGTTATTGAT